>NZ_JAELVH010000011.1 GCF_019399235.1 Streptomyces poriferorum | reverse complement strand
TCCCGGTGCTCACGCTCGCGACCGGCACATCGTGCAGCACGGCCGCGAGCGTGAGCACCGGGAGGCCGACGACGGGGAGGAGCGCGGTCGTGACCGCCTGTCCACGCACCGTCGGGTCGGTCACCGTGAACAGGGCGAGCAGCGCGGCCAGGCCACCGGTGATGGCCGCCGCCAGCGAGTGCCCGGCCGCCCCGCACAGCGCCACGGCGAGCCCGATGCCGAGCACGGCCCGGGACGCGAACCGCAGCCGGATCCGCCCCGGATCGTGTGCGACGAACGCCCTCTTCAGCACGTTGCCCCGCCCCTTTCGCGCATGGATCAGCGCAGACATGAAAAAGGCGCCACAGAGATCCCGGAGGGATCCGCAGCGCCATTGATAGAGCCATTGCAGCACCTGAAGAGCTACTGGTTCAACTTGGACCGGCTCTTATGGACCAATGGCCCATGATCTCCTCTCTTCGTCGGGCCACGGCAGAGCCAACGGTCCAGCCTGCCGCGACGCTCTCACTCACGGAGCGTTTCCCGGGGGACGAGCCGAGGGCCGAGCGAGGTCGCCAGGGACATCGTGGACACCGGCGGCCGCGCCCTGATCCGGCCTGATCAATCCGACCTGGCCCGCCTGGTACGCCTGGACCGTCTGACCCCCGCCCGGCCCGCCCGGCCGGCCCGGGCCGAAGGCTAATGCCCGGCCGTGTCGTCGGGCCAGATGCCTATGTGATCGGCTTCCAGCTCCAGCATCACCCGGTCACGCATGCCCAGGGCTTCGGTGTGATCGGCGGGCAGCTGAAGGCGGCCCGCGCGGTCCAGCATCGCGTACTCCCTGGCCACCACCGATTCCTGGCCCGTCGTCGCGTCGACCTCCGTGCGCCGCAGGGTCTCCGTGGAGGTGCGGCCGTCGCGAATGGCCACCGTGCGGCTGACCTCGGAGGCCACCGACTGGTCGTGGGTGACGATCAGGATCGTCGTGCCGAGCTCCTGGTTCGCCATGCGCAGCGCGGCGAAGACCTGCTCGGCCGTCTGGGAGTCGAGCTCTCCCGTCGGCTCGTCGGCGAGCAGCACCGCCGGTTCGTTCGCCAGTGCCACCGCGATGGAGACGCGTTGCTGCTGGCCACCGGACATCTGGTGCGGACGGCGGTCGCGGCAGTCGGCCACCTCCAGCAGGGAGAGCAGGGATTCGGCGCGTGCGGCCCGTTCGGCCTTCTTCCGCGTACGGCCGGCCAGCTGCATCGGCAGCGTCACGTTCTGCACGGCGCTCAGATACGGCAGGAGGTTGCGTGCGGTCTGCTGCCAGACGAAGCCCACCACCTCGCGCCGGTAGCGCAGCCGGTCCTTCGCGCTCATGGCCAGCAGATCGCACCCGGCCACCTTCGCTGCGCCCGCCGTGGGCTCGTCCAGACCCGCCAGGACGTTCATCAGCGTCGACTTGCCGCTGCCGGACGCTCCGACCAGGGCTATCAGCTCACCCTCGCGGACCAGCAGGTCGAGCCCTTGCAGCGCCTGCACCTCGACTCCGTCCGTGGAGAAGATGCGGACCAGCCGGTCGCAGGTGATCAGCGCGTCGTGGCCGTACTCGGGCCGGTCGCGCCGGGCCGCCGCCCGGCGCTCCAGCTCGCCGAGGGTGACGCCTGTGGAGGCCTCGGTCATCGCGTGTCTCCTACCCTGAGTTCGGTCGTTGTCGTACGCCGGGTGATCAGCCAGGCCTGTGCGGCGGCCACCGCCGACGCGATCGCCACCACGCCGAGCGCGGGCAGCAGCAGACTCACCGGATCGGCGCGCAGCCGTACCTGGCCGAGCGACGCCTGACCGGCCAGAGCGAGCCGGCCGAGATCGATTCCAGGAGCCAGCAGGAGGATCGCCACCCAGCCGACCAGCGCACCACCCGCGGCAGCCAGCAGAGTCTGCGGCAGGTTCTCCAGAATCAGCAGACGGCGCCCCTGCCGGCGGGTCATGCCCATGGTGCGCAGCCGGCCGAGCAGCGCGGTTCGCTCGGCGGAGGTCTGGAGCAGGGAGAGCACCAGCGCGAGTACTGCGTACCCGACTCCCGCCGCCGCGGCCACCGCGTAGATCCGTTCGGCACCGCTCTGCACGGGCGACGTCGTGAACCTGTCCCGTTCGGCGGAACGCAGCTTCACGATGGCCGAGCCCGCGGCGCGGGCCGCCGGCTCGAGGTCGGTGCCGGCCACGGAGGGGCCGGATATCAGCAGTGTGGAGGCAAGGTGCCTGCCCGGCAGACCTGCTGCGTCGACCACCAGGAAATCGCCGTCGGAGACTGCGGGCGTGGTGCTGAGCACCTTGTCCACGCGGACCGAGAACGGGCCGTCCGCCGGGCCGATCTCCGTCGCCCGGCCGCGCAGCCGCTCGGCGACGGCGGGGGAGGCGAGTGCGGGCAGCACTCCGGAGGACTTCCGCAGTTCGGCGGCCCGGAACGGACCGAGGCCGGTGCGGCCGGCGAGACGCGCGTACGAATCGGGGTCGACGGCGAGCAGCGTGACGCGGTCGAGCCGGCCGTCCCGCAGGTCCAGGTCGAAGTCCCGGTAGACGGGCGCGACATCGTTCACCCCGGCCATGTTCCGTACCGTCCCGGCCAGCTTGTCCGGCAGCCCCCGGTCCGCATCGATCCGGGCATCGGCGCCGATCGCGGCCAGGGACGCCCGGTCCCGGGCATCGGCGACACCGGAGAGTACCGAGCCGCCGAACGCCACCGTCGTCAGGGCCACGAGCAACGCCAGCAGCGGAAGCACGGTGGCGGTGGCGGAGGAGCGGCCCGCACGGGCGAGTGAAAGGAAGCCGACCGCACCGCGCCGTCGCGCCACCGGCAGCGCCGCGAGCCGCAGGGGCAGTGGATACAGCCGTACGAGAAGCAGCGCGGCGATCACACCCAGCAGTACCGGGGCGGCGCTGATGAGTGCGTCCGCGTCGCCGTCCGAGGTGCCCCGGCGCCGCAGTGCGGTGACAGCTGCCACGGTCAGCACCAGCAGCGTCAGTTCCGCCACGGTCCGGCGGCGCGACGGTCTGGCCCGTACGAGATCGTTCCGGTCACCGTGCAGACGCGGCCGCCGGTGCAGGAACGCCGCTCTCAGGGGCAGCGTGGCGCAGGCGAACAGCGCGACCGCGGCCGACGGGAACGGCGACCTCGGCGAGCAGCCGTCCCGCGATCCCGCGGACCGAACCGCCCCGCGAGCGGAGCAGCGACAGCTCGTGGTGCCTGCGCGAGGCGGCCAGGCCGCCGGTCATCAGCAGGACGACGCCCGCGACGCTGCCGACGCCGAAGGCCGCGACGGCGACCACCGGGTTGATGGCGGCGCGGATGCCGTCGAACTCGATGAGGACGTCGTCCAGGCCGGTGCTGGTCTCCAGCTGCGGCGCGACCT
Organism: Streptomyces poriferorum; assembly: GCF_019399235.1. Taxonomy (GTDB): domain Bacteria; phylum Actinomycetota; class Actinomycetes; order Streptomycetales; family Streptomycetaceae; genus Streptomyces; species Streptomyces poriferorum. Next base: position 49,846 of record NZ_JAELVH010000011.1, on the reverse strand, counting down.
CGGTGCGCAGCGCGCTCAGCAGCGGGCCTTGTTCGAGGGAGGCGATCGCCTGTGTGATCCGGGACAGGTCGGCGACGTCCATCCCGGCCGGGTCGGGAGCGACACGCCAGTAGGCCTCGCCGCCCATGGACAGCAGGACGGGTGCCGCTTCGGGGGCAAGCAGCAGTGCGCCGTGCCAGTACGGCAGAGGGGGCTGATCCGGTGTGTGGAGGTACGTCGGCGTGCGCAGCACGGGTTCGACGGACCAGTAGCTCTGCTGCGGCCGCAGCGGTTCGACGATGCCGGTGACGCGCACGGCGAGGGGCGCACCGTTGGCCCGCGGCACATGGATGGTCGAGCCGACCTTGATGCGCAGCGCCCTGGCAGTGGCGGAGGTGACCGCCGCCTCGACGGTTTCGGTGGCCGGGGTGACGGACCCCGCGGTCGCCCTGGGCAGCCGTCCCGAGGCCGGCGTGGAGTGCTCGGCGACCGCGGTCTGGGCGGAGAGGGTGAATACCGGCCATCCGCCGTTCAGCTCGGGCAGCCACGTGTCGGTGGCTGCCACGGGCTTGCGGGTGCGTGCTCCGTAGGCGGACTGGCCGGTGTCGACGCGCAGGGACTTCGGCAAGGCGGCCAGGATCTGCTGGTAGTTCTCGGTCAGCCGACGGGCCTCCAGCGCATCGAAGATCTTTTCCGGTTCACCGTCCACGTCCTGCCACGGATCGCTGCTCAGCTGGATGACGCTTCCATCCGGCGAGGTGGCGCTCACCTCGTGGCGCAGGCCCCGGCTCTCATACGCGGCCACCGCGCCCGGGAACGCCGCGGCGAGGAACGAGGTGACCAGGACGAGGAGAAGCAGGGCGGCGGCGGACCCCGGTGCCGTACGCAGCCGGGTGCGGACCCAGGGGGCAGTGGCCTTCATATCACTCGCCTCCCTGGACACGCATCGCCGCGGCGGTATCGCCCCGACGCATCGCCAGCGCCGCCACGATGAACACGGGTGCGGCGGCGACTCCCGCGACCAGCAGCGCCACGCGCCCGAGCGGCAGTTCCACCAGCACACCCGGAGCAGGCTGTGTGGCCTGTCCGGTGAGCACGATCAGCGGTACGACGGCACGGGTGAGCACCGCGCCGAGGGCCAGCCCGATCAGCAGCCCGAGCCCGATCAGCAGTGACTGTTCGACGGCGAGCAGCCGGGCCAGTTGGCGCCGCGGTGCGCCGAGCGCCCGCAGTACCGCGAACTCCGCCGAGCGTTCCCGCAGCGTTCCCACCGCGCCCACCGCGAAGCCGACCGCGGCCAGCGCCGCGGCGACGAGAGCCACCGCGAGCAGGGCCGACTGCGGGCCCGCGCCGAGCGGATCGTCGTGCAGGTCCTCGGCGATCTCGTCACGCACCTGGATCTGGGTCGGGTCGATCTCGGCCCTGTCGCGCAGGGCCGCCGCGACCTGCCGCGCGGCCCCGCGCTCGGTGAACAGCCACCACTCGGTGGGCGGGAACGCCGCGTCGGGACGGGTGGCGAGCACCCGGTTGACGGCTCGCAGATCGATCAGCAGCGCGCCGCCGTCGGTCGCGGGTGTGGCGGCCGGTTCGAGGGCGCCCGCACCGGGTCCGGTGGTCGGAACACCGCGGAGAGCGCCCACGATCTTCACCTTCACGGGGCCCTGGGGCATCGGGATGTCGATCACTGATCCGGTCTTCGCACCACTGGACTCGAGGAAACGGTCGGTGGCGAGTGCGGCCGGCAGGGCCGGTTCCCCGCGCTTGGCCGTGACCCGGACGGTGACCGTGCGCTTCGGGCCCCATTGGTCCTCGAACACCACTCTGCCCGTGTGGTAGGAGACGTCGAGTGGGGTCCGGGGCGACGAGCCCACGGCGGTGATCGCGGGGCCGCGCTCGTTCCTGGACGAGTCGGGCTCGACGCTCGCCGTGGCCTTGGCCCCCCACGCCAGGTCCTTCGGCACGGTGACCCCGCGGGTGGCGCCGTCCGCGGTGACCGAGCGCATCCCGCCGATCGTGAGCCGCTTGGCGGCGATCCGGTCCGGATAACCCGCCTCGTCGAACTCCACCCCGGTCAGCGCCAGCGGACCCGCCGGCCTTCCCGCCGGGGCGTCTGCCGCCTTGGCGAGGTCGACGGTCATCGGGTGCGGCTTGCCGTCCGGCGCAAGTGTGTCCGACTGCAGCCGGTAGGGCACTCCGAAGCGGTCCTCGAAGGTGAGAGTGATGGTCGTGCCCTCTCTCGCGTGCGGGCCGTCCTCGGCGGAGCTCAGGGTGACGTCGAGGACGAGGCGCACCGTGTCATCGGGCAGCAGCACACCCGTGGGCACGGTCTTCTTGGGGCTCAGGGACCTCAGCAGCTTGCCCGGGTCGGTGTCGGCCAGGTCGTCCCGCAGCCGTAGTTCCGTGCCCGCGAGCCCGGTGTCGAGCGCGAGTACGGTGGCCTGGCGTCCGCCCGAGAGACCGAGACCGGTACGGGCGGCCGGCACCGCTGCCCGTACGCCCGGTATCCCGTCGTACACACCGCCCTGGCCGAACCGGGAGGTGCCGCTGCCCAGTACGCGTACCGGGGCGCCGGCCCTGAAGTCCGCCTGGTCGTCCTGCGAGCGGTCCCAGGACGCGCCCTGGCCGATCGCCAGCATGCCCATGGAGACGGCGAGCACGAGCAGCAGCACCGGTCCCGCGCCGCGCAGTGGTCTGCGGCTGATTTGCCAGCCCGCCAGCGGGACGGTCAGCCCGCGGCCCGCGGTCGCCCGCCGCTCGGCGAGCTTCGCCGTCGGCGGCAGCAGCCGCAGGGTGAGGACGGTCCCGGCCAGCAGCGCCAGTGCCGGCGCCACGACGAGCAGCGGGTCGATGCCCAACTCGCCCTCGCGGTCACCGCTGAGGGCGCCGCCACCCGAGGTGCTCCGGTCCAGCTGCCAGAACGCGACGGCGGCGACGGCCACGAGCGCGATGTCCGCGCCCGTGCGCAGCGGGGCGGGCAGCGTGCGGCCGCGCCCGCGTGCCGCCACTGCCGCGGTGAGCGCCGGGGCCACCACGGCCGCGGCACAGGCCAGCGCCGCCACCACGCCGACCAGCCAGACCTCCGCGGTCGGACCGGTGTCGACGCGCAGCCCGATCCTGGCCAGCAGCCCCTGGCCTGCGAGCAGCCGGGTGAGCGGACCTGCGAGCAGCGGCGCGAGAGCGGCGGCGGGCAGCGCGAGCAGCAGCGCCTCCAGGGCGGAGAGCGCGGCGAGACGGCCGCGCGAGGCGCCACGGGCCAGCAGCACCTGGGTTTCGCCCGCGCGTTCCGTGCTCAGCAGCCGGGCCACCAGCAGCAGCGTGTACGCGGCGAGCAGCACCAGCTGCAACGAGATGATCAGCAGGGTCGCCCTGGACACGAGCAGCGCCCGCTCCAATGAGCCGAGAACGTCGGGCAGCGAGGTACGCGTGGTGACGCCGCTCTCCAGCCCCGGCCGGGCGGCGACGAGCTTCTGGCTGTTCTTCGCGGCCGTACGCAGTGAGTCGATCCGGTCGGCGCCCAAGGTGGTGAAGTCTGCCGTGGCCAGCCAGGACACGCCACCGTGTGTGATCCGGCCGGACCCGAAGGCCGCGGCGTCGGTCAGCATCGGCCCGTACGTCAGGAACGAGTCCCTGTGCACACCGCGCCCGCCCAGCTCGTCCAGCTGCCAGTACGGATCGTTCCGGTCGACGGGACGGTAGACGCCGGTGACGCGTATGCGCACCGCGGGACCACCGAGCCGGTCGGCGAGGGTCAGTACCCGCGGCCCCGGCAACAGTTTCAGCTGCGTCGCGGCGACCTCGGGCACGGCGACGCCGATCACGTCGCCCTGCCCCGCCGACGGCCAGGCGCCCTTCGACAGGCGGACCCGCGAGCGGTCCGCCAGGGCGAACGTGGTGAGGTCGGGCTCGCCCTCGCGGGCGGCGGGCGGCTGCAGACCCCGTGGCAGCGCGTACGGCCCCGAGCGGTGGAACTCCCGCAGGGTCACCGGGAGCCCGTCGAAGGACTGCCGGGCCCCGCTCCGGACCTGTACGGCCTCGGCACGGTCCGCCTCGGGACTCTCCGCCTTGATGATCAGCGAGGCGGCGGCCGCGTCCCTGGTCTGCAGGGCGTGACGCAGCCCGGCGTCCCCGACCGAACCCGAGAACGCGGCGAGGGTGGCCAGAACGGCGGTGGTCAGCAGGACGGCCAGCAGCGCCGCCGTGACCAGCAACCGGTGTGCGCGGACGCGCAGAAACACAAATCCCGTCACCGGTCTCCCCCGAAACGCCTTGCGCACATCCCCCGAAAATTCTTTCGAAGGGAATGTTTACAGAGACAGCGCCCGGAGAACACCGCCCTCACTCACGACTTGATCGAATTGTGACCGGATTTCGGTGCGTGAACACCGAAATGCGGCGCTCCGGCCGCGCGTCAGACGTGCTCGACGATATGGCCGTCGTTGAGTTCGAGCACCCGGTCGGCCAGCCCCAGCAGCTGGGCGTCGTGCGTGGCGACCAGCGCCGTCACGCCCTCGGCCCGCACCACCGCACGCAGCAGTTCCATCACCGCGAGCCCGGTCTCCGCGTCCAGCTGGCCCGTCGGTTCGTCGGCGATCAGCAGGGCGGGCCGGTTGGCGAGTGCGCGGGCGATGGCGACACGTTGCTGCTGGCCGCCGGAGAGCTCACCCGGCCGCTGCTCCGCGTGGTCGGCGAGTCCGACCAGCGCGAGGAGCAGCTCGACCCTCGCGTCGCGCTCCTTCGGAGCGGTTCTGCGCAGGCGCATCGGCACGCCGACGTTCTCCGCGGCCGTCAGGATCGGGATCAGACCGAAGGACTGGAAGATGAATCCGATCCGGTCGCGGCGCAGCTCCAGCAGGCCGTCCTCACCGAGGCCCGCCAGATCGGTGCCGCCCACGGTGACGCGGCCCTCGTCGAGGGCGTCGAACCCGCCGACCAGGTTGAGGAGTGTCGTCTTGCCGGAGCCCGATCTGCCCTTGAGCGCGACCAGCTCACCGTGCGCCACGTCGAAGGAGACACCGCGCAGGGCGTGGACGGCGGCGGCCCCGGAGCCGTAGGAACGATGCAGGTTCTCCACCCGCACCATGGGTTCCCCGTCCCTGCCCGCTACGACGGAGGTGCCGGAGCGCGCGCTGATGTTCTCTGTCATGAAGAGTCCCCCGTACGGAATCGGTCCGGCCAAGTATGTGCAGGGGCCCGCGCCCGGACAATGGCGGGTGGCCGCCGTGGCCGCTCCGCCTCGTCGCGGGGCCTTCGCAGGCCCGGCACGCGAGTGCCCGCCGCGCGGGAGGCACGCACCCGGGCGAGACTACCCACGTGGGGCGGGGAGAGCCCTCGACCTGACCACAGCTGTGGACCGCTGCTCCAAGGCGTTGCGGGTGGAAGAAGCGGACATGGGCGGCCTGACAGCGCGGCTGCCCCTGGTGGACGGCGCGGAACGCCTGGGTGTCGTGGCGGTGGTGTCCCCGACGCTGGACGCCTTGCTGTTGCGCCGCGCCCGGGTCCTCGCCTCTCTCCTGGCCCTGATGATCACCTCCAAGCGGTCCTACAAGGATTCGTTCGTCGCCCGGACCCGCACGGAACCCATGGAGTTGCCCGCCGAGCTGCTCCGGGCGTTCCTGCCGCCCCGCACGATCGGTACGGCGCATGTCGTATCCACGGCTGTCCTGGAACCGGCGTACGAGATCGCGGGGGACGGGTTCGACCACGCCCTCACGGCTACGACCCTGCACGCGTCGAGCCTCGATTCGATGGGGCACGACCTGGCCTCGGGCCTCGCCACCTCGGTCACCCCGGCCGCCTGCCGCAACGCGCGTCGCACGGGAGCCGATCTGCCCCAGCTCGTCGCCGGCTCATCCATTCCCTCCTGGAGTCGGAGAGCACCGGGCTCCGCGACGACGCGACGATTCTGATGTTCGAGTGGAGGAACCCGCAGTCGTGAGTGCCGGGCAGGATGCCCCGCCGCTCCTTCTCCCACCGGTCCGGGCCGCGTGAATCCGGCAGCCGCCCTCTGCGCGCCGACAGCTCCTGACGGTATGGACACACCGAGTTGACATCACTACGCTCACCCTTGGTCTAGACCGCAGAACTCTCCGGACATCACCCCACATCTCCAGGAGCGACGTATGCGCAGAAAGATCACTTCCTTACTGGCCGGGCTCGGCCTGGCCGGTGCGGCGCTGTTCGCCACATCCGGCAGCGCGCAGAGCCACGGCTACACCGACTCGCCGATCAGCCGCCAGCAACTCTGCGGGATCGGCACCGTCAAGCACTGCGGCCAGATCCAGTGGGAGCCGCCGAGCGTCGAGGGGCCCAAGGGATTCCCCACCCGCGGACCGGCCGACGGCCACATCTGCTCGGGCGGCATCGGCCGCTTCTCCGAGCTCGACGACCCGCGGGGCGGCGCATGGCCCGCCACCCAGGTCTCCGCCGGGCAGAACTACACCTTCCGGTGGCGAATCGAGGCCCGGCACGCGACGACCGACTTCCGGTACTACATCACCCGGGACGGCTACGACCCGTCCCAGCCGCTCACCCGCGCCGACCTCGAACCGCAGCCCTTCCTCACCGTTCCCTTCGGCGGCAGGCAGCCGGGCTCGACCGTGACCCACTCGGGTGCACTGCCGCAGAAGTCCGGCAAACACCTGATCCTCGGTGTCTGGACGATCTCGGACACGGGCAACGCTTTCTACGCCTGTTCCGACGTGAACTTCTGACGCCCCACCGCCCCCGGCCCCGTGCCCGCCGGCATGAGGGGCCGGGGGCGGACGGCGCCGCGGACCGGCAGTGCGCCATTGGTACAGTCGCTGCCCCCGACGACGTACCAGGGAAAGGCCGGCGGACCATGGCGGTGGACGCGCTCGACACCCGGATCCTGCGGCTCCTCATCGAGCAGCCGCAGACGAGCGTGCGCGAGTACGCACGGATCCTGTCGATCGCCCGGGGCACCCTCCAGGCCCGTATCGACCGCCTCGAACGGGACGGTGTGATCACCGGCAGCGGCCCGTTCCTCTCCCCCGCCGCCCTCGGCCACCCGGTGCTCGCCTTCGTCCACCTGGAAGTGACGCAGGGGCACCTCGACGACGTCGGCGAGGCGCTTGCCGCGGTACCCGAGATCATCGAGGCTTTCTCCACCACCGGCGGCGGCGATCTGCTGACGCGGGTGGTGGCGCGGGACAACGGGCACCTGGAGGACGTGATCCAGCGGCTGATCCAGCTGCCGGGCGTCGTCAGGACCCGGACCGAGGTGGCGCTGCGCGAACGCGTACCGCACCGCTTGCTGCCGCTGGTCCGGTCGGTGGGCCGGACGGCTTCGCCCGGACGCGGTCAGGGCCTGTCCGAAACCGATCCGGCGGAACGGACCTGACCGCCCGGCTGGGACCATGGCTGCCATGAACTCATCACGAGCGGGCGCCCCTTCGGTCATCTTCGACCTGGACGGCACCCTGGTGGACAGTGAGCCGAACGCCTACGAGTCGATGCGGCTGCTCCTCGAGCAGTACGGCGTGCCCGACTTCACCTGGGAGCAGAACACCCGCTTCATCGGGATCAGCAACCTGGAGGCGCTGACGGTCCTGCGCACCGAGTACGGCATCGCCGCGTCCGCCGACGAGCTGGTGGCCGGTCAGGACGCGATCTATCTGGACCTGGCGCGGAAGTCGACCGAAGTCTTTCCCCGGATGCGGGAGTTCGTCGAGCTGCTGCACGACCGGGGCGTCGCCGTCGCCGTGGCGTCGGGCTCGTCCCTGGCCGGGATCGAGGCCGTGCTGACGAGCACCGGCCTGGACGCCTTCTTCACCACGTACGTCTCCGCCGACGAGGTGCCGCGCGGGAAGCCGGAGCCGGATGTGTTCCTGGAGGCCGCCCGTCGCCTGGGGGCCGCGCCCGCCGACTGTGTGGTGGTGGAGGACGCGGTACCCGGTGCGAGGGCCGCGCACGCGGCGGGGATGCGCTGCATCGCGGTCCCCTACGTACCGGCGTGCGCCACCGATCCGGCGTTCGCCGCGACGGGGCTGCTCTTCCCGGGCGGGCAGGACGAGTTCACCGCTCGGGACGCGTACGCCTGGCTGTTCCCCGCAACGGCACCGGCACCGAACGGGCCCGGCGCGGCTTCCTGAGCCCGGCGGGGCGACGGGCTGCGGGACGGGCCTGCCGGGCCGTCACGGCCCGGGCGGCCGGGGCGGAGTGACGGCGGGTCGCCCGGGGCTCCCGCGCCGGATATCCTGATCTTGCCGCGTGCCCCCACCCCGTCCCTCGTTCCCGGCGAGGTCGCTGCCGCGGCAGCCGGAGCGGTCCTCGGCCGAGCTGTTCGAGACACGCGAGCTATTCGAGATAGGTGTGCACAGGTGCTGGTTGCTGGTCGGTACCGATTGATATCCGCCATCGGCCGTGGCGGGATGGGTGAGGTCTGGCGGGCCACGGACGAAGTCCTCGGCCGGTCCGTCGCCGTGAAGCTGCTGCTCGGCGAACACGCCGACGAGTCGGCGACCGCGCGGTTCCGGCTGGAGGCCCAGACCGCCGCCCGGCTGAGCCACCCGCATCTGGTGGCCGTCTTCGACTTCGGGTCCTGGGAGGACCGGCTCTTCCTGGTGATGGAACTCGTCGAGGGCAGAAGCCTCTCCGACCTGCTCCTGTCCCAGGAGCGGCTGGGTCCGGAACAGGTCGCCCGGATCGCCGGCCAGGCGGCCGCCGGGCTGGCGGCGGCCCATCGGCAGGGCATCGTCCACCGGGACATCAAGCCGGGGAACCTGATGCTGGACGCCGAAGGCTCCGTCAAGATCGGCGACTTCGGCATCGCCCAGTTCGTCGACGACCCCTCGGCCGCCCTCACCACGACGGGGCACATCGTCGGCACGAGCCTCTACCTCGCTCCGGAACGGGCCCTCGGCCACACCGCCGGTGCCGCCTCGGACATGTACTCCCTGGGCTGCGTCATCTACCAACTGCTGCTCGGCCAGCCGCCGTTCCGCTCGGACACCCCGACCGCGACCCTGTACCAGCACGTGGACACGCCTCCCGTACCGCTGCGACAGCGGGGCGTGGACATGTCCGCGGCCTTCGACTCGTACCTGCTGGGCCTGCTCGCGAAGCAGCCGGAGGACCGGCCCACCGCACAGCAGGTCGCCGACTGGTTCCACAGCGAGGCGTGGCGGGGGCAGGCGGAACCGCTGCCGCGGCACCGGCCCGCTCCTCCGCGAGCTCCGGCCGCGCCCCACGCGCCGGCGCCCTCCCCGGTCGCTCAGCGCCCGGGTGCGGACCCCGGCGCCCCGACGACGTACCGGCTGCCCCAGGCGCACGGCCGGGGGCGGCGTGCGGCCGCCCGGCCCCGGAACAGCCGGCGGCGCAGCACCCGCGAAGCCATCAGACGCCGGCCCAGAGTGGCCAGCGCCATCGCGGGGACGGTGGCCTTCCTCGCCGCCGTCTACCTGGGGATGAGCCTGTTCTCCCCCGATTCCAGCTCGGCCACCACCCCGGAGGACGGCACCACGACGAGCGGGCCGTCCTCCCCCGCACCCGGCCGGTAGCCGGGGCCCGTCACCAGCGGTCGTGTACCGCCGCGCGGATCCTGCGGTCGTACAGGTCGCGCACCGCGTCGAGCGCGCTCTGCGGCAACGGTTCCAGCGCCGCCGCGGCCGCGTTGGCCCGGGTCTGCTCCACCGAACGGGCCCCGGGGATGACGCTGGTGACACCGGGCTGCTGAATGATCCAGCGCAGCGCCGTCTGCGCGGGCGTCGCCCCGTCGGGAGCCAGTCCGGCGAACTCGGCCGCCGCCGCCAGCCCGGTGCCGTACTCGATCCCGGAGAAGGTCTCGCCCTGGTCGAACGCCTCTCCGTGCCGGTTGTACGCGCGGTGGTCCTCGGGTGCGAAGACGGTGTCCGCGGTGTACTTCCCGGACAGCAGCCCGGAGGCGAGAGGCACACGGGCCACGATGCCGACGCCGGCCGCGCGCGCGGCCGGCAGGACCTCGTCCAGCGGCTTGAGGCGGAACGGGTTGAGGATGATCTGCACGCTCGCGACTCCGGGGCGGGCGATGGCCGTCAGCGCCTCGGCACACGTTTCGACGCTCACGCCGTAGGCGGCGATCCGCTGCTCGGCGACGAGCGTGTCCAGGGCGTCGTAGACCTCGTCCGAGGAGTAGACGGCCGTGGGCGGGCAGTGCAGCTGCACGAGGTCGAGGGTGTCGACCCCGAGGTTGGCCCGTGAGCGGTCGTTCCAGGTACGGAAGTTGTCCAGAACGTAGTTCTCCGGCACCTGATCGGCACGACGGCCCATCTTGGTCGCGACCAGGACGCCCGCGTCGGGGCGCTCCTTCAGATAGCGGCCGATGAGCTGTTCGCTGCGTCCGTCCCCGTACACGTCCGCGGTGTCGAAGAAGGTGACGCCCGCCCCCACGGCAGCGTCGAGGACGTCGACGGCATCGGACTCGCGCACCTCGCCCCAGTCCCCGCCCAGCTGCCATGTGCCCTGCCCTACGACCGATACGTTCCGTCCGGTCCTGCCCAGTTCTCGCTGCTCCATGGCGATCATGCTACGTCCGCCGGACGGCCGGTCCGGGGCTCAGCCGCAGCGGCCGCGGACACCGGGGCGGGACACCTCGCCCCCGCCCCGGCCGGCGGTCAGCCGGCGTCCTGCCCCAGGGCGGTGAGCCGCCCGGCCTCGTCGTCGGTGAGCCGCAGGGCGCCCGCCGCCACGTTGGCCTCCAGATGGGCGGGGTTGCCCGTGCCCGGGATGGCCAGGACGTGCGGGCCCCTGCGGAGCGTCCAGGCGAGCCTGACCTGGGCGGGGGACGCGTCGTGGGCCCGGGCGATGTCGAGCAGCACGTCGTGCTCCGCGGTGAGGTCCGCACCGGCCTCGCGGCCTCCGGCCGCGATCGCGTAGAACGGCACGAAGGCTATGCCGAGCTCGCCGCAGGTACGGAGGATGTCCTCGGAGTCCGCACGCCGCTCGCCGATGCCGTACCTGTTCTGCACACAGACGACGGGCGCGATGGCCCGGGCCTCGGCGATCTGGTCCGGGCCGACGTTGGAGAGGCCCAGATGACGGATGAGTCCCTCCTTGCGCAGCTCGGCCAGCGCACCGAACTGTTCGCCGACCGGGGCGGGGCCGTTCGCCCTCAGGTTCACCACGTCGAGGTGGTCGCGGCCCAGCTGGCGGATGTTCTCCTGGACCTGTCCGCGCAGTTGCTCGGGCCGCGCCCAGTTCAGCCAGTCGCCGGAGGGGCCGCGTCCGGGGCCGACCTTGGTCGTGATGACCAGGTCGTCGCCGTACGGGGCCAGTGCCCGGTTGATCAGCTCGTTGGCGGAGCGCAGGGGCGAGAAGTAGAAGGCCGCCGTGTCGATGTGATTCACGCCGAGCTCAACGGCGCGGCGCAGCACGGAAATCGCCCGGTCCCGGTCGTGCGGGCCGCGGTCGTCACTGAACGCGGCACCGTTCTGCGTCAGGCGCATGGCGCCGAAGCCGATCCGGTTGACGGTCAGATCTCCGAGCTGCCAGGTGCCGGCAGCCGCTGCGTCGGGGGTTTCCGAGGTCAAGGGTGATGCCTTCCATGAAGCGGTGAACTGATGCGAGACAAGTGACGACACACCAGAATGCTTGCTTAATGCGATAGTTCATGATAACGTTGCGCCAACGCGTCTGTCGCTATCATCACTTAGTGCGTGTGCAGGATAGATCCACACCATCATCCTGTCCAGCCCCCTCCGGGCCCCGCACCTCTCGACGCCCCTCTTCGGCCCCTTCGTCACCGCCGCTTCCTGTGAGCCGCCTGTGTGATCGCACCATGGCGACTTGACCAGACTTGCCAAGCCCTCTCCGCACGCCCGCAGTTCGTTGACGAGGTCATGCCCACGTGTGAGTGTTCGGTCGCCCGATCACGGACACCACCTGGGCGGACGACCCGTACCGACGGCAGGGACGGGTACGTCTCCCCACGCCGCTGCCCGTGACCGAGGTCCCCACGAACCGAGGAGCCTCGATGAAACGCAGACCGATGACGGCCGGGACAACCCTGGCCGTCCTCGCCGGAATGCTGGTCGCCACCAGTGGCCAGTCAGCTTCTGCAGAACCGTCTCCGCCGCCCGCCCCGACCGCACTGTCGGCCGCCGTGTCGGCCGCCGACCGGGCAGCGGCCAGTGGTCTCGACGCCCTGGCCAAGGGGCCCGAGGAGCGGTACGAGCGGCAGATGGTGACCCCCTGGGTCAACGGGCTCTACTCCATCGCCTACGAGCGCACCTACCGCGGCCTGCCGGTCGTCGGCGGTGACGCCGTCGTGGTGGCCGACTCCAAGGGACGCGTCCGCGGATCCCAGTCGGCGGTCTCCCGGCGCATCAACGTGCCGGTCACCGCGACCGTCTCCGCCAAGGCCGCCGAGGCCACCTCGCGCGGGCAACTGCGCACGGTGGAGAAGGTCGAGAGCCACCGGCTGGTCGTCCGGGCCACGGGCACGAAGTCCCGGCTGGCCTGGGAGACCGTGCTCACCGGCCGGACCGCGAAGGCGCCGAGCCGGCTGCATGTCTTCGTCGACGCGGGCACCGGCAAGGTGCTCGACAGCTACGACGACGTCAAGGCCGGAACGGGCAACAGCCAGTGGAACGGGCCCTCCCCGCTGTCCATCAACACCACTTCCTCGGGTGGTAGTTACTCACTGCGCGACCCGGCCCGCCCCGGGCTGAGCTGCGCCGACTACAGCACCGGCAGCGTCTTCACCAAGTCGAGCGACTCCTGGGGGACGGGCAGCGCCTCCAGCAAGGAGACCGGCTGCGTCGACGTCATGTGGGCGGCCCAGCACGAATGGGACATGCTGCGCGACTGGCTCGGACGCAACGGCCACGACGGGAACGGCCGCAGCTGGCCGGTCAAGGTCGGCCTCAACGACGTGAACGCCTACTGGGACGGCTCCACCGTCTCCATCGGCCACAACAACGCCAACCAGTGGATCGCGGCGATGGACGTCGTGGGTCATGAGTTCGGTCACGGCATCGACCAGTACACCCCCGGCGGCGCCAACAACGAGTCCGGTCTCGGCGAGGCCACCGGCGACATCATGGGCGCGCTGACCGAGGCTTACACCAACGAGCCCACGCCGTACGACGATCCGGACTACACCGTCGGCGAGAAGATCAACCTGGTGGGCAACGGGCCGATCCGGATCATGTACAACCCCGGTCAGATCGGCGACCCGAACTGCTACAGCTCCTCCATACCCAGCACCGAGGAGCACGCGGCGGCCGGCCCCCTGAACCACTGGTTCTACCTGCTGGCCGAGGGCTCGAACCCCGGCGGCGGCAAGCCGTCCAGCCCCACCTGCAACAACTCCTCGGTCACCGGCGTGGGCATCCAGAGCGCCGGCAAGGTCTTCTACGGCGGGATGCTGCTCAAGACCAGCGGCATGACGTACAAGCGCTACCGCACCGCCACACTGACCTCGGCCAAGAACCTCGACGCCACCTGTGTGCTGTTCAACCGGGCGAAGGCGGCCTGGGACGCGGTCAGCGTCCCCGCCCAGAGCGGCGATCCGACCTGTGCCCCGAGCGGCAACAACGACTTCTCCCTGTCGCTCGACCCGGCCTCCGGCTCGGTGAAGCAGGGCAGCTCGGTGACGGCCACGGTCAGGACCACCGTGTCCTCCGGCAGCGCGCAGACAGTGAACCTGTCGGCGACCGGACAGCCGAGCGGCGTCTCAGTCTCCTTCAGCCCGTCCTCCGTGCAGTCCGGTGCGACCTCGGCCATGACCGTGTCGACCACGTCGGCCGCGGCGCCCGGTACGTACACCCTCACGGTGAAGGGTGCGGGGGCCCAGGACCACACCGCGCAGTACACCCTGACCATCGGTGACGGCGGGAACCCGGGCGGCACGGCCCCCGACATCAGCGTCGCCAACGTGCAGACTCATCTGACCCAGTTCAACACCATCGCCTCGCAGAACGGCGGCAACCGGCGGGCCGGCAGCAGCGGTTACACCGCCTCGCTCGCCTATGTGAAGGGCAAGCTCCAGGCGGCCGGCTACACCGTCAGCGAGCAGACCTGCACCACCTGCACCTACCGCGGGAACAACCTCATCGCGGACTGGCCGGGCGGCCCGGCCGACCGGACCGTGATGTTCGGCGCCCACCTCGACGGCGTGGCCGCCGGTCCCGGAATCAACGACAACGGCTCCGGCTCCGCCACGCTGCTGGAGAACGCGCTCGCCCTGGCCCAGCAGAACCCGACGATGACCAAGCACGTGCGCTTCGCCTGGTGGAACGGCGAGGAGCAGGGCCTGGAAGGCTCCGAGTACTACGTCGGCCAGCTCTCCGCCGCCCAGCGGTCGGCCATCTCCGCGTACTACAACTTCGACATGGTCGCCTCCACCAACGGCGGCTACTTCATCAACAACCTCAACTCCGCCGCGTCGGCCCCGATGAAGGAGTACTGGACCTCGCTCGGCCTCGCTCCGGAGGAGAACGTCGAGGGCCAGGGCCGCTCCGACGATTACTCGTTCCAGCAGGGCGGCATCGCCACCTCGGGGTACGCGACCGGCGCCAGTGACACGAAGTCGTCCGCCCAGGCCACCAAGTGGGGCGGCACCGCAGGCCGTTCGTACGATCCCTGCTACCACCAGTCGTGCGACACGACGGCGAACATCAACGCGACCGCGCTCAACCGCAGCGCGGACGGGATCGCCTACACGGTGTGGAAGACGGCGGTCGGCACCACCGCGCCGGCCGACGACTTCTCCGTCTCGGTGAACCCGGTGTCCGGCAGTGTCCAGCCGGGCGCCTCCGTCACCGCGACCGTGTCCACGGCCACCACCGGCGGTTCCGCGCAGAGTGTGCGGCTCACGGCCTCCGGTGCGCCGAGCGGGGTCACCGTCTCGTTCGCCCCGTCCTCCGTGCAGTCGGGCTCCTCGTCCACGATGACCGTCTCCGCCGGGGCGCAAGTCACCGCGGGTACGTACACCCTCACCGTGACCGGGACGGGCACCGCCACCCACACCACCACGTACTCGCTGGTCGTCGGGGGCGGCGGAACCTGCCAGGCGCGGCAGGTCGTCGCCAACGGCGGCTTCGAGAACGGCACCACACCGTGGACCCAGACGGACGGGGTCATCAACAACCGGACCTCCGAGAAGCCCGCGCACAGCGGTTCGTACCAGGCGTGGTTCGGCGGCTGGGGCAGCACCCACAGCGACACGGCCACGCAGTCGGTGACCGTTCCGACGGGCTGCTCGACGTACCGGCTGTCGTTCTACCTGAGGACCGACACCGACGAGTCGGCGGGTGACGCGACCGCGTACGACACGTTCACCGTGAAACTGGGCTCCCGGACACTGGCGACGTACTCGAACCTCGACGCGAGCAGCGGCTATGTCCAGCAGTCCTTCGACGTCGGCTCCGCCGCGGGGCAGACCGTGACCCTGGGGTTCACCAGTAAGGAGGACGCCTACCTCCAGACCAGCTTCGTCCTGGACGACGTGGCGCTCGACGTGAGCTGATCCACCGACGGGGGAACCGGGGGCGGGGCGTGGTCACACGCCCCGCCCCCGGCGTGTCAGCGGACCACCGCCGCCAGCCTTCTGACGAAGTCGTCGGTCTCCGGGCGGCGGCCCCGGACCGCCAGCCTTGCGTGGAGTCCGCGCAGTTCCTGGCCGAGCAGCGTCGCCGGATTGATCTCGGTGGTGTCCAGGACCGGGCCGGCCACGGATTGTGCCGCCGCCGGGTCTCCGGCGCACGCGTGGGCGTCGGCCATCCGGGCCAGGAACAGCATCCGCGCCGAATGCATGCCGGGCGGCAGCAGCCCGAGCGCGGTGCCGGCCGCCCCGACGGCGCGGAGCGCGAACCGGCGGTCACCGGTGGCCGCGGCGAGATCGCGCAGCGCGCCGGCCGCACCCGACTCCACCCGCAGACGCACGGAGGCGACGGAGAGCCAGGGCGCCTCCGTCTCGTCGCGCTCGCCGGCGCGTTCCATCTGTGCCCAGGCCCGGTCGATGTGCCTGAGCGTCCGGGCGGCGTCACCGCGGACGGCGTGTCCGCGCGCCTGGTACAGGTCGCTCATGGCGCCCGCCCAGTGCCTGCCCGCGGCGGCCTCGCCTATCGCCCCGCCGTAGACGAGCGCCGACGGGCCGTCACCCTCCAGCCGGGCCAGGGTGCTCATGTCGCTCAGTGCCGCGACCTGGGTTCCGACGCGGCCGGCGATGGCGGCCCACTGCAGTGAGCGGTCGAGCCAGGCCATCGCGGTCCCGTTACGGCCCCACAGCAACCGCAGACAGCCCGCCGACTGCGCGTACTCGGCTGCCAGCGGCGCCAGTTGGGCCTGGTACGACGCGGCGGGGAGTGCCATCCAGCGGAGCATGGCGTGCAGCGTGCCCTCGACCACGGCGGTCGCCCCCGGCCAGGCCCGTTCCTCGTCGGCGCGCAGACAGACCGCGAGCAGGGCGGTGAGCGCGTGCACGGTGTCGTTGTCCAGGGCGGGGCGCGAGCGTGCGTCGGGGCCCAGCGCGCAGAAGGCCGCGTGCAGTTCGATGACGTCCGCGAGGACGGGGACCGAGCAGCCGTCGCGGCCGTGGAGCGGGCAGACGAGTCCGTAGGCGGGCAGGCTCGTGGGCAGAAGGGTACCCGGCGGAAGCATCGCCCGGAGTGCACCGCCGGCGGGCTCCCCCGGCAACGGGCCGCTGCGCACGGGCGCCGGTGCGCGCGGTACGCCTCCCGCACGCTCCTGCTCCTCGGCCGCCTCGCAGGCTGACATCAACTCACCCTGTGCCAGCAGCAGTTCATCCAGCCGCCGGGCCAGTGGCAACGGCGTCCGCCGGCTGCCGTGCTCCAGTTTGCTGATGGCGGTGTGGTCGTATCCGACCCGGGCGCCCACCTGGGCCTGGGTGAACCCGGCCCGTCTGCGCCACCGGCGCAACCGGGCTCCGAACGACCGCCACGCCTCCGCGGTACGGGCGTCCGCCGGAACAGGACCCATTGCCTCGTTCACCCGGAACCCCGTCGCGCCTGGTCAACAGCGCCACGCGTGCCACGCTCACGGCTCATGAACCGGAGGATAGCGAGCGGCCGGGTCCGCTGTCCCCCAGGTGTCGACAAGATGTCCGGTAACAGGCGCAGCGGCCGCCGGCGCGCGCCGCTCCCGGCCCCTCCCCCGGTCCCCTGCCGCCGCCGGGCCACGAGAGCAACGCCATGACACCACAGCGCCCTTGAGCATGCCCAAAACATCACCACCTGAATCAACGATCCGTCAGAGTCCTTGACGCGATGACCTCAAGGGGTACGCAATCGGGGCAATCGTGAGGTAACAGTCGTCAATTCTTGTCCTCAACGGCGCCCGGACAAGCACGTGTTGCACACCTATTGACGTGTGGGGACGCGAGGGAGAAGTATCCCCATCGGCCGGAGAGAGCGCTCTCCGGCTTCGTGTCGTGCACCCGCTACCGCGACTCAGGAGACAAGCCCCCATGTACGCACCCCCCTTGTTCCACAGACCCGCGCCATCGACCGGAAGAAGACGCGCCGGTGTGCTGACCGCCGTCGCCGGTCTCGTCGTGTCGCTGCTGGCCTTCGTGCCGTCCAGCCCGGCGAGCGCGGCACCCTCGCTGCTCTCGCAGGGCAGAACGGTGACGACCTCCAGCCAGGAGAACGGCGGCACCCCCGCCACCGCCGCCGTCGACGGCGACAACGGCACCCGCTGGTCCAGCGCGTTCGCCGACCCCCAGTGGATCAAGGTCGACCTGGGCTCCACCGCCTCGGTCAGCCAGATCGCGCTGAAGTGGGAGGCCGCCTACGCCAAGGGCTACCGGATCGAGTTCTCCACGGACGACAGCACCTGGAGCACCGCCTACTCAACCACCACGAGCCCCGGCGGCACCGAGACGCTCAACGTCTCCGGCAACGCCCGCTACGTCCGGCTGACCGGCACCACCAGGGCCACCCAGTACGGGTACTCGCTCTGGGAGTTCCAGGTGTTCGGCACCACCGGCGGCACAGGCGGCCCCCAGATCCCGGGCGGCGGCGACCTCGGCCCGAACGTCCTGGTCTTCGACCCGTCGACGCCGAACATCCAGGCCAAGGTCGACGAGATCTTCAAGCAGCAGGAGTCGGCGCAGTTCGGCACCGGCCGCTACGCGCTGATGTTCAAGCCGGGCACGTACAACAACATCAACGCCCAGATCGGCTTCTACACCCAGATCGCCGGTCTCGGGCTCAAGCCGGACGACACCACGTTCAACGGTGACGTGACCGTCGACGCGGGCTGGTTCAACGGCAACGCCACCCAGAACTTCTGGCGCTCGGCCGAGAACCTCGCGCTCAACCCGGTCAGCGGCACGGACCGCTGGGCCGTCTCGCAGGCCGCGCCCTTCCGCCGCATGCACGTCAAGGGCGGACTCAACCTCGCGCCGAACGGCTACGGCTGGGCGAGCGGCGGCTACATCGCGGACAGCAAGATCGACGGCCAGGTCGGCCCGTACTCGCAGCAGCAGTGGTACACCCGCGACAGCACCATCGGCAGCTGGGGCAACGGCGTCTGGAACATGACGTTCTCCGGTGTCGAGGGCGCCCCCGCCCAGAGCTTCCCGAACCCCCCGTACACCACCCTGGAGAACACCCCGGTCTCCCGCGAGAAGCCGTTCCTCTACCTCGACGGCAACAACTACAAGGTCTTCGTCCCCGCCAAGCGCACCAACGCACGCGGCGTCTCGTGGAACGGCACGCCGCAGGGCGAGTCCATCCCGCTGAGCCAGTTCTACGTGGTCAAGCCGGGGGCCTCCGCCGCCACCATCAACGCGGCGGTGCAGCAGGGCCTCCACCTGCTGTTCACGCCCGGGGTCTACCACGTCGACCAGACGATCAACATCGACCGCGCCAACACGGTCGTACTGGGGCTCGGTCTCGCGACGATCATCCCGGACAACGGGGTCACGGCCATCAAGGTCGGTGACGTGGACGGCGTGAAGCTCGCCGGACTGCTCGTCGACGCCGGTCCGCAGAACTCGCAGGTGCTCGTCCAGGTCGGCCCCGACGGCGCCTCCGCCGACCACGCGGCCAACCCGACCACCGTCCAGGACGTCTTCGTCCGGGTCGGCGGCGCGGGCGCTGGCAAGGCCACGACCGGCATGGTCATCAACAACGACGACACGATCATCGACCACACCTGGCTGTGGCGCGCCGACCACGGCGACGGGGTCGGCTGGGAGACCAACCGGGCAGACTACGGCCTCCAGGTCAACGGCGACGACGTCCTCGCGACCGGTCTGTTCGTGGAGCACTTCAACAAGTACGACGTCCGCTGGTCCGGCGAGAGGGGCAAGACGATCTTCTTCCAGAACGAGAAGGCGTACGACGCCCCGAACCAGGCCGCCATCCAGAACGGTGGCACCAAGGGTTACGCGGCCTACAAGGTCGACGACTCCGTCACCACCCACGAAGGCTGGGGCCTGGGCAGCTACTGCTACTTCAACGTCGACCCCACCATCCGCCAGGACCACGGATTCCAGGCACCGGTGAAGCCCGGCGTGAAGTTCCACGACCTGCTCGTCGTCTCCCTCGGCGGCCAGGGCCAGTACGAACACGTCATCAACAACACCGGATCACCCACCTCCGGCACCTCGACCGTTCCCTCGAACGTGGTGTCCTTCCCCTGACGCCACGCGTGAGGTGATCCGACCACCCCGCGGGGCCCGGCAGTCGCTGCCGGGCCCCGTCGGCCTACGCCTGTCCGCGCGGCGGCGTCCCGTCGAGCGTCTGCTCGGACCAGATGACCTTGCCGCGCTCGGTGTAGCGGGTCCCCCAGCGCTCGGCGAACTGTGCGACGAGGAACAGGCCACGGCCGCCCTCGTCCGTCGTCGCGGCATAGCGAAGGTGCGGAGAGGTGCTGCTGCAGTCCGACACCTCGCAGATCAGCGCGCGGTCGTGCAGCAGCCTCACGCTGATCGGCTCGGAGCCGTACCGGATGGCGTTGGTGACGAGTTCGCTCAGGATCAGTTCGGTGACGAACCCCTCCTCGTCCAGGCCCCGTTCGGTGAGCCAGCGGATGGCCTCCTTGCGCACACCGGCGACGGCCGCGGGGTCCGGGTCCACCTGCCACTGGACGCGGCGGGCCGGATCCAGGGTGCGGGTGCGCGCCACCAGCAGGGCGACGTCGTCGCCCTGGCGACTGGGCAGAAGGGCCTTCAGCACATCGTCGCAGGTCTCCTCCGGTGTGCGTTCGCGGCCGGCCAGAGCGCTCCGCAGCTGTTCCAGGCTGTCGTCGATGTCCCGGTCGCGACGCTCGATCAGACCGTCCGTGTACAGCACCAGACGACTGCCCTCAGGCACCTCCAGCTCGGTCGCCTCGAAGGGCATGCCACCGATGCCGAGCGGCAGACCGGCCGGGATCTCGGGGAACTCCACCGTGCCGTCGGGCAGGACGAGGGCCGGTCCGGGGTGGCCGGCCCGGGCCACCGAGCAGCGCCCGGAGACCGCGTCGTAGATCGCGTACAGACAGGTGGCCCCGGTGATCCCCCCGCCGCCGGCCTCCTCACCCTGGTCCATCCTGACGACGAGTTCGTCGAGGTGGCTGAGGAGTTCGTCCGGCGGCAGGTCCAGCGTGGAGAAGTTGTGCACCGTGGTGCGCAGCCGGCCCATGGTGGCCGCGGCGTGCAGACCGTGCCCGACGACGTCGCCGACGACGAGTGCGACCCGGGCGCCGGAGAGCGGGATCACGTCGAACCAGTCCCCGCCCACCCCCGCCTGCGCCGGCAGATAGCGGTAGGCGACGTCCAGGGCGTTCTGCTCGGGAAGGCCGCTCGGGAGCAGACTGCGCTGCAGGGTCACGGCCATCTCGTGCTCGCGGGTGTAGCGGCGGGCGTTGTCGACGCTGACCGCCGCCCGGGCCACCAGTTCCTCGGCGAAGGACAGGTCCTCGGTGTCGAAGGGGGCCTCGTTCCCGGCGCGCCAGAAGTTGGCCATGCCGAGGATGACCCCGCGCGAGTGCAGGGGTACGGAGAGCAGCGAGTGGAATCCGTACTCCAGGATCCGTGCCGCCTGCTCGGGGTCGGGCAGGCGCCACTGGTGGGAGGCGGCGAGATCGGGCACGACCCAGGTGTGGCCGCTGCTGCTGCCGATGCCTTCGGTACTGGTCGGCACGAAACCGATCACGCGGCCCAGCGGGTAGAGGGGATGGCCGGGGGCGACCCCGCTCACGGCGGTGCGACGCATGTCCATCACCTCCCCGGAGGGCGGTTCCGGTTCTTCCCCGCGCAGTACCGAGTCGGCGAGGTCGACCGTCGCGCAGTCGGCGAATCCGGGCGCGGCGACCTCCGCCAGTTCCTGCGCGGTCGTGGTGACGTCGAGGGTCGTCCCGATGCGGGCTCCCGCCCGGTACAGGAGCAGCAGCCGTTCGCGCACGGTCTGCGCCCGGCCGGTGACGGCCTGCAGCTCCGTGGTGTCCCGCAGGGTGGCGACCGTGCCGGGCGGTCCGCCGCGTTCCCCCGTGGGGCGGAGGTTGACGGCCAGCAGCCGGTTACCCGCGGGCCTCAGTTCGTCCGTGGCCACCCGGCCGGAGGCCAGCAGCTCCGCGGTGCGGGGGTCCAGCCCCAGGTCCGTCACGGAGCGGCCCTCGGCGTCGGCGGGAAGCCCCAGGAGGCGGCGGGCCTCGTCGTTGGCCAGGGCCAGCCGGCCGTCGGCGGTGAGGATGAGAACGCCTTCACGGACGGCGTGGAGCACCGCGTCGTGGTGTTCGTACATCCGGGTCATCTCGGCGGGCCCGAGGCCGCGCGTCTGCCGGCCCAGACGTCGGCTGACCAGGCCCGCGCCACCGGCCGTGAGGGCGAGGGCGACCACCGCGGCGCCGAGCGCGAGCGGGAGGCTCGGATAGGCGAGTCTGTTGATGGTGTCGACCTTGATGCCGACGGACACCAGACCGGCGACCGTGCCGTCGCGCCGCTCCACCGGCACCACCGAGCTGACCGCGAGGCCTCGGCTGGCGTTGACGGTGCGCGTGATGGCCTCGCCCTCCAGTACGTCCTTGTACGGGCCGATGATGCGCTTGCCGATGAGCGCGATGTCGGGGTGGGTGTACCGGATGCCGTTGGTCCCGGCCACGACGACGTACTCCACACCGGTGCTGCGCCGTACCTCCTCGGCGCGGGGCTGCAGCACGGCCGTGGGGTCCCTGCTGTCCAGGGCGGCCGCGACTCCGGGCGCGTGGGCGAAGGTCTCCGCGACGCTCAGCGACCGGGTCCGCGCCTCCTTCATGCTGTCCCGTCGGCCCTGCACCACCAGGGCGACGACGGCCGCCACGACGAGCAGCGTCACGATTCCCAGCATGAGGACGAATACCTGGCCGGCCACGGTGTGGACGCTGAAGAGGTTACGCAGCCTGCGGAGCGGTGAGGGCCGTCCGCCGCGCGGGCCGGAGGGCGCGGGGCCGTCACCGCCCGGGCGTCCGTCATCATGTCGATGCGGCTGCCGGGCGGAGTGGCGAAACCGCGTCGCGAACCGACCTGTACCACCCACATCTTCAGGTTTAACACGATTCGCCGGGGCCGCCCCTCGGGGCCTGAGCACGCCCCACGGGACCTGAGCGTCGTTGATGACCGCTGGACGTGTGAACGGCGCACCGTCAGGGCATATGACGGATACCGACAGGAGGTGGTGTCAGTGGGCCGCATCAGGATCGTCCGACGCCCCCAGCTTCCGTCCCGGCCGCCGCCGCTCGATCTGCGCACGCCGTCCGGGCGCCCACTGCCGTACTGATCCCTTCGCCTTCCTCCAGCACCAGTCCGTCGCTCTCGGGGCCGCACGCCGTGCGGCCCCGAGGCGCGTTTGCGGCGCGGTCCGCCACGTGACCGGCCGCCGGCGCGTCGGGCGTGCGCCCGCGGGGGCGTTGATCGCCTGCCGCGCGGGGGCGCGAACCGGCAGGATGTCGGTGTACAGGGTCGCCGTCCGCGGGCGGTACCGGCCGTCCCAGGAAAGGGTTCCCATGCGGGAAGCGCACGCAGACCAGTCCGCTCCGTCCGCTCTGTCCGCTCCGGACGCAGCCTCCTCCCCCGGCCCGCCCGAGGAGGCGCAGGTGATCGTGGTGGGCGCGGGGCCGGCCGGGTCGTCCGCCGCCTTCCACCTCGCGAGAGCGGGCGTCGACGTGCTGCTGCTGGAGAAGTCCGGCTTCCCGCGGGAGAAGGTGTGCGGGGACGGCCTGACCCCGCGCGCGGTGCACCAGCTCATCCGGATGGGCGTCGACATCAAGGCCCCCGGCTGGACCCGGTCGCGCGGGATGCGCTGGGTGGCCGGCGAACGGCAGGTGCAGATCGACTGGCCGGCGCTGGGCGGCTACCCGGATTTCGGTCTCACGCGCAGCAGGCACGACTTCGACGACATCCTGGCCCGTCACGCGGTGGCCGCCGGGGCCCGGCTGCGCACCGGCGTGAAGGTGACGGATCCCGTGACCGACCGGGCCGGCCGGGTCACCGGGGTAACGACGGTTTCCGGTGCGGGAGCTCCGGTGGTGCACCGGGCCCCGGTCGTCATCGCCGCGGACGGCGCCTCGGCGCGGCTCGCGCTCGCGATGGGGCTGCGGCGGGACACGAACCGGCAGATCGCCACGGCGGCCCGCCGCTACTACCGCAGTCCCGAGCGTTCCCGCGAGGAGTACCTGGAGCTCTGGGCCGACCTCCGGTTTCCGCGGAGCGACCGCTATCTGCCGGGGTACGGCTGGATCTTCCCGATGGGTGACGGCCGCGTCAACGTGGGTCTCGGCGCCATCCCCCACCGCCGCCACGGCAAGGCCGACCTCCGGGCCACCCTGGACCGGTGGATGGCCCGGACACCCGAGGCGTGGGGGCTGCGCGAGGAGAACGCGGAGGGGCCGGTCCGCAGCGCCGCCCTGCCGCTGGGCTTCAACCGTCATCCGCTGTACACCAAGGGGCTTCTCCTGGTCGGCGACTCGGGCGGCATGATCAGCCCCTGGAACGGTGAGGGCATCGGCCAGGCGCTGGAGGCCGGGGAGGTCGCGGCCGAGACGGCGGCGCTCGCGCTGGCCCTGCCCGCGGGCCCCAGGCGGGAGAGGGCGCTGCATCACTATCCGGTGGAGATGAACCGCCGCTGGGGCAGCTACTACCGGCTCGGCAACACGGCCGCCGACCTGGTCTTCAGCAGGTCGGGTTTCCAGCCCGTGCTCAACCGCTACGTTATGGGGTCGCCCTTCCTCCTCAACACGCTGGCACGGCTGCTCACCAACCTCACGGACAAGCCCTCGCGCGATGTGATCGACCATGTCCTGAACACCGCTGTGCGCCTCGTCCCCGCTCCGCACGCCCGCCGGCGCTGACCGGTTCCGCCCCTCGCAGGCCCTGGACCGTCATCGTTCGTACGGATGGTCGGGGCCGGAAGCCCCGAGCAGTTGTCGCCCCCAGGTCATCTCCGCCTCGCTGAGCGGGACTTCGGGGCACAGTCGTTCGGGGTGGCCCGGGGGCGGCCCTCCGGGGGCCTCGTCGGTGGCCCCGTCCTCCGGCACGGGGACCGGCGGGATGTAGATCCAGATCTGGCCGAAGGCGACCAGCGCGCCGACGCAGGATCTCAGGTATCGGGTGAGGAGGGTGCGCATTCCCCCAGCCTGCCCAGCACCGCCAAAGGCGCACCAAAGCCGGCGGCCGACAGCGGATTCCGGCCAATCGGCATACGTACGCAGTTTCCCCGATGTGCGGACAGGCGCACGGCCTCGACAGTGACGGGAGCCGGAAACACGAAAGTACGTTCCCCTATCACCCGAGGTATCGATGCGCTACGAACTGCTCGGCCCCCTTCGCGTCTCCCACGACGGACGCGGCTACTCCCTGAGTGCTCCCAAGATGGAGATGACACTGGCCACCTTGCTGGTCGGCGCCGGCCGGGTCACCACCAAGGAACAGATCATCGAGGAGCTCTGGGGGTCGGGACCGCCCCGGCGCGCATCGGCCGCCGTCCACGTCTACCTCTCACAGCTGCGGAAGTTCCTCACCGCCGCCGGGGACGACAGCGGCCGCGCCGTCACCACCAAGCCCTCCGGCTATCTCCTGCGGCTGGACGGGGCCGGTTACGACGTCGACGACTTCCGCGCGGCCATGCGGGAAGGCCGCCTCCTCCAGCAGTCCGGCCGCTACGAGGCCGCCCTCGACGCCTTCGGCCGTGCGCTCTCCCTCGTACGCGGCACCGTCCTCGACGGCACGCCCGAGGGCCCGCTGCTCACCCGCTTCACCACCTGGGTGGAGGAGGAGCGGCTCGCGTGCCTGGAACTGTCCGTCGAGGCCAGTACGGCGCTCGGCCGGCACCGCGAGGTCATCAGCCTGCTCAACACCCTCACCGCGCAGTACCCGTTGCGCGAGTCCTTCTACCGACAGCTGATGCTGGTGCTGTACCGCTCCGAGCGGCAGGCGGAGGCGCTCCAGGTGTACCGCTCGGCGCAGCGTGTCCTGCGATCCGAACTGGGCCTGGAACCCTGCCGGTCGCTGCGCCGGCTGCATCAGGCGATCCTCACCTCGGACCGGCTCCTCGACCTCCCCGTGGCGAGCTGACGGTGGCCCCGGAACGGCAGGACACCTGGCTGCGCCGCTACCACGACACGCACGCCCCGGCCGAGCTCATCTGCTTTCCGCACGCGGGCGGCTCCGCCGGCTACTGGCACGCCCTGTCCGCCGCCGCCCTCCCCGCCCTGGGTGTGCGCGCCGTCCAGTACCCGGGCAGACAGGACCGGTACCGCGAACCGGCCGTCCGGGACCTGCACCGGCTCGCCGGACTGATCGCCGAGGCCCTGTGCGACGGTCCACCGCCGGCCGGGCCACGGATCTTCCTGGGCCACAGCATGGGCGCCTCCCTCGCTCACGAGGTCGCCCTGCGGCTGGCGGGGGCTCCGGACCGCGGGCCGGCGGCGCTCCTCGTGTCCGGCCGCCGGGCGCCGTCCCGCACGGTGACCGGCGCGGAACGGCTCGACACCGACGCGGCGCTGCTCGCCAAGGTCCGCTCGCTGGGCGGCACCGCGCCTGCCGTGCTGGACGACCCCGATCTGCTCGGCCTGGTCCTGCCGGCGCTGCGCGGCGACTACGCGGCACTGTCGGCGTACGTGCCGAGCGTGGGCGCCACCCTGGCGTGCCCGGTCGTGGCCCTCACCGGGGACAGCGACCCGGAGGCGCCGGTCGCGGATGTGCGCGCATGGCGCGACCACACCACCGGGCCCTTCGAGCTGCGGGTCTTCCCGGGTGGGCACTTCTTCCTGGGCGACCACCTGCCGGCCGTAGTGGACCTCGCCGTCGCTCTGTCGGCCGCTGCCCCGGCGGCCCGGCGGTGAGGCCGTCGTGAGCGGGGCGGGCCGCCCGGGGGCAGTGCGGTGATCGCCGCTCTGCTGCCCCCGGGGGCGGTGGGTGCCGAGGCCCGCCACGATCCGCCGGAAGCCCGGCTCCATCCGGCGGAGGAGGCCGCGATCGCCCGGGCCGTGGAGACGCGCCGCAGGGAGTTCACCACGGTGCGCCACTGCGCCCGCACGGCCCTGAGCGAACTGGGCTGCGGGTACGAGCCGTTGGTGCCGGGGCACCGGGGAGCGCCCGGCTGGCCGGCCGGTGTGGTCGGCAGCATGACGCACTGCGCCGGCTTCCGCGCGGCCGGGGTGGCCCGGTCGACGGTGCTGGCTTCACTGGGCATCGACGCCGAACCCGACCGCCCGCTGATGCCCGGCATGCTCGCCCCGGTCTCCCTTCCGGCGGAGCGTGAACGCGTGGCGGAACTGATGACCCACCGGCCCGGCGTGGCCTGGGACCGGCTGCTGTTCAGTGCCAAGGAGGCGGTGTACAAGGCGTGGTTCCCGCTGACCGGGCGGCTGCTCGACTTCCCGGAGGCGGAGATCCTGATCGATCCCGGGGGCACGTTCCGTGCGGTGCTCCTGGTGCCCGGCCCCGTGGTCGGGGGCCGGGCGGTCGGGGTCTTCCACGGACGGTGGGCGGCCGCCGAAGGACTGCTGGCCACCGCGGTCGGGGTGCCTCAGCCGGCCAGGGCCATCAGCCGGACGAGCGCGGCCCGGGAGTTCACGCCCAACTTGCTGTAGATGTGCGTCAGATGGACGTCCACGGTGCGCGGGCTCACTCGTAGCCGACCCGCGATGTCCTTCGTCTTCAGCCCTTCACCGGCGAGTTCGGCGACCTCCCGCTCCCGCAGGGTCAGCTCATCGAGCCCGCTGCTCTCCCGACGGGCGGTCAGCCGGACGGCCGACCGCGCCAGTTCGCGGGCACGGGCGCCCGCCGGGCTGGAGTCGCCGAACAGCCTCTGCGCCTCGCCGTAGCAGCGGGCGGCCTCTGCGGTCAGCGCCCGGCCCATGAGGGCGTGGCCGCGGGCCAGCAGCGCGTGGCCGCTCTGCTCGACCAGCCCGGTGGCGGACGCGGCCGCCGCCGCCCGTTCGGCCCAGGCGTCCAGGGTGTCCGCGTCGGCCTCCGTCTGCACGGCCGCCGCGGCCAGGAGTTCGTAGTTGCGGGCCGCGAACACGGCGACGGGCTCGGAGACCCGCCAGGCCTCCCGCTCGGGAAGCAGCAGGGCCAGTGCGGTGTCCGCGTCGCCCGAGGCGAGCGAGGCCTCGGCCAGGAGCAGGGCGTTGAGCGGTGTCCGGGGCTCCGGAGCGTCCCGGCCGAAGGACCCTGTCGTGGCGGGGCGCGGGGAGGTCCGGCCCAGCTGGGCCCAGGCGGCGGCGGTGATCGCGTCCGACAGGGCGACGTGGTCCCCCCGGCCCATCGCGCGGGCGGCGGCGCTGCCTTCCCGGACGGCGCCCAGGGCATCGGCCAGCCGCCCGCTCTGGTAGTGCACATAGCCGAGCGTGTCGAGCAGAGGAGGCAGGAAGTGCGCGTCGCCGCGGGCGCGCACGGCGGTCAGCGCCCGCTCCGCATGACCGTACGCCGGTCCGTACCAGCCCATCAGCGCCTCGGCCCAGCTCAGTACCAGCAGATGGCCGGCCTCCTGGTCCCCGGCCTGCCGTCCCGAGTCCACTTCGTCCAGGGCCTGGGCGGCGGCGTCCAGGGACATCTCGGCCGCGCACATGTCACCGTCGAGCACGGCGCACAGCCCGGCGAGGCCGAGAGCCCCTCCGGCGGTGACCGGGTCGGCACGGTCCGTGCCGTGCACAAGCACCTCGACGTCGGTGCGGGCCGGGACCTGGCCGGCGAGCACCTTGCCGAGCTGCCGGCTGACCCGCAGGAGCAGTCCGGCGCCGGGCGAAGCGGCTTGCGCGGCGGGGAGTTCGGCGGCCAGCAGCGCCTGAGCATCCTCGTCGTGGCCGAGCGCCGCGAGCACGGCGGCGAGGAAGGCGACGGCGCGGGCGCGGAGCTGGGGCGACCGGCCGTCGGGTCCCGCGAGCACATCGGCCAGGAGCGCGACGATCCGCTCGGCGTCGCCCTCGGCGGCCAGGGCCCGGACCACCTGCTTCCACAGTTCGCCGTCGGCGGGACCGGTGCTGCCGCCGTCACCGGCCCTGCGGCCCAGCCGCAGCGCGGACGTCAGCCAATGGGCCGCTTCCGCCGGCCTGCCCGCCTGCACGCAGGCACGCGCGGCGGCGGCCAGGACCTGTGCGTCGGCCGGCCGCATCCCGGATCCGGCGCGCTCGATGTGCGGGGCGATGTCGAGGGCCGGAAGGCCCAGCCGGACACAGCGGTCCCGGGCCCGGCGGTGTGCTCCCGAGCGCCAGCAGGCGTCGGCGTCGGCATAGAGGCATCCTCTGAGCAGCGGGTGCCGGAAGGCCAGCGCGCCGGGCGCCGCCGTCGAGCGGACCAGGTCGCGGCGGCGCAGCTCGGAGAGCGCCCGGCAGGCCTCGTCCCGGGACGTCTCGGCCACCTCGGCGACGGCGTCGATGTCGAAGACACTGCCGAGCACCGCCGCCGCGTGCACCACCCTGCGGGGCACTGCGGGCAGGAGCTCCGTCTCGGCGAGGAGCCGGGCGCCGAGCGAGCTGGACGTCCAGAGGTCGAGGGCGTCCCCGGCCGGCGATCCGGCCTCGGCCAGGGCCGTGAGGTAGAGCGGGTTGCCTCCGCTGTGTGCGTACAGCCTGGGCAGTTCCGGAGCATCGGCGCTCAGGCCCAGCACCTCGGCGCACCCGTGTGCGGCCAGGGCCCCGAGAGTGAGGGTCTCGACGGCGCCCAGCTCGCCACCCTGCTGGAGGACGGCGCGCAGGGCGACGGGGGCCTGCCTCGGCCGGTGCGCGACGACGACCATCAGGCCGCGGTCGACGGGCCAGCGGATCAAGGTCTCCACGAGCCGTGCCGAGCCGGCGTCGGCCCAGTGGAAGTCGTCGAGGACGAGCAGCGTGCCGCCGGGGGACGCGGCGGGTCCGGCCGTGAGGAGACGGCGCACTCCCGCGAAGTACGGGGAGCGCCAGACGGACTGCTCGGCGCCGGGCGGGACGTCCGTGAGCGCTTCGACGAGCGCCGCCGTCGCGGTGGCGCGTGTTCCCGCCTCCGCGCCTGCGCCCTGCCGGGCGGTCAGCGCCTGCACAAAGGGGTGGAAGGGGACCTGTGCCTCCGCCTCGGAGCAGCAGCCGTGGAGGACGGCGAGCCCGTGTCCCCTGGCCTCCCGGGCCAGGGCGGTGAGCAGTCTGGTCTTGCCGGTTCCGGGGTCGCCCGTCAGTTCCACGAGGGCCGGCCTGCCGTCGCGGGCCGCCCGGACGAGCTCTGTCAGCCGCGCCAGTTCGGTGGTGCGGACGGTGGTGACGGTGTTCGGCCCGGTGATGGTGGTGATGCCCATGTCGCAGGTCCCCTTCCCCCGGTCTGCTTTCCCGCGCTCTCGACGCTGAGAGACACCCAACAGCTGTGGCCCTCGCCAGGGTAGGCGCGGGCGGCGGGATGAATCGTTCTGTAACAGAACCTTCATGGACCGCGGCCGGAGCGCGTGGCCGCCGGCCTTAGGAGAGCTTTAGACGGCCCCGGCAGCCTGGCGATCGTCCGAACCCCAGCGATCCGCTGCCCGGTCGGTCCAGTCAGCGATCCGCAGCCCAGTCGGTCCAGTTGAGGAGCCGCCCGTGCCCACGCCCCGGGACCTGTCAGCCCATCGCGCCGTGCGGCGCCTGCCCGTCGGAGACCACTCCGAGGTACTCGTCGATCTGCACGAGGGCGAACTGATCGTGCGTCAGCTGGATCTGGTCGTGGCCGGGACCACCGGACATCTGCGGCTGGTCCGCGAGTACCGCAGCCATTCCCCGGTGGAGCGGGGATTCGGCCCCGGCTGGTCATACTCCGCGGGCCCCGGCTTCGAACCGGACACCGGAGGCGAACCGGAGACCTTCACGGACGCCCGGGGCCGGGTGGTGACGCTCCACCGTGACTCCGGCGGCCTGGTGTCGAAGATCGTCGATCCGCTGGGGGCCGGGGCGGCGTCGTTCGCCTACGACCGCTCGGGCCGGCTGGAGCGGCACACCGGGCCCGACGGGGCCACCACCGGCTTCCTCTGGGACGCGGACGGTCGGCTGGTGGGCATCACCGATCCGCTCGGCGACGTCGTGGGGATCGCCTATGACGCGACGTCCGCGGTCTCGGAGATCTCCTGGACAGGCCCCCGAGGCAGGGCGCTCACGGCTTTCGGCTACGGGCCGGACCGTACCCTCGTCACCGGGCCGACCGGTCTGCGGACCGGCTACGTCTTCGATGCGGAGGGCCGGCCCACAGCTGTCGAGGACGCCGCGGGGCAGGTCCGCCGCCTGACGCGGGACGCGGCCGGCCGGCCGGTCTCCTTCACCGACGCGGCGGGCGCGACGCTCACCCGCACCTACGACGAGCAGGGGCGCCCGGCGTCGCTCCGGTTGCCGACCGGTGGCCGTTCCCAGATCTCGTACGCCTCGCTGGCCGGCGGGGGCACGCTCACCTCCCTGCGCGATCCGCTGGGCAACGAACTCCTGCTGGAGTACGACGGATCGGGCAGGCTCGTCCGTACGCGTGCCGCCGGCCGGGCGAAGGACGTGGACACCCGCAGCTACGACCCGGTCCACGGCGGGCTCGCCGAGATCGTCGACGGCAACGGCGCCGTGACCCGGTTCGGGTACGACGAGGCCGGTGACCTCGTATCCGTCACTCCGCCCGCCCCGCTCGGCCGCACGGTCTTCGGGTACGACGGGCTGTCCCGGATCACGTCGGTGACCGGCGGGGCCGGTCACCGCATCGGCTGCAGGTACGACCCGGCCGGGCGGCTGACCGAGGTCACGGACGAGAACGCCGGGCACACGCTGCTGGTGCTCACCCGTGACGCGCTCGGCCGGGTGGTCCGCAAGGCCGGGCCCGGCTGGTCCTACGCGTTCGACTGGGTCAGGACGGCACGGGGCGACCGTCCGGCGAGGGCCGTGCGGACCGGGGAGACGGGTTCCGTCCCTGAGCGGATCGACGCGGAGTACGACCCCGAAGGCGCGCTGACCTCGTTCACCACCCCGGGCGGCACCACCCGTTACGCCCTGGACCGCGCGGGCCGCACCGAGTCCGTCACCACTCCGGCGGGCCGCACCGCCCGCTTCGTACGCGACGCGGACGGACGTGCGGTGCGGATCGAAATGGGCGCGGCCGTACAGGAGATCCGCTACGACGCCTCCGGGCGCAGGACCGCCCTGACGGTGCGCGGACCGGATGGCGGGACTCTGCTGTCGGCGGAGTACGGCTACAGCTCGGGCGGTGGCGCCGACAGCGACGTGCTGCGCTCCTCGGCGACCGACGGGGTGTTCACCGGCTTCGCCTACGACGGGCTCAAGCGCCTCGTGCGCGCCGGTGACACCGAGTTCGCCCACGACGACGCCCATCATCTGCGCCGGCTGGGAACGACGGAGTTCACCCTCAACGACGCCGGCCAGGTGGTGCGCTTCGGTGACACGGCGTTCGCCTACGACGGCGCGGGCAACTTCACCGAGGAGACCGACCCGACCGGCTCGTTCCGCTACAGCGCCACCCATCAGACCCTGACGGGCGTGTTCGGCGGCGTCCAGGTGGTGGACGTGCGCTACGACGGGCTGGGCCAGGAGACTCCGCGGCGCATCACGGAGACCACCGTCGACGGACGCACCGTCGTCCACGTGCTGACCCACTCCTTCCTTGGCGTCGTGCGGACGACGGACGACGGGGTGCCGGCCGACTACGTCCGCACGCCCGACGGCACCCTCCTCGCCGTCCTCACGGACACGGGCCGGCACTACTGGGCGGTGACCGACCAGCAGGGTTCCGTGCTCGCGCTGATCGACGAGGAGGGCGCCGTCGCCGCCCGCTACCACTACACCGCACACGGGGCGGTCACGGCGTCGGGCGAAGCGGCGGCGGCGAACCCGTTCCGCTACCGGGGCGCGTACCAACTGCTGCGCAGCGCGCACCTCCTGGACCACCACCTCTACAACGGGTACTGGGGGCGCTTCACCCAGCCCGACCCCACCGGCGCGCAGTACGCGCCCTATACCTTCTCCGACAACGACCCGGTGAACAGCGGGACATGGACCCGGCACACGTTCTGGAACGTCCTGGCCCGCCCGCACCTGCCGGCCCCGGAGGTGTTCTTCCCCTCCCCCGGCGCGCCGGACGAGGCGGCGACCGCCGCGGCCGACGCCCTCACCGGCCCGGGTGCGTTCCCCGTCACCCCACCCCTGATCGCCTGGGCGCCACCGTCCGGGGATGTCCGAACCCTTCATCGAGAGGAACCGTCAGATGGCTGACCAGATCGTGCTGCGCGTCCCGAGGGAAGTCGTGGTCAAGGTGGTCGACGACGTCGAGGTCGCCGACCCGAGCACCGGCCAGACCGGCACGTTCGACGACGAACTGTACGACGAGGACGGAAAGCTGATTGGCACCTCGCACGGCTCGTTCCGGATCGAGTACGTCCGGCCGGGCGACGGCGGGCTGCTGACCTACTACACCGAGGACATCACCCTCGACGACGGCACCATTCACGCCGAGGGGTGGGCGGACTTCAACGACGTGCGCACCAGCGAGTGGGTGCACTATCCCGCGACCGGGACAAGTGGCCGCTACGAGGGCCTGCGCGGCTTCCGTACCTGGCGGATGACCGGAGTCCGGGCCTCCGCCGAGGCGCGGATCCTGCTGTCCGACTGAGTCCGGTCCGAACGAGCGAGGAAGGGCCCTCATGACGGGTCGGGACGTGTACATAAGGTCGGCGGCCTCCGCGCTTCCCGGCCCGCCACTGGACAACGCCGCACTGGCTGAGCGGTTCGGCATGGACGCGCTGTGGCAGCAGTGGGTGGATGTCTTCATCGGCACCGCATCGCGCCACCTGGCCCTGGATCTGGACTCGGGGAAGCTCACCGTGTCGCTGGCGGATCTGGCCGAGGAGGCGGGCCGCACGGCACTGGACCGGGCGGGTCTGGCCCCGGGACAGGTGGACGCCGTGGTGCTGGGCACCGCAACGCCGGACCGGCTGATGCCGGCGACCGTCAACGTGGTCGCGGACCGGCTGGGTATCGACGGCGTACGCAGCTTCCAGCTCCAGTCGGGTTGCTCCGGCGCCGTCCAGGCACTCGATGTCGCCCAGCAGCTGCTGCGCAGCGGGAGCGCCCGTACCGTGCTGGTGCTCGGCGGCGACGTGATCGCCCGGTTCTACGACCTGGACACCGATCTGCGCGCCACGGCTCCTGCCGAACTGGTCAACTACGTCCTGTTCGGGGACGCGGCCGGCGCTGCGGTCGTCTCCACCGAGCCGGGGCCGGGCGCCGTGTCCGTACGGGCGCTGTTCACCCGGCTGGTGGGGCTGGGCAGGGAGCCCGGCGCGGTCCTCGAATGGTTCGGCCCCGCCGACCGGGACAGCGACCGGCCGGCGGCCACCGAGGACTACAAGGCCATCGAGAAGCACGTGCCGGCCATGGCCGGCGAGGTGCTGGAGGAGCTGCTGGACGGCCTGGGCTGGGCCCGCGAGGACGTGGACCTGCTGCTGCCTCCCCAGCTGTCCGGCCGGATGACCCGGCTGATCACCGAGGGGCTCGGCCTGCCGGACGCCGAGGCCGTCTCCTGCGTCGACGACGCGGGCAACTGCGGCAACGCCATCGTCTTCCTCCAGCTGGAGCGGGCACTCGCCCGGCTGGCCGGCGGCCGGCGGGCGGTGGGCATCTCCATCGAGTCCAGCAAGTGGCTCAAGGCGGGCTTCGCCCTGGAAGGGAGCTGACACCGTGACCGACACGACCGCGGACCTGCGGGAGATCACGGCCGAGGACTACCCCGCCGTGCGGGGCCTGGTGGCCGGTCTGGAAGGGGACGCTCTCGTCCGGGCGGGCAGGGCCCTGGCCCGGCTGGATCCCGGCAAGGTGCTCGCCGCCCACCCCGGCACGCCCGCGCCGCTGATCGCGGTGACCGGGCACGGCACCCTGTCCGCGCTGGTGCCCGCGCTCACCGGCGAGCTGGCCCGGCACGGGCTGCTGGCGCGGGTGCGGCTGTCCGACTTCGACAGCTGGGTCTTCGACCTCGCGGATCCGGGCAGCGACCTCTACGCCGCCGCCCCCTCTCTGGTCCTCTGTGTCCTCGACCCGGCGCTCGTGGCCGACGAACTGCCGCTTCCCTGGCGGGTGGAGGACGTGGAGCGGGTCCTGGACGAGAAGACGGCGCTGGTCGAGCGGGCCGCCGAGGTGTTCGCCGCGACGGCCCGGGGCGCCACGCTCGTCCTCAACACGCTCCCGCTGCCCCGCTCGCTGACCGCGCAGCTCGTCGACCTCGGCTCACGGGCCCGGCTCGGAGCCGTGTGGCGGGAGGCCAACGCCCGTCTGCTGCGTCTGGTGGAGACCCGGCCCGAGGTGGTCACGGTGGATCTCGACCCGCTGCTCGCGGAGGGGGTCGCCGCCCATGACGTACGGCAGAGCGTGTACGCCAAGGCGCATCTGTCCGACGGGCTGCTGGCCGGCTACGCCCGCGAGATAGGCCATCTGGCGCGGCAGTCGGCGGGCGGGGCGAAGAAGGTGCTCGCCCTGGACCTGGACGACACCGTGTGGGGCGGTGTGCTCGGTGAGGCGGGCCCCGAGGGGATCGAGGTGGCGGGAAGCTATCGCGGAGAGGCCTTCCGGCGCTTCCAGGCGGTGGCGAAGCAACTGGGCTCCCAGGGGGTACTGCTGGCCGCCGTCAGCAAGAACGACCGGGAACCGGTGGTGAAGACCCTGCGAGAGCATCCCGAACTCACTTTGCGTGAAGATGACTTCGTGCAGGTGCGGGCCAACTGGCGGCCCAAACACGAGAACCTCGCCGAGCTGGCGGCCGACCTCAATCTGGGCACGGACAGCTTCGTCTTCGTCGACGACAGCTCCTTCGAGTGCGGCCTCGTCCGCCGTGAGCTGCCCGGCGTCGCGGTGCTCCAGGTGGGCCGGGAGCCCGCACTCCATGTCGAACGGCTGCTGCGCGACGGCTGGTTCGATGTGCGGGCCCTCACCGCGGAGGACCGGGCCCGGCCGGCCCGTTATCGCGAGGAGCGGGCGCGGCAGGACTTCCTGCACACCTTCGAGTCCCTCGACGGCTATCTGCGGGAGCTGGACATCTCCGTGACGCTCGCCCCCGTGGACGCGGCCAGGCTGGACCGGGTCTCCCAGCTCACTCTGCGCACCAATCAGTTCAACCTCACCACCCGGCGGCTGCAGCCCGCCGAGGTGCGGGCTCTGCACGACGATCCGGCGGTGCGGGTGCTCGCGATCGAATCGGCCGACCGGTTCGGGGACAACGGCCTGGTCGGCGTGGTGCTGCTGCGACGCCAGGCCGGGGTGCTGCACATCGAGAACTTCCTGCTGAGCTGCCGTGTCTTCTCGCGCGGCATCGAGCAGGCCGTCCTCGGCGCGGTACTGGGGCACGCCTTCGACAGCGGTGCCACCGAGGTACGGGCCGCGTATGCGCGGACCGCCCGCAACGGCAAGGTGGCGGACTTCTACCCCCGGGCCGGATTCGAGACGGTCCGCGAGGACGCGGACTCGGCCGACTTCCGGCTCGCGTCCCGGCCGGCCGCCGCAGCCGTCGATCACATCCGTCTCACCGCCCGTTTCGAAAGGACCCCCAGTGAAGACCGTCGATGATTTCGTCACGCTGCTGCGGGACGAACTCGCTTTGCCTGTCACCGCCGATGACCTCGGCCGGGGCCTGGACACCGTGGAATCCTGGGACTCGGTGCATCTGCTGGCGCTGTGCACGGTCCTGGAGCGCGAGACGGGGCGTTCGCTGCCGCTGGCCGATGTCCTGGAGGCATCCAGCCTGAAGGACGTGTATCTGCTGGCGGTCGCGCCGTGACCACCCCCGATACCGGTGAGCTGCTCCCCCGCCAGCGCAGGCACACGCTGTTCTTCCTGGAGGTGATCCGGGACTTCTCGCCGGTGTTCCTCGACACCGAGGTCGACATGAGCGGAGTGCTCGCCCACCGCGCGGCGGCGCTGGAGAGCGAGGGGGTGCGTTATGCGACCACCACGTACGTGCTGCGGGCCGCCGGCCGGGTGCTGGCCAAGCACCCGGACGCCAACGCGGCGGTGCGCGGCGGGCCCCGCCGGCTGAGGATCGCGCACTATCCGTTCGTCAACGGCAAGGTGGCCCTGGATCGCACCCTGGACGGGCGCCGGGTGGTGCTCGGCACCATCGTGCCCCATGTCCATGAGTCCGAACTGCCCGCCATACAGGAGCATCTGGAGCGCGTCCGGGACGGCGACCCGGAGAACCTGCCCGAGTTCGACGGGGTACGGAAACTGCACCGGGCCCCCTGGGCCGAGGGCCGCAAGGCCTTCCGCGCCGCGGCGGACTCGCTCGCCCTGCGGCCCCATCTCAACGGCACGTTCGCGGTCACCTCGCTGGGCCACCGCGCGGTCGACTCCTTCCATTCGGTGGGCGGCACGACGACCACGTTCGGGGTCGGCCGTGTCCTGGATCGGCCCGTCGTGCGGGAGGGCCGGATCGTGGTGGCTCCGGTGCTGCGGCTGAGTCTGGCCTTCGACCACCGGGTCATCGACGGCGCCGAGGCGGCAGACGTACTGACCGAGGTCAAGGAGGCGCTGGAAAGCGTATGAACGACATCGCGGAACTGAAGAACTTCGTCGTCGCCCACACCCGTTCGCAGGGCCTGCCGCCCGCGCACTACGATCCGCTGCTCTCCCGGATCGAGGACGACGAGAACGGCACCCCGGGGTCCTGGGTGCACGAGTGGAGCGCCGAGGGCGCCCGGCTGGAGGCCGAGGGCAAGCCGCTGGACGCCTCCGTGCACTACAACATGGCCAGATTCCCGTTCGTGGACGGTTCGGCGCGGCAGGAGGCCCTGGAGCGGTGCACCGCGTCGTTCGACACCTGGCGGTCGGACTTCCCGGCCGTGGAGCGGCTGGACATCGACCTCGCTGGCGGCCGGATCCGCTGCTGGACCGCGGGGCTCGACGCGTCGGACCCCAAGCCGTTGCTGGTGATGACCGGCGGGATCGTCTCCGTCAAGGAGCAGTGGGCGCCGGTGCTGCTCCAGCTCGGGGCGCTGGGCTTCGCCGGGGTGGTCACCGAGATGCCGGGCGTGGGCGAGAACTCCCTGCTGTACGGGGCCGACAGCTGGCAGATGTTCTCCGCCGTCCTGGATGCGGTCGGTGACCGGGCCGACACCTCCCGCACGTACGCCCTCGCGCTCAGCTTCAGCGGGCATCTGGCCCTGCGGGCCGCCCTGTACGACTCACGGATCAGCGGTGTCGTCGGCGCGGGGGCGCCGCTGCGCGACTTCTTCACGGACACCGCGTGGCAGCGCAAGGTCCCCCGGATCACCACGGACACGCTGGCCCATCTCACCCGGTCGAAGCCGGACGAGGTCTACGGGCTGATCGGGGACTGGGCGCTGTCGCCCGAGGAACTGGCGGCCCTGCGGATTCCGGTGGCGCATGTGACGAGCCTGCGGGACGAGATCATTCCGCCGGGTGATGCCCGGCTGCTGCGGGAGCGGGTGCGCGGGGTCCGGCTGCTGGCCCACGACGATGTGCACGGCTCGCCGCTGCACTTCGCGCAGACGCGCCTGTGGACGCTGCTGTCGGTGCTGCGGATGCGCGGCGGGTTCGGCGACCAACGGGTGGCACTGACCAGGGAGTTCGCACGGCTGCGGTACGGCGGGGGAAATCGGGCATGACCGGGACGAGAGCCCTCGACGGCGGCACTCGATGTCTGCGCAATGTGCTCGGACGGTTCGCGACGGGCGTGGTCGCCGTCGCTTCGCAGGACACGGCGACCGGCAGCCGGTCGGGGCTCGCTGCGAACTCGTTCTGCTCGGTCTCGCTCGATCCGCCGCTGGTCTCGTTCTGCGTCGCGGACACCAGCACCAGCTGGCCGCGCATCCGCGCCGGCGGGCTGCTGGGGATCAGCATCCTGGGGGTCGGGCAGCGGGAGGCCGCGTCCCGGCTGGCGGTGACCGGCGGTGACAAGTTCCACGGCATGCCCTGGGGCTCCTCGCCGGACGGCGCACCGGTCCTGGAGGGCGCGCTCGCCTGGCTGGAATGCTCGGTCGAGGCCGAGCACCCGGCGGGCGACCATGTGATCGTGGTCGCCCGGGTGCACCGGCTCGACGCGGTGGAGGACGGGGACCCGCTGCTGTTCTTCCGGGGCTCGTACGGACGGCTCAGCCGCTGACCTTGCCGGGGCCGCCGGCCGGTTCCGTACCGAAGGCGCGCAGGAAGGTGTCGACACCGGCGGTGACGACCTTCGCGACGTCGGCCGGGTCGAGGGGCCGGGTGCCCAGCGCGCTCATCCCGGGCAGCTCCTCGTAGACCAGCGCGATGAACTGGTTGGCCGCCCTGACCGGGTCCTCGACCCGCAGGTGCCCCGCGTTCGCGAGGCGGGCGAGCCGGCCCGCGAGCGCCTCGGTGAACTGGTTGGGCCCGCTGGCCCGCACCGCGTCGAAGAGGTCCGGGAAGCGCACGGCCTCCGCGTACAGCAGCCGGCGCACGGACTCGGACTGCTCGTCGCAGTAGCAGTCGACGAGCTTGGTGGCGAGGTCCTCCAGGCCCGGGCGCAGCTGGTCCGGGTCGGTCGGGAAGGCGGTGAGGACGTCGAGGGTCTTGGCGTTGGACCGGGCGGCGGTCTCCGTCATGACATGCCGGAACAGCTTCTCCTTCGACCCCAGGTGGTTGTAGATCGTCGGCTTGGACACCCCGGCCTCGGCGGCGATCACGTCCAGGCTCGCCTGTGCGTATCCGACCTGCGCGAAGACCCGCAGGGCGGCCTCCACGATCGCCCGGCGCTTGTCCAGCCGCCCTCGGTCCACCGGGCCACCGGCCGTCTCTTCGTTCTCGCCAACGCTCATGCAGCCATGCTACCGTGCCAGCCACAGAATTTAACTACCCAGTAAAATTTTCTGGGTAGAGTGGTTAAAAGGAGTTGCCGTGTCTGAAACAAAGGCGGCCGGGAGCGGGCCTGCCCGGCTCGATGCCGCTCTGCTCACGCTCGTCGGCGTCATGGTGCTCGGCGGGATGATGTCCTACCTGGACGCGACGATCGTCAACGTCGGGATCAGCACGCTGGGCGGCGAGTTCCACGCGACACTCGCCACCATCGAGTGGGTCACCACCGGCTATCTGCTCGCGGTCGCCCTGGCGATCCCACTGGCGGGCTGGGCCGTGGTCCGGTTCGGCGCCAAGCGCATGTGGCTGCTGGGCCTCTCGGTCTTCCTGATCGGCTCGACGCTCTGCGCCTTCGCCTGGAACGCGGAGAGCCTGATCGCCTTCCGCATCGTCCAGGGCTTCGGCGGGGGCATGGTCGACCCGATCATGATGACCGTCGTCGCGGGCGCCGCGGGGCCCGCAAGGATCGGCCGGGTCATGGGTCTGGTCTCCGTACCGATCACGCTCGGCCCGGTGCTCGGCCCCATCATCGGTGGGCTGCTGCTGGACAACTTCTCCTGGGAGTGGATGTTCCTGGTCAACATCCCCTTCGCGCTCGCCGCGATCGTGCTGGCGATCCGGGTGCTGCCCGCCGACCCGCCGCCGAGCGGTGACCCGGTGCCCCTCGACGCCCTGGGTGTCGCGCTGCTCTCCCCCGGATTCGCCGCGCTCGTCTACGCCCTGTCCCAGGCCGGCGGCGACGGCTTCGGCAGCACCAAGGTGATCGTGGGGCTGGCCGTCGGTGTCGCGCTGTTCGTCGCGTACGCCGTGCACGCCCTGCGCACCACCGTCACTCCGCTGCTAGATCTGCGGCTGTTCAGCAACAAGGGCTTCAGCGCCAGCGTGACCACCATGTTCCTGCTCGGCGGCGGTCTCTTCTCGCTCCTCTTCCTGCTGCCGCTGTACTACCAGCAGGTGCACAGCCACAGCGTCCTCGAATCCGGGCTGCTGCTCGCCCCGCTGGGCCTCGGCACCCTGATCGGCATGCCGATCGCCGGCAACCTCGCGGACAAGGTCGGCGCTCGCCGGCTGGTGCCCACCGGCGCTCTGCTCATCGGTCTCGGCGCCCTGGTCTTCACCGGCTCGGACTCCGGCACCTCGCAGATCGCGCTGACCGCCGCGCAGTTCGCCGCCGGCTTCGGCATGGGCCTGGTGGGCGCGCCCACCATGGGCTCGGTCTACAAGACGGTGCCGGGCGAGGCGGTCGCGGGCGCCACCGGCGCGGTGTTCATCCTCAACCAGATCGGGGCCTCGCTGGGCATCGCGGTGGTGGCATTGATCCTCCAGGGCGGCGGTTCCCACGCGGCCCCCACCGCCGACTCCTTCGGCAACGCCTTCTGGTGGCCGGTCGCCGCCGCCGTCGTGGTCTTCGCAGCCGGTCTGCTGCTGCCGGGGAAGCCCAAGCCGGAACCGGCCGCGGACGATACCCCGGCCGAGACGCCCGCCGAGACCGATCCGGTCACCGACCACGCCTGAGCCGCGCGCCCCGGCACGGGGCGCCCGGCGCTCCTCCCGCATGTGCATATCCGTCCAGCCCGCGCCGCCGGACCCCCGTCCGGCGGCGCGCTCCTTCCGGAGGTCTCCATGAGCCGACCCCTCGGCATCCCCCTGTCCGTGCTCGACGTGGTGCCCGTCTTCGAGGGCGGCTCCGCGACCCAGGCGCTGCGCGACACCGTCGCCCTGGCCCCGCGCGTCGAGGAACTCGGCTACCTGCGCTACTGGGTGGCCGAGCACCACAGCACCCCGAGCCTCGCCACCTCGGCGCCCGCCATCCTCGCCGGACGCCTGGCCGCCGCCACGACCACGTTGCGGGTCGGCTCCGGGGGCGTACTGCTGCCCAACCACGCCCCCCTGGTCGTCGCCGAGCAGTTCGGCACCCTGGAAGCCCTTCACCCCGGCCGCGTCGACCTGGGTCTGGGCCGCGCCCCCGGCACCGACCCGCACACCGCCCGCGCACTGCGCCGGGCACCCGAGCGGGGCGGGGACGACTTCTTCCACCAGGTCGCCGAGCTCAACGGCTACTTCGCACCCGCGGACCCCTCCTCCCCGATCACCGCCGTGCCGGCGGCCGACGGCAGGCCGGACCTGTGGATGCTCGGCTCCAGCCCGGCGAGCGCCGAGCTCGCCGGATCGCTGGGACTGCCGTACGCCTTCGCCCACCAGATCAACCCGCATGCCACGGCCTTCGCGCTGGACCGCTACCGCGAGACCTTCCGGCCCTCGCCCCATCTGGACCGGCCGCGCACCCTGATCTCCGCGCTGACCACCGTCGCCGACACGGACCGGGCCGCCCGTGAGGTCGCCGCGCCGTATCTGCTCGGAAAGATAAAGATGCGTACGGTACGGCGCTTCGACGCGTTCCCCTCCGCGCGGACGGCGGCCGGCCACGCGTACGCGGAGGCGGAGCTGCAGTTCCTGGAGGAGCTGGCTGAGCGCCAGTTGATCGGCGCACCGGACACCGTGCGCGACAAGCTGGCCGCGCTGGTGGAGCGCACCGGGGCCGACGAGCTGATGGCGCTGACCGTCGTCCCCGGCCAGGAGGAGCGGCTGCGCTCGTTCGAACTGCTGGCACAGGCGGCCCGGGAGGTCACTCCCGGCTCCTCCGAGGGCGTTTCAGCCCGGCTTTAGACGTACTCGCGACAGTACGTCCGGCACCCCTCACCTCGTTTCCATGTCCCGGAGTCCCCATATGCACCCGCGCCGTACCCCCCCGAAGAGCCGCTCTGCTGTCCGTCCTGCTGCTCGCCGCCACCGCCGCGTGCAGCTCCGACGGCGGCTCCGCCCCCGCCGCGCAGGCGAAACCCCGGAGCGGCGG
Source organism: Streptomyces poriferorum (assembly GCF_019399235.1). GTDB lineage: Bacteria > Actinomycetota > Actinomycetes > Streptomycetales > Streptomycetaceae > Streptomyces > Streptomyces poriferorum. The sequence continues at coordinate 7,791 of NZ_JAELVH010000011.1, read as the reverse complement.
CAGCCTCACCTACGCGGCGCAGCAGGAGCCGGACTGCTGGGACCCGCACACCAGCGCGCAGGACGTGACCGCCTTCGTCCAGCGGCCGGTCTTCGACTCGCTCGTCTACCAGACCCCGGACGGTGAGCTGGAGCCGTGGCTGGCGAAGTCGTGGAAGACCTCGGAGGGGGGCCGGACGTACACCTTCGCCCTGCGCGAGGACGTCACCTTCCACGACGGGAAGCACCTGGACGCGGCGGCGGTGAAGGCCAACTTCGACCACATCACCGCGAAGGCGACCCAGTCGCAGTACGCGGCGGGGCTGCTCGGTCCCTACGCGGGCACGACCGTGAAGGGGAAGTACGAGGTCGAGGTCCGCTTCAGCCGGCCGTACGCGCCGTTCCTCCAGGCCGCGAGCACCACGTATCTGGGGATAGCCTCGCCCGCGTCGCTGAAGGCGGGGGCCGACAAGCTCTGCGCGGGTACGGACTCCGTCGGATCCGGCCCCTTCGAGGCGGCCGCCTACACCCGGGGCCAGAAGCGCGGCTACACCAGGAACGCCGCTTACGCATGGGCGCCGAAGGGCGCCGGTCACAGCGGGCCCGCCCGCCTGGACTCCTTCACCGTGCGCTTCATCACCGAGGACGCCACACGGGTAGGGGCGCTGACTTCCGGTCAGGTCGACGCGGCGGCGGCCGTTCCGGCCAACCAGATCGGGTCCGTACGCAGGAACGCCCGGCTGGACGTCGTCGGCAAGGACGTCCCCGGCGCGGTCGACACGTTCTACCTCAACACCAAGAGCCCGCTGTTCTCGGACGCCCGGGTGCGCAAGGCGTTCCAGCGGTCCATCGATCTGGACGCCCTGGTGAAGTCGGTGTTCCAGGGCACCGGCACCCGTGCCTGGAGCACCCTGTCCCCCGCGACCCCGCACAGCTACGACTCCGGACTGGAGAAGAGCTGGCCCTACGACCGGGCGCTCGCCGGCCGGCTGCTGGACCAGGCGGGCTGGACGGGGCGCGACTCCGAGGGCTACCGGACGAAGAACGGCAAGCGGCTCACCGTGGTCGCCCCGGTCTACGGCACGGCCTCGGTGTTCTCCCAGGCCGTACAGGGCGATCTGAAGAAGGCCGGTATCCACTTGGACCTTGCCGCTTCCACCGACGCCACCGCGGTCTCCGCCCAGCTGGACGAGGGCCGCTACGACGTGGTCGAGACGTCGTGGGCGCGCGGCGACGGCGACATCCTCAGCAGCTTCTTCCTCTCCACCGAGTCGTCGGCGGGCGGCGGGCACAACTTCGCCAGGGTCGCCGACCCGCAGGTCGACACCTGGCTGAAGAAGGCACAGGGCGCCACGGCCCCGGACCAGCGTGCCGCGTACTACGCGCAGGTGCAGAAGTGGACGATCGACCAGGCAGCGGTGGTCCCCGCCTATGTCCAGAAGGCGTCGGTCGGTGTGAACAAGAAGGTGCACGGGCTGCGGCTCTCACTCTCGGCGTGGCCCGAGTTCTACGGCGCCTGGGTCGAGGCCGGCTGATGGCGGTCCCGCACATACCCGCCGCGATCCGGGCCGTCACGGCCCGGATCGGGGCGGCCGTCCTCGTTGTCTGGGGAGCCGCCACCTGCGCCTTCCTGGCGCTTCAGCTGATACCCGGCGATCCGGTCAGTGCGATCGTCGGTTCGAACGCGCTGGTCGGCGCCGAACAGCGCGAGGAGATACGCCACCACTACGGTCTCGACCGGCCGCTCGCCCTCCAGTACGGCTCGTATCTGAAGAAGCTGGTCTCCGGCGAGCTGGGCGACTCCTACCAGTTGCAGCAGTCGGTCTCCTCGCTGCTCGCCGAGCAGATCGGCGCCACCGCCCAACTCGCCCTGTGGTCCTCACTGGTGGCCGTGGTCCTGGCGGCCGCCGTGACCGTGCTGACCTCCGGGCGCTCGCGGTGGCCGCGCCGCGTGTCGACGGCGGTGGAGCTGATCGTGGTGTCCACGCCGTCGTTCTGGCTCGGCATCATGCTGCTGACGGTCTTCTCGTTCCGGCTGGGCTGGCTGCCGGTCTCCGACAGCGGGGACGCCCGCTCGCTGGTCCTTCCGGTGATCACGCTGGCGCTGCCGATCGCGGCGGTGCTCACGCAGGTGATGCGGGAGGGGCTGCTCGGCGCTCTGGAGCAGCCGTTCAGTCTCACCGCCCGGTCGCGGGGGCTCGCCGAGCACACGGTGCGCTCGCACCACGCGCTGCGCCATGCCGCGCTGCCGGCGCTCACCCTCACCGGCTGGTTCACCGGGACCCTGCTCGGCGGGGCCGTGGTGGTGGAGAACGTGTTCGCGCGCTCGGGCATCGGGCGGATCACCCTCCAGGCGGTGAGTGACCGCGATCTGCCGGTGGTGCAGGGCGTGGTGGCGCTGTCGGCCGTGGTGTTCGTGCTGGTCGGCGCGTTGGTGGAAGTGCTGTACGTGGTCGTGGATCCCCGGCTGCGCAAGGGAACGGGGGTGGCCGCCGCATGAGTGTGGAACAGGCCGTACGGGCCGGGGTACCGGTCCCTGCGGCCGGCAGGGTACGCAGGCGCCGGGTGCGGCCGGGGATGCTCGCCGCCGCCGTGCTGCTGGGGCTCATCCTGCTGGCCGCGCTGGCGCCCTCGCTGCTGGCGGGCGGCAGTCCGACCGACACGGACCCGGTGCACGCACTCCAAGCACCGGGCGGGTCCCACTGGTTCGGTACGGATCAGCTGGGCCGTGACGTCTTCACCCGGGTCGTGCACGGCACCCGCTACTCGCTGGCCATCGGTGCCGCGGCCACGGGCGCCGGGGTCGGGCTCGCGGTGGTGTGGGGGCTGGCCGCCGCACTGTCCGGCCGGTTCGGCGACGCCGTGCTGATGCGCGCCACCGACGCCCTGCTGGCGCTGCCGGGGCTGCTGCTCGCCCTGATGGTGGTCCTCATCGCGGGCAAGGGGGTGCTGGGCACCACGATCGCCGTCGCGGTGGGGACCGCACCGGGGTTCGCCCGGGTGGTGCGGGCCCAGGCGCTGGTCGTCAGGCGGTCGGGCTATGTGGAGTCCGCGGTGGCGCTGGGCGTTCCGCGTCCGCTGATCGTGCTGCGCCATGTGCTGCCCAACACGCTGGGGCCGCTGCTGGTGCTGGCGACGGTCACGCTGGGGGCGTCCATCTCGACCGGGGCGGCGCTGAGTTATCTGGGACTCGGCGCCCAGCCGCCGACGCCGGAGTGGGGTGCGATGCTCACGGAGGGCCAGGGTTTCCTCGACCAGGCCTGGTGGATCGCGCTCTTCCCGGGCCTGCTGCTGGTCGGCACGGTCCTCGCGGTCACCGTCGTGGGCCGCCACGCACAGGCACGAGCCGAAGGACGGGCCGCCTCATGACCACCGCATCGTCCCGGGGTACGGCCCCGGACTCCACGCAGACACGGGCCGGTGTGCCCGTCCAGGAGGTGGCCCCGCTGCTCGACGTGGCGGGTCTGAACGTACGGTTCGGCACCGGGCCCGGTCAGGTGCACGCCGTGCGGGACGCGTCGTTCTCCCTCGCCGGGGGCCGGTGCCTGGCCGTCGTCGGTGAGTCCGGGTCGGGCAAGAGCGCGCTGGCCCGCAGTCTGCTGGGCCTCGCCGGCCCGACCGCCGAGGTGACGGCCGGCAGGCTGCGCATCACGGGCCGGGAGGCCCGGGAGTTCGGTCCCCGGCAGTGGCGTGCGGTACGGGGCCGGCGCGTCGGGCTGGTCGCTCAGGACGCGCTCGTCGCCCTGGACCCGTTGCGGCCCGTCGGCAAGGAGATCGCGGAACCGCTGCTGACGCATCGGGTCGTCCCGCGCAAGGAGGCCGGGGAGCGCGTCCTCGCCCTGCTGGAGCGGGTCGGTGTGCCCGAGCCCGCCGAACGGGCCCGCGCCTATGTCCACCAGCTGTCGGGCGGGCTGCGGCAGCGGGCCCTGATCGCCTCGGCGATCGCGGCCGAGCCCGGTGTCCTGATCGCGGACGAGCCGACGACCGCGCTGGACGCCTCGGTGCAGTCACGGATTCTCGCGCTGCTCGGCGAGCTGAAGGAAGCCGGCACCGGTCTCCTCCTGATCAGCCACGACCTGGCGGTGGTGGAGGCGCTCGCGGACGAGGTCGCCGTGATGAAGGACGGCCGGATCGTGGAGTCGGGCCCGGTCGGCAAGGTGCTGGAATCACCGGAACACCCGTACACCAAGGCGCTGTTGTCGGCCATCCCGGGCAGCCGCCCCCGAGCGACCCGAGCCGCGGTGGCCTCGGACGACGCCGAGCCGCTCCTTGAGGTCTCCCGTGCCACCAAGGTGTTCAGGGGTGCGCGCGGCAGCCGCCGGACCGCGGTCGACGAGGTGTCGTTCGCGCTGCGGCCGGGGGAAACCCTCGGTTTGGTCGGCGAGTCCGGTTCGGGGAAGTCGACCCTGGCCCGCATGGTCCTCGGTCTGGTGGCGCCGGACGGTGGCACGGTGCGGCTGGCCGGAACCCCGTGGAGCACCCTGCGAGAGCATGAACGCAGGCAGTGGCGCCACACCCTGCAACTCGTGCCGCAGGATCCGCTCAGCGCCTTCGATCCGCGCTGGAGCGTGGCCCGGATCGTGGGCGAGGCCCTGGCCACGGCCGGCGTCGGGCGTGCGGAGCGGCAGGCCCGCACCGTACGGCTGCTGGAACAGGTCGGTCTGTCGGCGCAGCACCTGGAGCGCCGGCCGTTGGCCCTGTCCGGCGGGCAGCGCCAACGGGTCGCCATCGCGCGCGCCCTGGCGCCCTCGCCGCGGCTACTGGTGTGCGACGAGCCGGTCTCGGCGCTCGATGTGTCCGTACAGGCACAAGTACTGGACCTTCTGCGGCAGTTGCAGGAGGACCTCGGCCTGGCGACGCTCTTCATCTCGCACGACCTCGCGGTCGTCCGGGAGATCTGCGCACGGGTGCTGGTGATGAAGGACGGCCGGATCGTGGAGTCCGGACCGGTGGAGGAGGTGTTCGCGAAGCCCGCGCATCCGTACACCCGGGCCTTGCTGGAGGCGGTGCCACGGCGTGCGCGTACCGCACAAGAGCGGCTTTAGAACCGGCCAACACGCGACTGCGAGCCTCGACGGGCCAGTTTCGGACAAGTCGGAGGTCATCAGCCATGCCAGGCTCCCCAGCACCGTCCACGCCGCCACCGCCCGCCCCGGATCTGCCGCGGGCCGCCAGGCTGCCGTCCCTCACCGGGATGCGCTTCCTGGCGGCCCTGCTGGTCTTCGCGTTCCACACCACCTTCCAGACCCGGTTCTTCGAGGGCGGGCTGGGCGACACGCTGGGCGACACGTTCGCCAACGCCGGCTTCTACGGGGTGACGTTCTTCTTCGTCCTCAGCGGCTTCGTCCTGACCTGGTCGGCGCGGCCCGCGGAGGGCGCGCCCCGCGTCTGGCGGCGCAGGCTGGTGAAGATCTTCCCCAACCACCTCGTCACCTTCGTGGCCGCCGCCGCCCTGATGGCTGCCGCCTCCGAGGTGTTCACCACGAAGGGCGTCCTGGCCAACCTCTTCCTCGTGCAGGCGTGGATACCCCAGATCCAGGTGCCGAACACGATGAACGCCGTCAGCTGGTCGCTGTCGTGCGAGCTGTTCTTCTATCTCGCCTTCCCGTTCCTGCTGCCCTTCCTGGAGCGGCTGACGGCGCGCCGGCTGTGGACGCTCGCCGGTGTGCTCGCCGCACTCACCGTCCTGGTGCCGGCCGTCAGCAGCTGGGCCGTGGCCGGTACCCCGCTGCCGTTCATCGCCGACGGCTCGCTGTCCTTCGAGCAGATCTGGTCCGTCTACTTCTTCCCGCCGGTCCGGGCCATCGAGTTCGTGCTCGGCATGATCGCCGCCCGGCTGGTGCTGACCGGCGCGATCCCCCGCATCGCGCTGCTGCCCGCCGCCGCGATCGCCGTGGGCGGCTACGTCCTCAACGCGTCGGTGCCGTATCTGTACGGTGTCGCGGGAACCGGCGCCCTGTGGCTCACCCCGCTGGTCGTCGCCGCCGCGCAGGCCGATGTCCGGCAGACCGCCTCGCCCTTCCGGGGGCGGGTGCTGGTGCGGCTCGGCGAGCTCTCGTTCGCGTTCTACATGGTGCACGGGCTGGTGGTGACGTACGGCCACAAGTGGTTCGTCGCCGGCGAGGACCTGTCCGGTGCCGCGGCCGCCGCTCTGCTGCTCGCCGCCCTGCTGACCGCCCTCGCCCTGGCCCAGGCCCTGTTCACCTGGGTCGAGGCCCCCGCCGTACGGCGGTTCAGTGCTCCGCGCGCGAAGAATCCGGCAGCGTCCGAAGCGGCTCCACCGGCCGCACCCGCTCCTGCCGTCGCTCCACTCACTGTCCTGGAGGCCGGGGAATGACCGAGATCAGTACCGCTCCGTCGACGGAGAGCCAGGAGCTGCCCGCGTATCCGCAGGCGCGCGGCTGCCCCTTCCAGCCGCCCGCCGGCTACGACACGTACCGCGAGCAGGGACCGGTCTCGCTGGTCGAGCTGTACAACGGGCGCCGGGTCTGGGCGGTGAGCGGGCACGCGGAGGCCCGTCAGGTCCTGCTCGACGCGGCCACCTACTCCTCGGACCGGGTCCATCCGCACTACCCGGCCACCGCTCCCCGTTTCGAGTCGGCGCGCAAGGTCCGCAACTTCATCGGCATGGACCCGCCGGAGCACACCGTGCAGCGGCGCATGCTGCTCACCAACTTCACGGTCCGCAAGGTTCAGGCGCTGCGGCCCGGTATCCAGCGGCTCGTGGACGAACTGATCGACGCGATCGAGGCCAAGGGCCCGGTCGCCGATCTGGTTCCGGACTTCGCCCTGCCGGTGCCGTCCGTCGTGATCTGCGAGCTCCTCGGCGTCCCGTACACCGACCACGGGTTCTTCGAGCAGCAGTCCCGGCGGGTGGTCACCGGGACGACGAGTCTGGAGGACAGCGCCGACGCGTTCGCGCAGCTCGCCTCGTACCTCGACGGGCTGATCCGGCGCAAGGAGGAGGAGCCGGGCGACGGGCTGCTCGACACCCTGATCGCCGAGCAGCTCTCCACCGGTGCGCTCACCCGTCGCGATCTGGTCGACATCGCGCTGCTGCTGCTGGTCGCCGGACACGAGACCACGGCGAGCGCGATCGCGCTCGGCGTCCTCACCCTGCTGGAGAACCCGGAGCAGCTGGCGGCCCTGCGCGCCGACGAGTCGCTGCTGCCGGGCGCGGTCGAGGAGCTGCTGCGGTACATGGCGATCGCGGACGGCGTCGCCCGGTTCGCGACGGTCGACACGGAGCTCGGCGGGCACCGGATCCGGGCGGGTGACGGGGTGATCGTCGTCATCTCGTCGGCCAACCGGGACGACGAGGCCTTCCCTGCCGCAGACGCCTTCGACGTCGGGCGCGGCGCCCGCCACCACATCTCCTTCGGACACGGCGTCCATCAGTGCATCGGCCAGAACCTGGCCAGGGCCGAGATGGAGATCGCGCTGTCCACACTCTTCCGCCGGCTGCCGGGGCTGCGCCTCGCCGAACCCTCCGGGCAGCTGCCGGTCAAGGAACCGGGCGGTGTCCAGGGCATCTGGCGCCTGCCTGTCACATGGTGATCAGAAGGGAACCGGTATTCATGCACATCAAGGCCGATACACAGCGGTGTCTGGGCGCGGGTCAGTGCGTCCTGTCCGCCCCCGACCGCTTCGACCAGTCGGACGAGGGCACGGTCCTCGTCCTGGAGGACCGGGTGGACGGCGCGGCCGAGGAGGCGAGGCTGCGGGACACCGTGGCGCTCTGTCCCTCGCAGGCCATCGCTCTGGAGGCCTGAGCATGCCCGTCACGGGACGGCTGGCCGACGCGGTCGCGGAC
>NZ_JAELVH010000119.1 GCF_019399235.1 Streptomyces poriferorum | reverse complement strand
CGCCCGCCCAAGGGCCCCGTGGGTCAGCCGTTGCGGGGGCCCGGGAAGGCGCCCGGGCGCAGGTCCTCGCGCGATGGCGGACGCTCCTGCGACGGCTGCGGCGGCATCGAGCGCGCCGCCGGGACGGAGGGCAGCGCGGGGGTTGGGGGCCCGGGTACGACGGGCACCGGACGCTGCGCCACGACCTCGGTGGCCCCCTCGGCCGGGACCGGCTGGGGAGCGGCGCGTCGCGCACCGTAGCGGCGGTGCACCGCCTGCTTGGTGACCCCGAGCGCGGAGCCCACCGCATCCCAGGAGAACCCCAGCGAACGGTCGAAGTCCACAGCCGCCGTGACCAGGGTCTCGACGCTGTCCCGCAGTTCCTGGGCCAGCCTGACGGTGGGGGCCGGGGCCCTGCCGTAGACGACGAAGCCCGCGGAGGGGCCGGAGCGGCGTGGACGGTAGACATTGCCCAGCTGGGCGGTGAGTGTGCGCAGTGCGTCCACCTGCCGCCGAACCCGCTCGATGTCCCGCACCAGAAGATGCAGGCTGGCCCGCGCTTGGGCGTCGTGGGTTGCGTGGTCGGCCATGAAGAAGCCTCTCGAACCGGCGTTGAAAGGGATCGGGCCGCACCAGGGCGGCTCGCTTCGGTCAATCTCTCTTGACCAACGCCTCACCGGGGGATCTGGTCACGCTCCGGGGGCGCATATGCATACGCAAGGGGCGCGCGACTGTGCGTACGCCCCCCAGCGCCCACCCGGCTTCCGGCCCCATAGACTTGTGCGTTGCTCGTCACCGTAACGTTTCGGCCTGAGAGGCAGTCAGCCACCCATGAAGCTCGTCTTCGCAGGCACCCCCGAGGTAGCCGTACCCGCACTGGACGCCCTGATCGCCTCCGGTCGCCATGAGGTGGCCGCCGTCGTGACCCGGCCCGACGCGCCGGCGGGCCGGGGCCGCCGCATGGTGGCCAGTCCCGTCGCCGAGCGGGCCGAAGAGGCCGGTATCGAGGTGCTCAAGCCGGCCAGGCCGCGGGACGAGGACTTCCAGGCGAGGCTCAGGGAGATCGCACCGGACTGCTGCCCCGTCGTCGCCTACGGGGCGCTGCTGCCCAAGTCCGCACTCGACATCCCGGCCCGCGGCTGGGTCAACCTCCACTTCTCGCTGCTGCCCGCCTGGCGCGGCGCCGCACCGGTCCAGCACTCCGTCATGGCGGGCGACGAGGTGACGGGGGCCTCCACGTTCCTCATCGAGGAGGGGCTCGACTCCGGACCTGTCTACGGGGTCCTCACCGAGGAGGTGCGGCCCACGGACACCAGCGGCGATCTGCTGACCCGGCTGGCCTTCGCCGGTGCCGGGCTGCTCGCCGCGACGATGGACGGGATCGAGGACGGCACCCTGCACGCCGTGCCGCAGCCCGCCGAGGGCATCACCCTCGCGCCGAAGATCACCGTCGAGGACGCCCAGGTCCAGTGGTCGGCGCCCGCCCTGCGCGTCGACCGCGTGGTCCGCGGCTGCACCCCGGCCCCCGGCGCATGGACCCTCTTCCGCGGCGAGCGCCTCAAGCTGATCCAGGCCGTGCCCGTCGTGGACCGGGCCGACCTGGCGCCCGGCGAGCTGTCCGCGGCCAAGAACAACGTGTACGTGGGCACCGGATCGCACGCGATCGAGCTGCTCTGGGTCCAGCCGCAGGGCAAGAAGCCGATGCGTGCCGCGGACTGGGCGCGCGGGGTGCGCATCGCCCCCGGCGAGCTCGTCGGCATCTGAGGGGCTCGGCGGACGGGCGGACCGGGCCGGGGACGTAGGCTGGGACGGTTCGCCCTCTCACCATCAGCGGAGCACCTTTCACGTGAACGACCAGCCGCGTCGCCGTCCCGCCAAGCCGCACCGCCGTCCGCAGAAGGACCCGGTCCGGTTCCTCGCCTTCGAGGCCCTCAGGGCCGTCGACGAACGTGACGCGTACGCCAACCTCGTCCTGCCCCCGCTGCTGAAGAAGGCCCGGGCCAAGGGAGACTTCGACAGCCGGGACGCGGCGCTGGCGACCGAGCTGGTCTACGGGACGCTGCGCCGACAGGGCACGTACGACGCGATCGTCGCCGCCTGCATCGACCGGCCGCTCGTCGAGGTCGACCCGCCGGTACTGGACGTCCTGAACATGGGCGTGCACCAGCTGCTCGGCACCCGCATCCCGACGCACGCCGCGGTCTCCGCCAGCGTGGAGCTGGCCCGGGTGGTGCTCGGCGAGGGACGCGCCAAGTTCGTCAACGCCGTCCTGCGCAAGGTGTCGGCGGACGACCTCGACGGCTGGGTGGAGCGGGTCGCGCCCTCCTACGAGGACGACGCCGAGGACCACCTGGCGATCGTGCACTCGCATCCGCGCTGGGTCGTCTCGGCCCTCTGGGACGCGCTGGGCGGCGGCCGCGCGGGCATCGAGGACCTCCTCGAAGCCGACAACGAGCGGCCCGAGGTCACCCTGGTCGCCCGCCCCGGACGCTCCACCACCGATGAGCTCCTCGACGCCCTCGGCGAGGAGAACGGCCTCCCGGGCCGCTGGTCCCCCTACGCCGTGCGGATGGCCGAGGGCGGCGAGCCCGGCGCCCTGACCGCCGTGCAGGACGGCCGGGCCGGTGTCCAGGACGAGGGCAGCCAGCTCGTCGCCGCCGCTCTCGCCAACGCCCCGCTGGAGGGCAGCGACACCCGCTGGCTCGACGGCTGCGCGGGCCCCGGTGGCAAGGCCGCCCTGCTCGCCGCCCTGGCCGCCGGCCGGGGAGCCGCCCTGCTCGCCGCCGAGAAGCAGCCGCACCGGGCCCGCCTCGTCGAGCGCTCGCTGGCCGGCAACCCCGGCCCGTACCAGGTGATCACCGCTGACGGCACCCGTCCGCCGTGGCTGCCCGAGACCTTCGACCGGATCCTGATGGACGTCCCGTGCTCGGGTCTCGGCGCGCTGCGCCGCCGCCCGGAGGCCCGCTGGCGCCGTCGCAAGGAGGATCTGGAGAGCTTCGCGCCGCTCCAGCGCGGTCTGCTGCGCGAGGCGCTGAAAGCCGTCAGGATCGGCGGCGTCGTCGGATACGCGACGTGCTCGCCGCACCTCGCGGAGACCCGGGTGGTCGTCGAGGACGTGCTCAAGGGGCGCGGCGGCGCACCCGTCGAGGCCGAGTGGGTGGACGCCCGGCCGCTGATGCCCGGAGTGCCCGCCCTGGGTGACGGGCCCGACGTCCAGCTCTGGCCTCATCTGCACGGCACGGACGCGATGTACCTCGCTCTCCTGCGGCGTACCGGCTGATCACCGCGGGCGGTCCGACCGGGGCGAAAACGCCGGGAATGCGCGAACTGTAATGATCCCGTGAGGCTTTGGAGCGCACCGAAGCGGGGAAGTGCCCCGGAGCATGGCAGTCTTGGCCCCATGGCCCAGATCAACCCCAGTATTCTTTCCGCCGACTTCGCACGTCTCGCCGAGGAGGCGCAGGCCGTCGAAGGCGCCGACTGGCTCCATGTCGATGTCATGGACAACCACTTCGTGCCCAATCTGACGCTCGGCGTCCCGATCGTGGAATCGCTCAGCAGGGCCACCAGTACGCCGCTGGACTGCCATCTGATGATCGAGGACGCGGACCGCTGGGCACCCCAGTACGTCGAGGCGGGGGCGGGCTCCGTCACCTTCCACGCGGAGGCCGCCGCGGCCCCCGTCCGGCTCGCGCGGGAGATCCGGGCCAAGGGCGCCCGCGCGTCCATGGCGCTCAAGCCGGCGACGCCCATCGAGCCGTACGAGGACCTGCTCCCCGAGCTCGACATGCTGCTGATCATGACGGTGGAGCCGGGCTTCGGGGGCCAGTCCTTCCTCGACATCATGCTGCCGAAGATCCGCCGCACGCGTGAGCTGATCTCCAGGCACGGACTCGAACTCTGGCTCCAGGTCGACGGCGGGGTCTCCGAGTCCACGATCGAGCGGTGCGCGGAGGCCGGGGCGGACGTCTTCGTCGCGGGTTCCGCCGTGTACGGAGCCAAGGACCCGGCCGATGCGGTCCGGGCCCTGCGAGCCAAGGCCGACGGGGCCATCGCCTCGGCGGGGTGGGCGTGCGGCCACTGACGCCGACGACGGCGCAGGCACCCCCTCCGGCCCCCGACCGCACGTCGGCCGGGCCAAGTGCAGATGAACGCGGTCCGACGGGACCGATCAAGGGTCGCCGTATCTGACAGGATGAACGGCGTATCGAGAGCGTGAACAGCAGTGAGGAGAACGCGGTGTCTGCAATGTCGGCGGGCCGGTCCGCCCTGCGGATGGGGCCCGCGGAGCTGGTGCAGGCGGCGGCCATGGCCCGCCGCTTCTACCTCGAGGGCAAATCCAAGATCCAGATCGCCGAGGAGTTCGGCGTCAGCCGCTTCAAGGTGGCCCGGGTCCTGGAGACGGCCCTGGAACGTGACCTCGTACGGATCGAGATCCGGGTCCCCGCGGAGCTGGACGCCGAGCGCTCCGACGCGCTCCGTGCCCGCTACGGGCTGCGCCACGCGGTCGTGGTCGAGTCCCCGGCGGAGGAGCAGGACGACGCCGCCGACCCGGAGAACCTGGGCGAGGTCGCGGCCGACCTGCTCGGCGAACTGGTGAACGAGGGCGATGTGCTCGGGCTCGCCTGGGGGCGGTCCACCATCCACATGGCGGCGGCTCTCGACCGGCTGCCGCCGTGCACCGTCGTGCAGCTCACCGGCGTGTACGACGCGGGAACGGCCGAGCGCGGCTCGGTCGAGGCCGTGCGGCGGGCCGCCCAGGTGTCCGGCGGCGAGGCCCACCCCATCTACGCGCCGATGCTGCTCCCCGACCCGGCGACGGCCGCCGCGCTGCGCCACCAGACGGGCATCGCGCGCGCCTTCGAGTACTTCGACAAGGTGACGGTCGCGGCCGTCTCCATCGGTTCCTGGGAGCCCGGGATCTCCACGGTCCACGACATGCTCTCCGACGAGGAACGCGCGCACTACGCCTCGCTCGGCGTCGCCGCCGAGATGTCGGCGCATCTCTTCGACTCGGACGGGCGCCGGGTCGGCCGTGACCTCGGCGAGCGCTGCATCACGGTCGAGGCGGACCGGCTTCGCCGGATCCCCGAGGTGGTGGCGATCGCCGGTGGCCAGCGCAAGGCCGCGGCGATCGGGGCGGTACTGCGGTCCGGTCTCGTCACCAGCCTGGTGACCGACACCGCGGCGGCCGATTACCTGCTGACGGACTCGGCCGCGCCGCGGCGGCCCGCGCTGGAGCGGGCCGACCCCGACGGGGAGTGAGCCCGGAACACAGCGGGAGGGGGCGGGCGGTGATGACACCGCCCGCCCCCTTCCGCCGTGTCCCATCGCGTCCGGGCGGTCAGTCCTGCCCGACGCCCAGCACCGTGGCCTCCAGATACTGCTCCGGCTCCTTGTACTGGCTGACGTCGGCCGGGTTGTAGCGCGGTGTCTGCCGGGACCAGTCGAGGTTCCCGCGCATCCAGCTCCGCATCCCGTCCAGATACGGCTCCAGCATCCAGGTGAGCTGCGGACGGGCGGCCAGCAGCTCGGCCTCCGCGGCCAGGAAACGTTCGGTCTCCGTGGCGATCTCCGCACAGACGTGTTCCAGCGCCTGCTGCTTGCCGAAACCGCGGTGGTGCCGGACGAGGTGCACGAGGTTGTGGATCTCACCGAGAACCTGTTCCTTCTCGTACGAATACACGTCGTTGGCCCAGCACACGACGTTGCACGAGGCCTCGAGCGCGGTGATGAAGCGCGGGTCGTTGTGGACCGACTCGGGCGCCTCGATGCCGGCCACGATCTCTATCAGGTCCATGCAGACGTGTATCGCGCCCGTGTGGCGGCGCTTCTCCACGTACGTCGCCTCGGCCGGGACCACGCCGTCCGCGCGGTTCCCGGCCTCCCAGGTGGTGGCCGTCGTGAGATAGGTGATCAGGTGCCAGGCGAAGCGCCGCCGCCAGTGGGCCGCGGCAGCCGGCGTCGTGCGTTCCCACAGGTCCGTGAGGGCGATGACCGCGGCCGGCAGACGCTCGTTCGCCAGGGTGCCCGTGCCGGTGCCCTCGACCACGGACTGCATCAGCGCGACGACGTCGCGTACACGGTCCGGGCTCCGGCCCAGGTGTCCGTCGTCCAGCTGGTCGTCGACGAGAAACAGCCAGACGAACCAGTCGGCGACGAGGTCCAGGTTCTTGCTGTCGGCAGTCGGGTAGACCATGCCGACGAACGCCCCGAAGTCCGCCTGCTCGAAGCGGTCCCTGGCTGAATCCCGGTGCACCAGACCGGTGTTGCGGGTCCAGGTGTCGAGATGCTCCCGCACGTGTCCGACGTGCGGGTTCGTCCGCTGGGGGAACGGGCAGTAGATGTCCGGCAGTTCGTTCTCCACGGGCGGGTCATGATCCTCTCCGGTCGTACGTGTGGCGGTAGTTGTGGCCGCACCGCCTTGATGCTCCGGGGTGCCTGGTGACCCGCGGGACCTGCGCGTTTGAAGCTACCTGACCCCGAGTCACCAGGTCCAGGGAAGGTGATCACGAATGACTGCGGCACCTCTCGGGTAGGGTCTGTGGGCAAGGCAGGTTCCACTTGCCCGGGACTCCCGATCCTGTTCCTTGGAGGAACATACGAAGGCGGGAGTCGTTTGCTGTGTCTTCGTGGAAGCGACCTGCGCCATTTCGTATGAAAAAATGAGTGTTATGCGTTTTCTTGAGCCCGGCACCGGTCGATACACAGAGTCCCCCTCCGTCCCGTACGACCTCACGTACGACGACGTCTTCATGGTTCCGGGCAGGTCAGCGGTCGGATCCCGCCAGGGGGTCGATCTCTCCTCGCCGGACGGAACCGGCACCACCATCCCGCTCGTCGTAGCGAACATGACGGCCATCGCGGGCCGCCGGATGGCCGAAACCATCGCCCGTCGCGGTGGGCTCGTCGTCATCCCGCAGGACATCCCGATCGAGGTCGTCACCGAGGTCATCAGCTGGGTCAAAACGCGCCACCTCGTGCTCGACACCCCCATCGTCCTGGCCCCCGGCCAGACCGTCGCCGACGCGCTGTCCCTGCTGCCCAAGCGGGCCCACGGCGCCGGGGTCGTCGTCGACGGTGACGGGCGTCCCGTCGGCGTCGTCACCGACCACGACCTGACCGGCGTCGACCGCTTCACCCAGCTCTCCGAGGTCATGTCGAAGGACCTCGTGCTGCTGGACGCGGACATCGACCCGCGCGACGCGTTCAACAAGCTCGACGGCGCCAACCGCAAGCTCGCCCCCGCGGTCGACGCGGACGGCCGGCTCGTCGGCATCCTCACCCGTAAGGCCGCACTGCGCGCCACTCTCTACACGCCGGCCACCGACGCGGCGGGCAAGCT
This sequence comes from Streptomyces poriferorum, assembly GCF_019399235.1. Lineage (GTDB taxonomy): Bacteria > Actinomycetota > Actinomycetes > Streptomycetales > Streptomycetaceae > Streptomyces > Streptomyces poriferorum. The sequence continues at coordinate 11,749 of NZ_JAELVH010000119.1, read as the reverse complement.
GCGGATCGCGGCTGCCGTCGGCATCAACGGCGACGTGGCGGGCAAGGCCAAGCAGCTCCTCGACGCCGGCGCCGACACCCTGGTCGTCGACACCGCGCACGGTCACCAGGAGTCCATGATCAGCGCGGTGCGAGCGGTCCGGGCGCTGGATCCGCAGGTGCCGATCGTCGCCGGCAACATCGTCGCCGCCGAGGGTGTGCGCGACCTCATCGAGGCCGGCGCGGACATCATCAAGGTCGGTGTGGGACCCGGCGCGATGTGCACCACCCGGATGATGACGGGCGTGGGCAGGCCCCAGTTCTCAGCCGTCCTGGAGTGCGCCGCCGAGGCGAAGAAGTACGGCAAGCACGTCTGGGCCGACGGCGGCGTCCGTCACCCGCGCGATGTGGCCATGGCGCTTGCCGCCGGCGCCTCCAACGTGATGATCGGCTCCTGGTTCGCCGGGACGCACGAGTCGCCCGGCGACCTCCAGCAGTCCGCCGACGGGCGCTTCTACAAGGAGTCCTTCGGCATGGCGTCCGCGCGCGCCGTGAAGAACCGTACGTCCGACGAGTCGGCGTACGACCGGGCCCGCAAGGCCCTCTTCGAGGAGGGCATCTCCACCTCGCGGATGTTCCTGGACCCGTCCCGTCCCGGTGTCGAGGACCTGGTCGACTCGATCATCGCGGGCGTCCGTTCCTCCTGCACGTACGCCGGTGCGGGCTCGCTCGCGGAGTTTGCCGAGAAGGCGGTCGTGGGCGTGCAGAGTGCCGCCGGTTACGCGGAGGGCAAGCCGCTGCACGCCAGCTGGGGCTGATCCCGCTCCCCAAGGGCTGTCCGTGCCCCTTCCGGCTGTTCAGGCCGGAAGGGGCACTGCTTTTCTCCGGGCATCCGGAGGCCGCTGCATGGCCGGAAACGGTGCTCCGGACGGGCCGGGATCCATACCAACTCTGTTGAAAAATAAGTAATATGAATCCCACTCAGCTGCCCGCCACTCTGCGGTAAGGGATCTCATGTCCTTCTTCACTGACCTGGCCCATCAGTACATCGACGGCGAGTGGAGGCCGGGCAAGGGTTCCTGGGACATCATCGACTTCAACCCGTTCGACGGGGAGAAGCTCGCCTCCATCACGGTCGCCACGGCCGACGAGGTGGACCAGGCCTACCGCGCGGCCGAGACCGCTCAGCAGGCGTGGGCGGACACCAACCCGTACGCCAGGCGAGCGGTGCTGGAGAAGGCCCTGCGGATCGTCGAGGAGCGCGAGGACGAGATCGGTGACGCGATCGTCGCCGAACTCGGCGGCACCCGGCTGAAGGCGGCCTTCGAACTGCACCTGGCCAAGGAGTTCCTGCGCGAGGCGATCCAGCTCGCGCTGCGGTCCACCGGGCAGATCCTGCCCTCGCCGACCCCGGGCAAGGAGAACCGCGTCTACCGGGTTCCGGTCGGCGTCGTCGGGGTCATCAGCCCCTTCAACTTCCCCTTCCTGCTCTCCCTGAAGTCCGTGGCCCCGGCCCTCGCGCTGGGCAACGCCGTGGTGCTCAAGCCGCACCAGAACACCCCGGTCTGCGGCGGCACGCTGGTGGCCAAGGTGTTCGAGGACGCCGGACTGCCGGCCGGTCTGCTGAACGTCGTCGTCACCGACATCGCGGAGATCGGTGACGCGTTGCTGGAGCACCCCATACCGCAGGTCATCTCCTTCACCGGCTCCGACAAGGTCGGACGGCACGTCGCGACGGTGTGCGCGGCGAACCTCAAGCGCTCGGTGCTCGAACTCGGCGGCAACAGCGCGCTGATCGTGCTCGACGACGCCGATGTGGACTACGCCGTCGACGCCGCGGTGTTCAGCCGGTACGTGCACCAGGGGCAGGTCTGCATGGCTGCCAACCGGATCCTCGTCGACCGCGCGGTGGAGCAGGAGTTCACCGAGAAGTTCGTCGCGAAGGTCGCCTCGCTGCGCGTCGGTGACCCGGCCGACCCGGCGACCCAGATCGGCCCGCTGATCAACTCGACCCAGGCCGAGGCCATCTCCGCCCTCGTCGACCAGACCGTCGAGGCCGGCGCGACCGCGCTGCTGCACGGACGGGCCGAAGGAAACGTCGTCAGCCCCTCCGTCCTCACCGGGCTGGCGCCCGATTCCCCGGTGCTGTCCCAGGAGATCTTCGGCCCGGTCGCCCTGCTCGTGCCGTTCGACGGCGAGGACGAGGCGGTCCGGATCGCCAACGACACCCCGTACGGGCTGAGCGGCGCCGTTCACACCGCCAACATCGAGCGCGGTGTCCGGGTCGGGCAGCGCATCCGCACCGGCATGATCCACATCAACGACGGCACCGTCCACGACGAGCCCATCGTCCCCTTCGGCGGCGAGAAGAACTCCGGACTCGGGCGGCTGAACGGCGACTCGATGCTGGAGGCCTTCACCACGCAGAAGTGGATCTCCGTGCAGCACGGCCGCTCGCAGTTCCCGTTCTGATCCGGCGCGCTCTGCGCTGAGCGCGGCCTGCGGGGCGGGCCCATGGTCTACTTCCGGGGGCGGCGATGCCGCCCCCGGCAGCAGCCGTGCCCCGCCCCGACCAGGGCCCTCGCCATCGCAGAGAAGTGACCCGTACGACGTGCGACTGAACGACCTCGACGAACGCATCGTCCACGCCCTCGCCGAAGATGCCCGCCGCTCCTACGCCGACATCGGCTCGATCATCGGGCTGTCCGCACCCGCCGTGAAACGCCGGGTGGACCGGCTGCGCGCCGAGGGGGCGATCACGGGGTTCACCGTCCGGGTGGATCCGGCGGCGCTCGGCTGGGAGACCGAGGGCTACATCGAGATCTACTGCAGCCGCAACACCTCACCCGAGTCCATCAAGCAGGGACTCGCCCGCTACCCCGAGGTCGCATCGGCGTCCACGGTGACGGGCGACGCCGATGCGCTCGTCCAGGTGTTCGCCGCGGACATGCGCCACTTCGAGCAGGTCCTGGAGCGGATCGCGGGCGAGCCCTACGTCGAGCGGACGAAGTCGGTCCTGGTCCTCTCGCCGCTGCTGCGGCGCTACTCGTCGGGGTCGCCGGGGTAGCGGTGCGGCCGCCGTCCGCGCGGCCCGGCTGGTGACGGTGGGGCGGGCCGGGTACTCCGGCAACGCCTTCCTCGAACGCCGGACGAGCTGGATCTGCCGCCTCGTGCAATGAATCGCCGCGCCCGGGCGGTCGGACGCAACGGATCGACGGTCGGTGCGCAACGCTCGCGCCTTGTCCGGGGTGAATCGCGGAACGTACCGTCAATACGTCCCCGCCCCGCCCGCATCGTCCGAGGTCAGCCATGCCGCCGCTGCGCACCGCCCTGCTCCAGAGCTCCGGAATTCCGGGCTCGGTGGCCCGGAACATCGAGGTACTGGAGAGCGCTGCCACCCGCGCCGCGGCCGGCGGCGCCCGGCTGCTCGTCTGCCCCGAGATGTTCCTGACCGGGTACGCGATCGGGGACGACGTGCCCCGCCTGGCCGAAGCAGCCGACGGACCCGCCGCCCGGGCCGTCGCCGAGATCGCCGTCCGGAACGGGATCGCCGTCCACTACGGCTACCCGGAGCGCGACGGCGACACCCTGTACAACGCCGCACAGCTCATCGGGCCCGACGGGACCGCGCTCGCCCACTACCGCAAGACCCACCTCTTCGGCGACTTCGAGGAGCAGTGGTTCACCCCCGGCGACCGGCCCGTCGTCCAGGCCGAGCTCGCCGGTCTCCGTATCGGCCTCCTGATCTGCTACGACGTCGAGTTCCCGGAGAACGTACGGGCCCACGCACTCGCCGGAACCGATCTCCTGCTGGTCCCGACCGCGCTGATGCACCCCTTCCCCTTCGTCGCGGAGTCCGTCGTCCCGGTCCGCGCCTTCGAGAACCAGCTCTACATCGCCTACGCCAACCGGACCGGCACCGAAGGCCCCTTCGAGTTCGTCGGACTGAGCGGTCTCGCCGGCCCCGACGGCACGGTTCGCGCCCGCGCCGGACGTGGCGAGGAACTCGTCATCGGCGACGTCGACCCCGGCCTCCTGACCGCCTCCCGGGCCGGCAACCCCTATCTGCGCGACCGCCGCCCCGGTCTGTACGGCTCCCTCGTCTGAGACACGCCGCCCCGCCTTCGCCCACCTGTTTCCCGCAAGGAGTCCGTACCCCATGACGTCCACGGTGCCCCCGGCCGTCCCGCACACCGACGCAGCTCCGCCGATCACCATGTTCGGGCCGGACTTCCCCTACGCGTACGACGACTTCCTCGCGCACCCCGCAGGACTCGGGCAGATACCGGCGACCGAGCACGGCAGCGAGGTCGCCGTCATCGGAGGCGGGCTCTCCGGCATCGTCGCCGCCTACGAACTGATGAAGATGGGGCTGAGGCCCGTCGTCTACGAGGCGGACCGCATCGGCGGCCGGCTGCGCACCGTCGAGTTCGACGGCTGCACCACGGACGGCGAACCGCTGACCGCCGAGATGGGCGCGATGCGCTTCCCGCCGTCCTCGACGGCCCTCCAGCACTACATCGACCTGGTCGGCCTGGAGACGAAACCGTTCCCCAACCCGCTCTCCCCGGTCACCCCCTCGACCGTCGTCGACCTGAAGGGCGAGTCGCACTACGCCCGGACCATCGACGACCTCCCGCAGGTCTACCGCGATGTGATGGACGCCTGGAACGCCTGCCTGGAGGAGGGCGCCGACTTCTCCGACATGAACCGGGCGATGCGCGAGCGTGACGTGCCGCGGATCCGGGAGATCTGGGCCCGGCTCGTCGAGAAGCTCGACAACCAGACCTTCTACGGCTTCCTCTGCGACTCCGACGCCTTCAAGTCCTTCCGCCACCGCGAGATCTTCGGCCAGGTCGGCTTCGGCACCGGCGGCTGGGACACCGACTTCCCCAACTCCATCCTGGAGATCCTCCGCGTCGTCTACACCGAGGCGGACGACCACCACCGTTCCATCGTCGGCGGCAGCCAGCAGCTCCCGCTGCGCCTGTGGGAACGCGAACCGCAGAAGATCGTCCACTGGCCGCTCGGCACCTCGCTCGCCTCGCTGCACGGCGGCGAGCCGCGCGGCGCCGTGACCCGGCTGCACCGCACGGCCGGTAACCGGATCACCGTCACCGACGCCTCCGGCGACATCCGCACCTTCCGGGCAGCCGTCTTCACCGGCCAGTCCTGGCTGCTGCTCTCCAAGATCGCCTGCGACGACGCGCTCTTCCCGATCGACCACTGGACGGCGATGGAGCGCACCCACTACATGGAGTCGTCCAAGCTGTTCGTCCCCGTCGACCGGCCGTTCTGGCTGGACAAGGACGAGACCACCGGGCGCGACGCCATGTCGATGACGCTGACCGACCGGATGACGCGGGGCACGTACCTCCTCGACGACGGCCCGGACCGGCCGGCCAGCATCTGCCTCTCGTACACCTGGTGCGACGACAGCCTGAAGTGGCTGCCGCTGTCCGCGACCGAACGCATGGACGTCATGCTGAAGTCGCTCGGCGAGATCTATCCGAACGTGGACATTCGCAAGCACATCACCGGCAATCCGGTCACGGTGTCCTGGGAGAACGAGCCGTACTTCATGGGCGCGTTCAAGGCCAACCTGCCCGGCCACTACCGCTACCAGCGGCGGCTGTTCACCCACTTCATGCAGGACCGGTTGCCCGCCGACAAGCGGGGCCTGTTCCTGGCGGGCGACGACATCTCCTGGACGGCCGGCTGGGCCGAGGGCGCCGTGCAGACCGCGCTGAACGCGGTCTGGGGCGTGATGACCCAGTTCGGCGGCGCCACCGACGCCACGAACCCCGGCCCGGGCGACCTCTTCGACGAGATCGCCCCGGTCGAACTCCCGGAGGACTGAGGCCGGTTACGGCCCCGGTCAGGCGGGACGGCAGAGGCTGCGCTGCCGTCCCAGGCCCGAGATCTCGACCTCCATCACATCGCCCTCGGCCAGGTACGGGAAGCGTCCGGACAGGGCGACGCCCTGCGGCGTACCGGTGTTGATGACGTCACCGGGCTCCAGCACCAGGTACTGCGACAGGTGGTGCACCAGATGCGCCACGCTGAAGATCATGTCCGCGGTGGAGGAGTCCTGCCGGGGCTGGGCGTTGACGAAGCTGCGCAGCCGCAGCTGCTGCGGATCGCCCGCCTCGTCGGGGGTCACCAGCACCGGACCCAGCGGGTTGAAGGTGGCGCAGCTCTTGCCCTTCGACCACTGGCCGCCCGACTCCTCCAGCTGGAAGGCGCGCTCGGAGACGTCGTTGCTCACCGCGTAACCGGCGATGTGGGCGGCGGCGTCGGCGGGGGAGTCCAGGTAGGAGGCGCGGCGGCCGATCACCACGGCGAGCTCCACCTCCCAGTCGGTCTTCTTCGAACCGCGCGGGATGAGGACGTCGTCGTACGGACCGACCACCGTGTTCGGTGACTTGTAGAACAGGATCGGCTGCTCCGGCGGCTCGGAACCGGACTCCGCGGCATGGGCCGCGTAGTTCTGCCCGATGCACAGGAGCGCGGACGGCCGGGCCACCGGGGCGCCGACGCGCTGCCCGGTGATGTCGGTCCCGGGGAGCTTCGGCTCGGCGGGGATCAGGTACGGATCGTCGGCCAGCGCGGCAAGGAAGGCGCCGTCGATGTCGTCCGTGATGCCGGAAAGGTCGTAGTGGCGGCCCTCGGGGCAGACGGCGACCGGGCGTTCATGGCCCGGCTCGCCGATGCGCATCAGTCGCATGGCGGTGAGATCTCCAGACAGGTACGGGGTTGGGGGAACCCGGGGACGGTCAGTGCAGGCGGGTGAGGGCGTCGGCGGTGACGGCGTGGACCGGGGGGCGTCCGGCGAGCAGCCGCAGCACCTCGTTCACGGCGCTGGTGCCCAGCCGCTGCCGGCACTCGACGCTGCCGGCCGCCTGGTGCGGGGTGAGCAGCACGTTCGGCAGTCCGCGGAAGGGGTGGCCGGCGGGCAGCGGTTCGGAGTCGAAGACGTCGATCGCCGCGTCCAGCCGGCCTGTTGCCAGTTCGGCGAGGAGCGCGTCCTCGTCGACCAGCCACGACCGGGCGGTGTTCACGAGGCCCGCCCCGTCCGGCATCAGCGCCAACTGGGCGGCACCCAGCATGTGGTGGGTCTCCTCGGTGACCGGGGCGTGTACGGCCACGATCCGGCTCCGGGTCAGCAGCGTCTCCAGCGGAACGGACGTCACCCCGAGCTCGCGGGCGTCCGCCTCCGAGAGGAACGGGTCGGTGACGCTGACCCGCGCCCCCATCGCCCGCACCAGCCCGATGTACGCGCGCCCCGTCCGGGACGCGCCGATCACGCCGATGTCGCTGCCGTGGATCTCGTGGCGCGGCGGGGCCTTGCTCGCCGCCGCCCACTCCAGCCCGCCGCGCAGCGCGTGGTCGAAGCGCTGGATGCGGTGGAGCAGCGACAGCGTGAAGGCGAGCGCCACCTCGGCGACCGGGCGGGCCATCTCGTCGCCGGCCTGGGTCACCAGGATGGAGCGCCGGAACACGTCCTCGGTGACATAGGGCGCGACCGCGGAGCCGGTGTGCGCCACCAGCTCAAGCCGGTCCGCGTGCGCCAGCAGGGCGGCGTCCACCTTGGGGGCCCGCCACGCGGTGATCAGCGCGCGGGCACCGGGCAGCGCGGCCGCGACCGCCGCCCGGTCGGAGTGGTCGTCGATCACGACGAGTTCGGCCGCCCGCTCCAGTTCCTGCCACACCTCGGCGGTGAAGAACTGGGCGCGCAGGCCCGGCGGTACGGCGACGACGACCCGTGAGGAGCGGTCGGCGGGTTCAGGAGAGCCAGGCATCGAGGTGCTCCGCAACGAAGGCGTCATCGGTCAGCCAAGGGTAGGCCGCGGCCACCCGGGTGATCTCGTCGGCCTGTCCGGGGGAGAGCGTCTCGGCCGGGTCCAGGCAGCGGATGTTCGCCAGCAGCCCCTGACGGCGCAGCACTTCGTGCACTCCGGCGATGCAGCCGCGGAAGGCGCCCCGCACATCGAAGACCGCGCTGTTGGCATCGGTCAGTTCGGAGCGGCGGGCCAGGCAGCGGACCATCGCCTCGTGGTCCCCGGCGCGCGCCCGGCGGATGTCGTCGAGCAGCGTCACCGCGGAGCCCGTCCACACCGCCCACTGGCCGAGCAGCCCGCCCGCGAACCAGCGCGGGGTGCCGGCGACGGTCTCGTACGGGGTGAGCAGATCGCCGATGATGTCGTCGTCGTTGCCGGTGTACAGGGCGACCTCGTCCGCCCGGTCCGCGGCGGCGACCGCCCGGACGACGTCGGCGGTGCGGTAGCGGTCGAACGGGGCGATCTTCACGGCGGCCGTGTTCGGCAGGTCGGTGAACGCGGACCAGAAGGCGGGCGACAGGTACCGCCCGCCGACGGCCTCCTGGAGGTAGAAGCCGATCACCGGCAGCACCTCGCCGACCGCCCGGGCCCGCTCCAGCAGCCCCTTCTCGTCGGCTCCGGGCACGGCCGGGCTGAGCAGCACCGCGTCGTAGCCGAGCCCGGCGGCTGTCTCGGCCTCGGCGACGGCCTGGGCGGTGTACCCGCAGGCACCGGCGACCTTCACGAAGGGGCGGCCGGCCTCGGCGTCGATCGTCTCGGCGGCGAGCTCCAGCACGGGACGGAACAGGCCCACCTCACGCTCGCGGATCTCGAACTGGGTGGTGTGCACGGCGACCGCGGCGCCGCCCGCGCCCGAGGCGAGGTAGTACCGGGTCAGGGCGCGCTGCCGGCGCTCGTCGAACGTGCCGTCCTCGTGCAGCGCGAGCGGATGGGCGGGGATCGCCGCGCCGTGGGCGAGCAGCTCCAGCGCGGGCGTGGACAGGAGGGAGGGAGTGGACATGGAGTGGATCAGAACCTTCCGTCACGTACCTGGAACTTGGTGGGCTTGCCGGACAGGGGCAGCCCGCGGCGCAGCCAGTCGGCCTGCCATGCGACGAGGGTGCGCAGCGCGACGTCCGGGTAGCCGAACAGGGCGTGGCAGCGGCTCGCGTCGGAGAGCAGCGCGGTGGGTGCCTCCTGGCCGGCGAGGACGGGCTCCTCGTCGAACTCATCGCCGAACCACTGGGCGATCCGGCGTACCGAGGCGGTTTCGGGACCGGTGAGGTTGAGGGTGAACGCCTCGCCGTCGGTGGCGTGCAGCAGCGAACGCAGGGCAACCTCGTTGGCGTACCCCTGCCACACCACGTTGGCGTGACCGGTCGTCACGTCGACGGGCTCGCCCGCCCGGACACGGTAGGCGATGTCGGCGAGGACGCCGTAGCGCAGGTCCACCGCGTAGTTGAGGCGGATGTTGGCGACCTTGGTGCCACGGGTCAGCGCCGCGTGATCGAAGATGCGCTCCCGGCCCAGGCACGACATGGCGTACTCGCCGACCGGGCCGACCGGGTCGGTCTCGGTGCAGCCGCCGGAGGAGACGGGTACCAGCGGGTACACGTTGCCGGTGGAGAACGCGGCGATCCGCGCACCCGGCCAGCGCCGGGCGACCCGGTCCGGCATCGCGGCGTTCACCGCCCAGGCGTGCGAAGGCGCCCCGGCGGAACCGAACTTGGCGCCGACCATGAAGACGACGTTCCCGGCGTCGGGCAGTCCGGTCAGGTCGGCGGCCGGGTCCATCAGATCGAAGGCGACGGTACGGACCCCGGCCGCCTCCAGCTCCTCGGCCGCAGCCTTGTCAGACCAGCGGGAGACCGCGTACACGGTCACGTCCGTGCGGTCCGCGGCGTCCAGCGCCCGGCGGGCCAGCCGGCACAGGCTGGGGCCCATCTTGCCGCCGGCGCCGAGCACCAGCAGATCGCCTTCGAGAGCGCCGAGATCGGCGACGAGTGCGGGGGAGGGGGTGGCGAGCCGCTCTTCGAGTGCGGCCTCATCGGTGAACATGTGTGGCTATCCCTTGATCCCGGACGCGGTGACGCCCTCGGTGAAGTAGCGCTGGCCCACCATGTACGCGGCGAAGATGGGCACGAACGCGATGACGGAGCCGGAGAGCACCACGTTGAGCGGCACGTTCTGCTGCTGGAGCGAGGCAATGCCGACCGTGAGGGTGCGCATGTCGGTGGACTGGCCGATGACCAGTGGCCACAGGAAGTCGTTCCAGTGCCACAGGAAGACGAAGACACCGAGCGTGGCGAGGATCGGCTTCAGCAGCGGCAGCACGATGCGGTAGAAGATCTGCCATTCGCTGCAGCCGTCGAGCCGGGCCGCCTCGAAGAGCTCGTCCGGCAGACCCTGGATGAACTGCCGCATCAGGAACACCGCCTGGGCGTTGGCCAGGGTCGGCACGATCAGTCCCCAGTACGTGTCCACGCCGCCGAGCTTCGCGATCATCGCGAAGGTCGGGATCATCGTGACGTGGTACGGGACCATCACCATCGACAGGAACGACCAGAACATCGTCTCCCGGCCCGGAAAGCGCTTCTTGGCGAAGGCGTACCCGGCCAGCGAGGCGAGCAGCAGCACACCGACGACCGAGACGACCGAATAGACCACGGTGTTCAGCAGCCAGCGCGGCACGTCCTGGGCGCCCATGACGGTGTCGTACGCCTCGCCGGTCAGCGGCCACGGCAGCAGGCTTCCGGGGAAGTCGACCGCCGCCGACGGCTTCAGGGAGAGCACGACCATCGCGTAGAACGGGAAGACCGTGACGAGCGCGGCAACGGTCAGCAGCACGCCGCGTGCCATGCGGCCGGTGCGGGTGGGGCGCATGCCGTACGGGACGGTGTCCTGCTCGGAGAGCTTGCGCAGCCTGCGTTCGGCCCGGCGCGCGGCCCGGTCCGGGGGTGCGGAGGGCCGGTTCGCCGGCGGGGCCTTCGTCTCGGTGGGTGCCGCTGTCATGGTCACTGGTCCTTCCCGATCACGAGCCGCTGGATCACCGCGACCACCACGGTCAGCACGAAGAGCGCGACCCCGATGGCGGAGGCGTAACCCAGGTCGAAGTACTTGAAGCCCGCGTCGTAGAGCTGGAAGACGAGCGTGTAACTGGCGTTGGCGGGGCCGCCGCCCGTCATCGTGTAGACGGCGTCGAAGACCTGGAACGAGGCCGTCGTCTCGATCACCGCGAGGAAGAACAGGGCGGGCTTGAGCTGCGGCAGCACGATGTACCGGAACCGCTGCCAGGGCCCGGCCCCGTCGGTGAGGGCGGCCTCCTCCAGCTCACGCGGGATGTCCTGCATCCGGGCGAGCAGGATGAGCATCCCGTATCCGAAGCGGGACCAGACGCCGACGATCGCGAGCGCGGGCAGCACCAGCACGTCGTCGGAGAGCCAGGAGCCCTCGGACATCCCGAACCAGCCCATCAGGGTGGACCACGGGCCGCCGGTCGAGAAGATCCACACGAAGACGGTCGCGGCCAGCACCAGCGAGGTGACGACCGGCAGGAAGAACACCGAGCGGAAGAACTTGGCGCCGCGGAACGCACGGCGGGTGATCAGCGCCAGGGACACCGACGCGATGAGCGTGCCCGGCACGGCGAGCACGGTGTAGAGGACGGTGACCTTCAGCGCCTGCCAGAACAGCGGGTCCGCCCACAGGCGGGTGAAGTTGTCGAGCCCGATGAAGCTGCCGCCACCGGTCAGGGAGTAGTCGGTGAAGCTCATCAGCACACCGGCGACGCCCGGACCGAACCGGAACGCGAGGAACAACAGGAAACAGGGAAGGACGAAGAGCAGGCCGATCCGGGCCTCGCGGCGCGCCTGCGGCCCGCTGCGACGGCCCCGGCGGGTGGGTTCCGCGACGACTGCCACGGGGATCTCCTTGCGTACGGGGGAATTGCGG
>NZ_JAELVH010000118.1 GCF_019399235.1 Streptomyces poriferorum | reverse complement strand
CGCGGCCCGCTCCTCCTCCGCCGAACCCGCCCAGCCGGCCACCCCGCACCCCGCGGCACCCCCGGTGGACCCGGCGCCCCGCCAGCGCTCCGCCCAGTCCCGCCGCGCCCGCGACCGGGGCCGGACCCCGCTCTTCGACCAGTACGACGAGGACGACCGCCCCCGCGCGGCCAACGAGTGAGACGGCCACCCCGCCCGCTGCGACACCGACTCGGCTGACCAGCGCGGAATGGATTTCCGAGCACCCCGGTCGGGGTGCTAAAGTTTCACTCGTTGCAAGGGCCTGTGGCGCAGTCTGGTAGCGCACCTCGTTCGCATCGAGGGGGTCTGGGGTTCAAATCCCCACAGGTCCACCGCAGCGACTGTTCCTGAGTCAGCTCAGGAAGAGTTCACAAGATCCCGTCCGATCTGATTGATCGGGCGGGATCTTGGCGTTTCCGGGGGTGTTCGAGGAGTGATCCGAACGCGATCGGTGCCGGAGGCGGTCGGGGCCTGATGTTTCGGGGTGGTTCGGGTGTGTGAGGCGTTTCTTGGCTGTATGAGGGCGCGCTTGATCCCGGCTTGTGCTGGGGTCTTAGATGGTCTCGCGGATCTCCGGCTGTATGGGCGGCGGCAGCCCGGCCGCGTCGGGGTGCGTGGATGCCGATCCGGAGAGCACGGCGATTTCGTGGGCGGACCCCGTCGTCTGCGTTCGGGTCGTCTGGTGCCAGCTGAAGAGGATGTGCAGGTTGATGCTGCAGATCATCAGCGCGAGCAGGATGGTCTGCGCGACCCGCCCGTGAGCGAGCCGCTTCGTGGGGTCGGAGATATCGATGCCGTGGCTCTTGGCCCTGCCGTTGAGGCCTTCGATGTTCGCTCGCTCGGGCCGGTAGGCGTCCTGCCAGGTGGGGTGGAGGTAGTGCCGGTCCTGGCGGAACTTGTCGAGCTTGCCGAGGGCGCCGGGGCGGACGGTGATCGTGGGCTTCTGGCAGATCCGCGGCAGCTCGTCCTGGGGCAGGGGCCGCAACCGTTCACCTTGAGGGATCGGGACGGTGGGCTTGGCCGCACTGTGTGCGGCGGTAGCCCGCTTATCCGTGAGGTCGACCACGGCCGGCCGTGGTGCCGGGACGCGGTGGACCTGGTTGAAGCGGGGACACACCACGGCGGGCGAGGGCCCACTGGCCGGGCACTGGAGCCTGATCGCGCCCCGCTCGTCGGCGGACTCCTTGAGCTTGAGGAAGTATGGTTCCCGGCCCGCGATCCGCTCGCTGAGCTCGGTGCCGTCAGCGAGGTCGCGTACGGCCTTGTCGTTGAGCCCCGTGGTCGCGTGGGCCAGTGCGTGCGGCATGGCGGGGCAGGCGAGGGATCCGTCGACGAGAAGGGCGCCTTGGTGGGTGCCCTGGATGCCTCGGTGTTGCTGTTTGTAGTCGAGAACCACTTGGTAGCCCAGGGTGCGGACCGGCTGGGCGAAATGCTCGGTGATCTGGTCGGTGTAGGCCCGGTCGGCGGCCAGCAGCCCTGTCGGGAAGCCGAACGGGGCAAGCTGGGCCAGGGAGTGGACCGCATTCGGGCCGACGCGCTTGCCCGGGGTGTCCAGGACAAGGCCGAGCGCCAGTTGCGGGTGGCGGCTGACGCGCTCACCGGCCTGCGGGTGACCAGCGCGATGTCGTCGGCTGGCAGCGACCAGAAGACTGGCGGAGTGTCCGAAGATTCCTTCCTCAGCGCCCCCGCAGTAGTGCCAGCCGGCGGTGAGCTCGACGGATGCGAGGCCCCGCCGACGCGTGCGCTCGACGTCCGCATCTTCCCAGGCGGCAGCGACAGTTCTCGCCTCTTCGGCCGGCAGGCGGCTGCGCCGGTCGCAGCGATGAGGGTCGAGGACTGTGGTCAGCCGGTCGAAGGAACGGGCCTCTCCGGCGCCTGCTGCGTGGCAGCACCTTGGCTGACGCGGTCCTCGCCGCCCAGGGACAGCAGCGTCTCCCGCGTGATCGTCAGGTGAGCCAGCCGCTCCTCGGTCACCGCGACCTTCTCGCGCAGCGTGACCAACTCGCCACGCACAAACGCCTCTTCCTGATCCAGACGCTCGAACTATGGCGTCATCCCGGCCCCGCCTTCGCTTGCCGATCCCCGAGCCTGACGGCACTCCGAGCCCCAGCCAAACGTAGGGGCGGGCATAGCAAGATCGCAGAGGGTGACCGCAGATGCCCCCAATCGACCGCCCGCGATCGCCTTACGCTCGCACCCCTCCAACAGACGACAACATCCGTTCGCACCGTAGGGTCGGAGCATGCCGACCGAAGACAGTCCGCGCCTCACGGCCAAGCACTGGCAGGACTGCACCGACGTGTACGACTTCCTGGATCAGATCCGGCTCCGGCCCGGCATGTGGGTCCCCGGCGGATCGCTCCTGCACCTGCAGTCCTTGCTCACCGGCTACCGGGCAGCGCTCGGTGTGCACGGCATCGAGGAACCCTTCGCCTTCTGGCCCGAGGACGACTTCAACCGCTGGCTCCAAGAGCAACGCGGCATCAGCGGCCCCCTCACCTGGGCAGCCGAGATCGAACGCAACACCCCCGCAGGCTCGACGCCGGTCGAGGAGTTCTTCCGTCTCCTGGATGCGTACCGGAGTGAATCCGCCCAGAACCCGGAACCTGGTGCTGTCTCGACCCGCTTTCCCGGCATCGAGTACATGAACAACACCTTCGTCACTCTCTTCTGGCGCCGACGGCTCCTCACGGAAGCCGAACTGCGGCTCGAAGAGCGCGGCTTCCGCGTCGTCCACCTCGCCGCGGGAGACTGGGCGTCCGAGCAGGACATGCACAGGGACGTTGCCGCCGCGCTGCAGTTCCCCGACTACTACGGCCACAACCTCGACGCGCTCAACGACTGTCTCGGCGATGTGACCTGTTACGGCCCGTACGACGACTCACCAGAAGGTACCGGGCTCGTTCTGTCCATCACCGACTACGACCGCTTCACCGCCGCTTGCCCGCGAGCGGCCCAGATCGTTCTGGACATCGTCGCCGACCAGGCCCGCCACGCGGCGGTACTTCAGCGGCGCTTCTTCTGCCTGCTCCACAGCAACGACCCGGACATCCGGTTCGAACCGGTCGGCGCCATGCCCGTCATGTGGAACAGCGACGAATGGCTCGACGCCAAACGTCGGTGAGAACGCGGCGGTGTCTCGGGGCACGCGTAACCGCTGCGGGGCTTTCATCCCTGGTCGGTGGACTTCCACGCGGCAGTGACACACCCTTCCTCCCAGTGCCACCATCCCCGGGACATCCAGAGCCACGATCCGGCACTGCTCGATGCCCTCACCGGTCGTACAGAGGCCGTGGAGAATCTTCAGCACGCTCCGCCGGGCAGCGGCCGAACCACCGTCCTTCAGCACGACCAGCCGGATCGTGCAGTTCTCCGGGGTCTGAGCCGTCTCCCCAGCCCAGCGAACACATTTATCGTCGACCTACTGCCCTCGGTTTGGTCAATCGGTCCGTTGGGGGGTGACGTCCATGCGAAAGAGTGTTCGGGATCCGTCCTCGGTGTGGGCCCGAAGGAGGATGCCGGTGTCCGGATCGAGAGTGAAGTGGCAGACGAGCCCTTCTTCAGGGGCCCAGGCGCTGAATGGGAAGGACCGCATCGGCCGTACCGTGGCCTTGACGGAGGTGGGCCCGGCCGTGGTGACCTCCGCGAGGTGCGACACAACGCGGGCCGGACTGAGGAGTTCCGCGAGTCTGGCTGCCGCAGGGTCGGCCTGGTCGGGTTCGTAGTCTCCGCTCATGTCCACCGTCATCGTGTTCCTGCCTCGAAATGTGACAGCCCATGAGCGACTGGACGGCACACTCGCTACCGATAGTTCCGATTCGATCTCCGGGACGGCCGTGACTTCGGCTCTCAGACGTACGGGGTCGAGCAGGCTGGTTGCCATGCGCGCCAGAACGAAGGGTGCCCCCGTCTCTGTACCCGCGGGCGTCCGCGCCGCGTCGGCGATCGGTGAACTGCCGTCTGCCGTGGTGCGCAGCCCCCGCAGGTGGCCGGAGCGGAAACAGCCCTGCCTGTCGTAGGCGCGGGTGTGCAGGAGGAATCCGGTGGCGGTGTCGACGCCGGCGGTCAGGTAGGTCACCCCTGGCGGGAGCCAGGGGTCCTGCGGGTCGGCGGTCCAGGAATGCGGGACCAGTGTGACGTCGACGCAGGAGCGCCCGTCGACCCAGGTGCACTGCCCCGCCGAGGCGGTAGCCACACCGCTGATCAGACGGGCGGGATCGCAGAGTGAAAGCAGGGGGTCACCGGCGGCTTCGTCCTCCTTGCGGAGGCGGGCACTGGACTCGGAGTCGATGCGGAGCCTGCCCGCCGAAGCGGCCTCCGTCTCTTCGAAGCGTCCCACGCTGTGCCAGCCGTAGCGGCCTGAGACATCTTCCGGTGAGCGGTGCTGGGCGCATCGCGCCTCTGCATCGAACTGGATGTCCCAGGCCGCTGCGGCAGCCATCCTGCCCAGAGCCCAGCGAGCCAGGCCCGCATGGTCGCCGGCCATGGCGTTCAGGGGGTGGGTAGTTGCCATGAGGCCCAGTTCTCGGGTTCTCCGGGGCCGCCCGAGGGCCACTGCACGTACAGAATTCGGTACGGGTGGTTCTGAGGGGCGGGCGCGAGTGTCTCGATGCGCCACCGGTGGCCGCCGAGCGAGGTGATCCGACAGCCGGGCTTCGCGATGCCCTGGCCGCATGCCAGCACGCGCTGATTCTCCGGACTCTCGTCCGGAATTCCGGCCCGGTTGACGGTCTTGTGCGTCATGAACGACGCGTACCAGGGCTGCTCCGGCCCCGCGACCTCCGCAGACAGAGGACTTCCCGATTGCGGGAGGGGCGCTCGTCTCCATGTGAGGCTTTCCGGCGGATGGTGGCCACTGCTCTTTGGCCACCGGCCGGCCACCAGGGGCAGCGCAGTTCCGTGTTGACCGTCGCGTGCGCTCGGCGCGGGTGGCATCGAATCCGGGGAGGGGTCGGAGCCGCCTTGTCGATTCGAGCTGCAGGAGACCAGCGCCATCGCCAGACAGATGGCGCCCGCCACAGCTACCGACGCACGACTCACCGCTTCGTGCACTTGATCTCGCTGTCGTTCTGGTTGTACACGTGCGCTGAGCCCTTGCCCTGCGGCCCAGATACGTAGAAGCGCGCCTGGCCCTTGTAGCGGTACTTCGTTCCCGCCTTGCAGCCCTTAGGCGCCACCACACGCAGTTTGCGGGTGTTCTTCTTCCCGCCCTTGGACGTTTTCAATTGCTCCCAGCCGTACCAGCGCGACCGGGAAGGCTGCCCTCGGTCGAGACGTTTGGAGCGACCATTTTGCACGCTGTGTCGAAGTGCACGTTGATCGTGTAGTTCTTCGTGTGCGAGCTGTGGGGATAGTCGACCTTGCCGCTACAGAGGTAAGGCAGCTTGGGGGCCCTCGCCTCACGACCCGTTTCTGTCAGGCCGGCCTGTCCTCGCACGGCGCCACCGGTCTCGACAACCGGGCCGTCGGCTACAGCCGCGCCTTGCCCGGAGAGCAGGGCGAATGTGGCCAGTGCCGCAACCGTCAGAACCGTTCCGCGACGCGGTGCTGTCATGACACTCCGATTCGCTGGGCCAACCTTGTGGCCAGGTAGGGAAACGAATCCTGTATAGCTGCTGAAGTGCGGAGTATTCGGTCAGGAGCGGGCGATTTCACTCGGATGGGCTTCGGGGTAACTCGTGCGCGGGATCGCGGGTTCCATCGCTGCCCAATGAGTGGGGAACGATCACTGCCGAGCCGGGAAGTGATCTCCAATGCCTTGGGACGTGGCTGGTCAGTCCTACTCGTGAACACCCCACCGCAGCGACTGTTCTTGAGTCAGCTCAGGAAGAGTCCACAAGATCCCGTCCGATCTGATTGATCGGACGGGATCTTTGCGTTTCTCTGCCCCGGCAGCATCTGGCAAGGCCGGACGGCCGGGCGTACACCCGGCCGCGCATGCAGAGCAGCTCGCCGCGCCTCGTCGGCCCCGTCGGGTCTCGTCGGGCCTCGTCAGGTGAGGGACGAGCCGTGGCACTGCTCGGCGGCGGCGTCGCCCTGGTCGACAAGGTCCTCGTAGACCCCGACCTTGAACTTGATCAGGTCCAGGGACTCGGTGAGCCGGCTGATCTGGGACGTGACCCGCTCCTGATGCTCACGCATGAGCGCGAGCCGTTCCTCCGCGTTGTCGCCGCCCTCCCGGACGAGGTCCGTGTACCGGCGAAGCACGGTCAGGGGCATGCCGGAGGCGCGGAGAATGATGCAGACCGTCAGCCAGTCCACATCGTCCTGGTCGTAGACACGGCGTCCGCCGGCACCGCGCCGCACGGCGTTGACGAAGAGGCCCTCCTGCTCGTAGAAGCGCAGGGCGTGAATGCTCAGACCGGTGCGTTCGGCGACCTGCCCGATGCTCAGACTCGTGGGGTCCTCCACCATGCCGCCCAGCGTAACGGGGTTGATCTAGAGGGGACTCTAGTTCCTAGGGTTCCTCGTGCGGCCGACGCTTCAGTCGCCCGCCTGATCGGCTAGTAGGGGGAGCACCGCCATGCGCTATCGCACGCTCGGCAGAACCGGCATCGAGGTCAGCGTCCACTGCCTCGGCACCATGATGTTCCAGGACGGATTCAACTCCGACCATGACGACTGCGCCCGCATCATCCACACCGCCCTCGACCAGGGCATCAACTTCGTCGACACCGCAGACATGTACGGGCAGGGCGAGTCCGAGGAGATCGTGGGCAAGGCGCTGCGAGGGCGCCGTGACGACGTCGTGCTCGCCACCAAGGTCCACTGCCGGATGGGCGAGGGGCCCAACCGCAGCGGAAACTCACGGCGTTGGATCCTCAAGGCGGTCGAGGACAGCCTCCGGCGCCTGAACACGGACTGGATCGACCTCTATCAGATCCACTTCCCCGACCGCACCACCGACATCGAGGAGACCCTCTCCGTCCTCGACGACCTCGTGCGCCAGGGGAAGATCCGTTCGTTCGGCTGCTCCAACTACCAGGCCGAGGAGATCGTCGAGGCGCAGCACGTGTCCGAGCGCCGCGGTCTGGGACGGTTCCGCACCGACCAGCCGCCCTACTCGGTCCTGGCCCGGGGCATCGAGTCCTCGCTCCTGCCGGTCTGCGAGCGCTACGGCATGGGCGTACTGGTCTGGAGCCCTCTGGCCTTCGGGTTCCTCACCGGCAAGCACCGCAAGGACAGGCCCTCGGATCTGACGACCGGCCGGGCCGCGATCCGGCCGGCGAACTTCGATCCCGCGATCGCCGCGAACGCCGCCAAGTTCGAGGCCGTGGAACAGCTCGTCGAACTCGCGGAGAGCATCGGCTGCACCCTGCCCCAGCTCGCGGTGGCCTTCACCGTGGCCCACCCGGCCGTCACCTCGGCCATCATCGGACCGCGGACGATGCGGCAGTTGGAGGACCTGCTCAAGGGCGCCGCACTCACCCTGGACGATGCGACCCTCGACCGGATCGACGCCATCGTGCCGCCCGGGACGAACCTGTACAACCCCGCCGCCTCGTTCCCGGCGCGCTCGCTGACCGAGACCGCCCTGCGCCGCCGCCCGCTCGCCGAGCGCGCCGCGGCCTGAGAGCGGCTCCTGGTCATCCTGAGACCAGGAGCGGGGGAGTCACCGGCCGAGTCGAGCGGCCAGCAACACCGAGGCGCCCTCCAGGTCCTGTGGTCCCCGTTCGGGCACCGTAGTGCTTCTGCGTCGTTCCCTGAGGCACGGGTCACCTCCGGCGCCCTTGTCAGTGCCTCCGATTAGGGTGCGCCGCATGGGCGAGGGACTGACGGCCGCATCGATCGAGGGGCTGATCCCCTTGCTGGGGGACCTGGATCCTGGGGCCCGGCGGAGCGCGGTCCGGGCACTTCAGGCGATCGGCACCGCGGCGGTACCCCATCTGCAGCGCGTGCGCCGTCGGCGCGCACCCGGTCCCAGGGTGCGGGCGGGGGCGCTGGAGGTGCTCGCCGACCTCGTGGGGCCGGACGGCCTCGACTCCAGGGACCAGGAGGCCTGGCGCCGCCTGACACGGATCAAGCTACTGGCCGAGACACCGGACGGCATGCGTCTGTGCGGAGCCTGGTACGCGGTGCCGACCGCCGACCAGGACGCGGTGCTGGCAGCGTTCGAACTCGGCAGCCCGCAGCCGGTCACGCTCCGGACCGGTGAGGCGGCCTGGCACCGATTCCGCCACAGCTGGGACGGGGCCCGTCCGCACGCCGCCTGCTCCCGCGTCTTCGTCAGTCCCGTTCTGGACGGCTGGACGCTCGTCTTCGGCCACTTCTCCCAGGACACCCATCGCATCGAGAACGCGGACGACCGGGCGGACGTGTTCCGCCTGGTCGTGAGGCAGCGGTGTGCCGAGCTCAGCCGCCGTTTCGGATCGGCCCATTGGTACGGGGTGAGCGGCGGTGACGACTGGACCGCCTGGTGCATCGCCGAAGGCGGAGAAGTCGTCCGTCACTACGACGCGTACGACGCCGGGGAGAGCGGCGACGGTGGACTCCCGCACCCGGCCGAAGCCGGCTACCTCCTGCCGCACCAGGACAAGGGCCTTCCCCGAGGCGCCTTCGAGGGCGTGGATGTCGCGGACACCGATGCGGTCGTCGCCCGGTACCGCCAGGTGAAGGCAGACCTGCGGATCCCCGACACCTGTCGCGCCGACGACATCGCGGCGCGGCTGTCGGTCGACCCCGGAGCACTGGGGACGCATACGAGGACCTCGGGTCATGGTGTCCTCGCTCTCACCGCATGCGGCCGGGAGCACGGTCACCCCGTCGGGGCGCTGCCTGTGTAGTGCGCCACGGGAGCGCACCCCGCCGCCTCGAACCCGAGCCGGTCCCGGGCCCGGGACCGGCTCGGATTCGTCGGCCGAGGTTGGCCGAGGCGGCCGACGTGCTCAGGCGGTCGGGTGGTCAGCCCTCGGCCTGGTCTACGCGCCAGGCCACCATGCCCGTGGCTCCCGGCAACGCCGCCGTATCGATGCGGACCTTGCCGGACGGGGCGGCGAGGTCCTGGCGGTACGGGACGCCGTCGCAGGCCACCGTCCGGCGGACGGGGTTCTTCAGGGCGATGGACAGCGTGATCTTCCCCGATCCGGCGCAGACGACCGCCAGCTTGTACGAGTTGCCCGGGCTCAGCTCCGGTGCGCTGTGGGAACCGTCCCCGACCCGCTCCAGCCCCGCCTCGACGAAGCGTGGCTCGTGCGCGCCGAGATCCGCCGTGCCGAGGGTTTCCTGTCCCCGACGCCGCGGCTGCGACGCCACTTGCCGAGCAGCCGTTCGCTCTGGCCGCCGAGGCCGCCCTCGACCCAGTACGCGTAGTTGTCGGAGGTGTCGATGAACGTGCCGCCGGCCTCGACGAAGTGGTCCAGGATCGCGAACGAGGTCCTCTCGTCGGTGACCGACCCGAAGAGCATGGCGCCGAGTGCGAGGACGCTCACCTCGCGACGGGTGGCGGGATCTGTGCCGATGGTGCGGTACTTCATGACGTTCCCCTCCGGTTCCGGCCACCGTCATCCGGCGGCCGCGGAGTTGAGTGTGCGAGTTGAAGCGCACTTCAGCGCAAGGGCGTTGAATCGGATCAGCCGCGACGGGCGATGACCGTCGCCTAGGCTGAAAGCGTGTACCCGATCGTGAGATTCTCCGTATCGAGGAGCGACCAGTGACGGCAGGCATACCCGAGCCTCAGCCCCCGATCGACACCAGCAAGCCGCATCCCGCCCGCGTGTACGACTGGTTCCTGGGCGGCAAGGAGAACTACCCGGCGGACCGGCAGTTCGGGCAGACGCTGCCGGAGGAGACGCGCGGGAACGCCGCGCGCAACCGGGCGTTCATGCACCGGTCCTCCGCCTGGCTCGCGCGCGACGGGATCGACCAGTTCCTGGATATCGGCGCCGGTATCCCCACCGAACCCAACCTCCACCAGATCGTGCAGGCGATCACGCCCGCGGCCCGGGTCGTCTACGTGGACAACGACCCGATCGTCCTGCGGCATGCGGAGGCACTCCTCGTGAGCGCCCCCGAGGGGACCACCGACTACGTTCACGCCGATGTGCGGGAGCCGGACGCGATCCTCGAACGAGCGAAAGAGCTGCTGGACTTCGACCGGCCCATCGCCCTCTCGCTGAACGCGCTGATGCACTTCCTTCCGGACGACCAGGACCCGTACGGCATCACCCGCACCCTGGTCGACGCCCTGCCCACCGGCAGCTGCCTGGCCCTTTCGCACGGCACCGCGGATCAGCACCCGGAGCTGAGGCAGCAGACCGAGAAGGCGTACAAGAAGGGGGCCATCGCGCTGCAGATGCGTACGCGTGCCGAGGTCGAGCTGTTCTTCGAGGGGCTGGAGCTCGTCGAGCCGGGGCTCGTCCCGGCGACCGAGTGGTATCGCGAGGAGCCGGCGCCGGTCGTCGAGCGCAGTGGCTTCTACGTGGGTGTCGGGCGGGTGGTCCGGTGAGTGCCGGGTTCACAGCCGAGGACGGAACCACGCTCGCATACGACGACCTGGGAGCGGCGGACGACGGGCGGCCGCCCGTCG
Source organism: Streptomyces poriferorum (assembly GCF_019399235.1). GTDB lineage: Bacteria > Actinomycetota > Actinomycetes > Streptomycetales > Streptomycetaceae > Streptomyces > Streptomyces poriferorum. Next base: position 13,845 of record NZ_JAELVH010000118.1, on the reverse strand, counting down.
TCCTCGTGCACGGGCATCCGTTCGACCGGACCATGTGGCAGCCGCAGGCCACCGCGCTGGTCGCGGCCGGATACCGGGTGATCGTGGCCGATCTGCGCGGCTACGGGGACAGCGGCGTCGTCCCGGGGCGCACCCTGTTCGGTGTCTTCGCCGCGGACATCGCCGCGCTGCTCGACCACCTGGGCATCGCGCGGGCCGTCGTCGGCGGGGTGTCCATGGGCGGACAGATCGCCATGGAGTTCCACCGCTCCCACCCGGACCGGGTGGCGGCGCTGGTCCTGGCCGACACCTCACCGGTCGCCGAGACCGAGGACGGCAAGGCGTTCCGCAACCGTCTCGCCGACCGGCTGCTCGCCGAGGGGATGGGCGGGTACGCGGACGAGGTCATCGACAAGATGCTGGCGCCGTACAACGTCACCGGGCTGCCGGACGTCGCCGCGCACGTGCTGGGGATGATGCGCGGCACCGATCCCGAGGGGGCGGCGGCCGCGCTGCGTGGCCGGGCCGAGCGGCCCGACTACCGCGACTCGCTCGCCGGTGCCGGGGTGCCGGTCCTCGTCGTCGTGGGCGCGGACGACGTCTACATCCCCGTCGCCGAGGCCCGGGCACTGCACGGGCTGATTCCGGGCGCGGGACTGGTCGTGGTCGAGGGAGCCGGGCACCTGCCCGGCCTGGAGCGGCCCGAGGCGTTCAACGACGCGGTGGCGCGGTTCCTGGCGGAGGTGGGCAAGGGCTAGGGCAGGGCGTGGGCTAGGCCGAGGGCTGGAGCGGCTTCGCGTAGCAGCGGCTGCTGTCGTACGTCCGGTAGTGGCCGAACTTCTCGCAGGGCGCGTAGCCGCTGGAGAGGTACAGCGCGATGGCCTCGGGCTGCTGGTCGCCGGTCTCCAGGACCATGCGGGTGCGGCCCGCCGCCCGGGCGTCGGCCTCCAGGGCGGCCAGGATGCGGCGGGCCAGGCCCTGCCCGCGCCCCTCGGGTATCACGAACATGCGCTTGAGCTCGGCGTCACCGTCCGAGTAGCCCTCGGCGTTGCGCTCCTGCGCGCGCCAGCCGCCGGTGGCGACCGGGCGGTCCGACGCGTCGTACGCGAGCAGGTACAGCCCGTGCGGCGGGTCGAACATCGTGGCGTCCAGCGGTGTGATGTCGCCCTCGTCCCCGTAGCGCTCGGCGTATTCGAGCTGCACCTGGTCGTTGAGTTTGACGGCGTCGGGGTGATCGTAAGGCCGCTGCTGGATATTCATGCGGATGATGGTACATGTATGCGGCTTGTTGGGTCGGTATCGTGCCGGGATGCTCACCGTTACCAGCGTAAATGTGAACGGACTCCGTGCCGCCGCCAAGAAAGGCTTCGTCGAGTGGCTGGCGCAGACCGATGCCGATGTGATCTGCCTCCAGGAGGTGAGGGCCGAGGCGCAGCAGCTGCCCGACGAGGTGCGTGAGCCCGAGGGCTGGCACACCGTCCACGCACCGGCTGCCGCCAAGGGCCGGGCCGGGGTCTCGCTCTACTCCCGCCGGGCGCCGGAGCGCGTACAGATCGGCTTCGGCGGGTTCGGTGTCGAGGGCAGCGAGGAGTTCGACGCGAGCGGCCGGTACGTCGAGATCGACCTGCCGGGCGTCACGGTCGCGAGCCTGTACCTGCCCTCCGGCGAGGTCGGTACGGAGAAGCAGGACGAGAAGGAGCGCTTCATGGCGGCCTTCCTGCCCTACCTCACCGGCCTGAAGGCGCGGGCCGCCGCTGAGGGCCGCGAGGTCGTGGTGTGCGGCGACTGGAACATCGCGCACCGGGAGGCCGACCTGAAGAACTGGAAGGCCAACAAGAAGAGCTCCGGCTTCCTCCCCGAGGAGCGGGAGTGGCTGACCCGGGTCTTCGACGAGGCCGCGTACGTCGACGTCGTACGCGCCCTGCACCCGGACGTGGAGGGCCCGTACTCGTGGTGGTCCTACCGCGGGCGCGCCTTCGACAACGACACGGGCTGGCGCATCGACTACCAGGTGGCGACGCCCGGTCTGGCCGAGCGCGCCGTGAAGGCCTTGGTCGAGCGGGCCGCGACGCACGGCGAGCGGTGGAGCGACCACGCGCCGGTGACGGTGGTGTACGAGCGGTAGGACGCGGCCCGGCCTGCGCCGGCGGCTGCTCCTCGCTGCGTCGGCGGTAGGGCGCGGTCAGGCCTACGCCGGCGGCTGCGGCGGCTTCGCGTCGCGGCGCAGTCGCCGGTCCAGGGCCATGGAGAGTTCCGCGTCCACCACCGCACGCGCCAGCGGGCGCAGTTGGGGCGGTTCGGCCTCCGTGCTGTGGGCGCGCAGGGTCGCGACGAAGAGGTCGGCCAGGGCGTCCGCGTGCTCGCGGACCCGGCGGCCGGAGGCGAGCACCTCGGCGAGCGGGACCCCTTCGCGTACGAGCTCGGCCGACACCTCCAGCAGGCGGCGGCTGATGTGGACGATCTCGTCGCCGTCCGTGCCGAGGTAGCCCAGCTCCATGGCCGTCGCCAGGTTCTCCGGCGTGGAGTCGTCCTTGAAGTAGTCCGCCAGCTGCTCGGGCGTGAGCCGGACCGGGGTCTCCTCGGTCGGTTCGCCCAGGCCCAGCACCTCGGCGACATCCCGGCCGCTCTCGAAGGTACGGGCCAGATCCGCGATGCCGGTGAGGGTGTGGCCGCGCTCCAGCAGGCCGGCGATGGTGCGCAGGCGGGCCAGATGGTGGTCGTCGTACCAGGCGATGCGGCCCTCGCGCCGGGGCGGCGAGATCAGGCCGCGCTCCCGGTAGAAGCGCAGGGTGCGGACGGGGATACCGGCCTCCTCGGCCAGCTCCTCCATGCGGTATTCGCGGTGCTCGCGTCCTTCTGCCACCTCCGCACCCTATCGGCCTCCCCCGTGCGCGGCCCTCTTGTTGTACCGCCGGTAACTTTCCCTCGCCGCACCCCTACCCATCGGTACGAAGCTGCTCTACTCTCCCAACAATGCCAGTGATTGCTGGCAGAGTCGTGGGACGTACCGCAGGAGGCGGCAGTATGGCCGAGCACGAACATGTACGCGTGGCGGTGATCGGATCCGGGTTCGGAGGTCTGGGGGCCGCCGTCCGGCTGCGCCGTGAGGGCATCACCGATTTCGTGATCCTGGAACGGGCCGGCTCGGTCGGTGGCACCTGGCGCGACAACACCTATCCGGGATGCGCCTGCGACGTACCGTCCCACCTCTACTCGTTCTCCTTCGCGCCCAACCCCGAGTGGCCGCGCACCTTTTCCGGGCAGGAACACATCCGCGCCTACCTGGAGCACGTCGCGGACACCTTCGGACTCCGGCCGCACCTCAGGCTGAACCACGAAGTGAGCCTGATGCGCTGGGACAACGACGAGCTGAACTGGGTCATCGAGACCGCGAACGGCGCCACGATCGTCGCCGACGTCGTCGTCTCCGCGACCGGCCCGCTCTCCGACCCGAAGATGCCCGACATACCGGGGCTCGCCGACTTCCCCGGCAAGGTCTTCCACTCCGCCCGCTGGGACCACGACGCCGACCTGGCCGGCAAGCGCGTCGCGATGGTCGGGACCGGTGCCTCCGCCATCCAGATCGTGCCGTCGATCCAGCCCGAGGTCGGCAAGCTGACGCTCTTCCAGCGCACGGCGCCCTGGGTCATGCCCCGGATGGACCGGCAGATCAGCGGTGCCGAGCGCTGGCTGCACCGCAAGCTTCCCGTCACCACCACCGCCCGCCGCGGACTGCTTTGGGGCATACGGGAGTTGCAGGTCGGCGCCTTCACCAAGCACCCGAACCAGCTGGGCATGGTCGAGCGGATAGCCAAGTCCAACATGGCCCGGGCGATCAAGGACCCGGCGCTGCGGGCCAAGCTGACTCCCTCGTACCGCATCGGCTGCAAGCGCATCCTGCTCTCCAGCGCCTACTACCCGGCACTCGCCCAGCCCAACGTGGACGTCGTCGCCTCCGGTCTGAGCGAGGTCCGCGGCTCCACGGTCGTGGCGTCGGACGGTACGGAGGCCGAGGTCGACGCGATCATCTTCGGTACCGGTTTCCACGTCACCGACATGCCGATAGCCGAGCGGGTGGTGGGCGCGGACGGCATCACGCTCACCGAGGCCTGGAAGGACGGCATGCAGGCGCTGCGCGGCGCGAGCGCGGCCGGCTTCCCCAACTGGATGACGATCATCGGCCCCAATACCGGCCTCGGCAACTCCTCGATGATCCTCATGATCGAGGCCCAGCTGAACTACATGGCCGACTACCTGCGCCAGTTGAACGTGCTGGGCGGCCGCGTCGCACTCGACGCGCGCCCCTCGTCCGTCGGAGCGTGGAACCGCCGCGTCCAGGAGCGGATGAAGCGGACGGTCTGGAGCACCGGCGGATGCGACAGCTGGTACCTGGACGCCGGCGGGCGCAACACCACGGTCTGGCCCGGAACCACCGCGGAGTTCCGCAAGGTGACGCGGGAGGTCGACATCACGGAGTACCAGGTCATACGGGCCAAGGCGCCGCAGGACGAGAAGAAGGCCGTCGTCGGTACCGCTGCCACCGCTACCGGCACCGCCGTCACCGCTGTCACCGCTGTCACCGAGGAGGTGGCGGGATGAGCCGGCCGCTGCCCGTTCAGGAACTGATGGCCGTCTCCGCCGACGGCTCCCGCATCCACGTAGAGGTGCACGGCCAGGACGGCGCGCCGGCCGTGGTCCTCTCCCACGGATGGACCTGCAACACCCGCTTCTGGGACGCTCAGATCCGGGACCTCGCCGTGGACCACCGCGTCATCGCCTACGACCAGCGCGGCCACGGCACCTCGCCGTCGGTGGGGCGCGGGAAATACAGCACCGAGGCGCTGGCCGACGACCTCGAAGCGGTCCTCGCCGCCACCCTCGCGCCGGGGGAGAAGGCCGTCCTGGCCGGGCACTCCATGGGCGGCATGACGATCATGTCCGCCTCGCGCCGGGCCGGGCTGCGCGAGCACGCGGCCGCCGCCCTGCTGTGCAGCACGGGCAGCTCCCGGCTGATCGCGGAGTCCCTCGTCGTGCCGATGCGGCCCGGCGCCGTGCGGACCCGGATGACGCGTGCGATCCTCGGGGCGCGGGCGCCTCTCGGACCGGTCACACCGGTCTCCCGCCGCATTCTCAAGTACGGCACGATGGGAGCGGGTTCGGCCCCGGACCGGGTCGACGCCTGCGCACGGATCGTGCACGACTGCCCGAGGGCGGCCCGGGTCGCCTGGGGGCACGTGCTCGCGGACCTCGATCTCGAGGAGGGCGTAAGGGAGTTGCGGGTGCCCACCGCGGTGATCGCGGGTACGGAGGACCGGCTGACCCCGCCCGTCCACGCCCGGGCGCTCGCGGCGGCACTGCCCGACTGCCTCGGCCTGACCGAACTGACGGGCATGGGCCACATGACGCCGGTCGAGGCGCCGGAGATCGTCACAGCGAAGATCCGGGAACTGGTGACCGCGTACCTCCCGGTACGGGGCACGGCCCACATCGACGGCAAGGAGGAGGTCGTATGAGCGGCAGGGGCAGGCGCAGTCTCGAAGGACAGGTCGTCGTCGTCACGGGCGCGGCGCGCGGTGTGGGAGAGCTGCTGGCGCGCAAGCTCTCGGCGCGCGGCGCGACCCTGGCCCTGGTCGGCCTGGAGCCGGACGAGCTGAAGAAGGTCTCCGAGCGGCTGCACGGGGACAGCGACCACTGGCACGCGGACGTCACCGACCACGAGGCGATGGCGCGGGTCGCACAGGAGGTCAAGGAGCGCTTCGGGAAGGTCGACATAGTCGTCGCCAACGCGGGTGTCGCCTCGGGCGGACCGTTCGTCGACTCCGACCCCGTTGCCTGGCGGCGGGTGATCGAGGTCAACCTGATCGGCGGCGCGGTGACCGGCCGGGCGTTCCTGCCCGTCCTGATGGAGAGCCGGGGCTACTTCCTCCAGATCGCCTCGCTCGCCGCGATCACCCCGGCGCCCATGATGACCGCGTACTGCGCCTCCAAGTCGGGCGTCGAGGCGTTCGCGCACAGCCTGCGGGCGGAGGTCGGCTACCGGGGCGTGAAGGTCGGCGTCGGCTACCTCTCCTGGACGGACACCGACATGGTGCGCGGCGCGGACGAGGACGACGTGATGCGGGAGCTGCGCCAGCGGCTGCCGTGGCCGTCCAACCGCACGTACCCGCTGGGCCCGGCCGTCGACCGCATCGTGGACGGTATCGAGCGGCGCTCTCCGCATGTGTACGCCCAGTGGTGGCTGCGCGGCATGCAGTCCGTACGCGGCTACCTGCCCTCGCTGATCGGCGTCGTCGGCCAGCGGGAGATGAAGCGGTTCGGTTCCCGGCTGGAAGGGGTCGGCAAGGGGCTCGTGGGCGCCGGAGGCGCCGCTGACCAGGACGAACGGGAGTCACGGGCGGCGGCGGATACACAGCGTAAGTGATCGAAATGCGTTGAATGTCCCAGCGTGTAAGTCTGGTCGAGGCCCCGACGGGGCCATCCCCACGCACCCCCACATAGGAGTGAACAGCATGGGCATCGCCGACCAGTTCAAGGACAAGGCGCAGGAGCTTGCCGACCAGGGTCAGAAGAAGATGAAGGGCGGCAAGGGCGAGGACCCGCGTCAGGGTCAGCGCCAGGGCCAGGGCCAGGGCCAGCGCCAGGGCCAGGGTCAGGACCGTCGTCAGGACGCGTCCGACCGTGCCCGCCAGGCGTCCGAGCAGGGTCGCGACCGCGCCCAGGGTGCGGCGGACGACGTGCGGGAGCGCTTCGACCGTTGATCTCGCGCTGCTGAGCGTTGCGTGTCGAGGGGCGCGCCCGGTTCGTTCCGGGTGCGCCCCTTCCGTGTGGTGCGGGCGCCGTACGTACCGGCCGGTCCTTCACCTGCCGTCGGCGGCTGCTTCGACCAATTTCACAAGAGGCACCAGGATGCGTGGCAGGTCGTGCTCCGAGGTGAGCACCAGGTCGTCCTGCCACGTGTGCTCGGTGCCGGTGCCGGTGTCGATGAAGAGCAGCGAAGCGGCCCCCGACTCCCAGAGGGACACCATCCCCGTGCGCTCGCCCGACACCAGGGTGAGCCTCACGGCCATGGACTTCGGCCGCCTCCGGGACTGCGTTCCAGGGGCCGGAAGATTCACGGCAGAGCCGATCCCACGGGAGCGGAGCTCGTGTTCATGGGCGGCATGCCAGTCCTTGAGCCGCTGAGCGATCTCGGACACTGCGCCCCCCTATGAGTCCCGGACGAGCCGACGGGCTTGATCGTAGGGCCGGCGCCACGGCCACCGTCACCCCTTGTCATCCCTGCGGGACGACTCCCCGCAGGGTGAGGTCGAGCAGTCGGTTCGCCTCGGCGGCGGGGTCCTGGTGATGTTCCGTGGCCAGGACGATGCCGGTGACCAGTGTGACCAGGTCGGCGGCGGTCACTCCCGGCGCCACCGCACCGGCCTGCGCGGCGCGTTGGAGCAGCGGGTCGGCCGCCCCGGCAAGCTTCGCCGAGCAGCAGGCGGGCGCGTGGTCCGGGTCGTCCGTTCCGGCCAGGGTCAGCGCCTCGGCCAGGCCCCGCGCCGAGGAGGCGTACGCGGTGAGCGCGCCCAGCCATTCCAGCAGTGCCGCCCGGGCGTCGGGCGCCCCGGCCGACGCGGTGGCACGGGCGACCAGGGCGTCGATCCGCTCGCTGAACACCGCCTCCAGCAGTGTCTGCCGGCTGGGGAAGTGGCGGCGCACGGTGGCCGACCCGACTCCGGCCGTGCGGGCGATGTTCTCCAGGGAGGCATCGGCGCCGTGTGCGGCGACCTCCTCCTCGGCCACGGCGAGGATCCGTGCGTAGTTGCGCCGGGCGTCTGCGCGCTGGACGGTCATGGCGTCATCTCCGGCCTTGCTAAGTGGTGGGGCCCTCCGTATCGCACCGAAGCGTAAGTGGCGGGGCCCGCCACATATCCTTGTGCCACCACCTGAGGAGCACCATGCCTTCAGAATCCTCCCCTGTCCTGGTAGTCGGAGCCACGGGTCAGCAGGGCGGCGCCACCGCCCGCGCACTGCTCGCGACCGGCGTTCCCGTCCGAGCGCTGGTCCGTAACCCGGACACGCCCCGGGCGAAGGCCGTCGAAGCACTCGGCGCGGAGCTGGTCACCGGCGACCTCGACGACCGCGACTCCTTGGCCCGGGCAGCCGAAGGGGCCCGCGCCGTCTTCTCCGTTCAGATGCCCGATGTGAACGGACGCGCCTTCGAAGGCGAGCTGGCCCAGGCCGTCAACCTGATCGAGGGCGCGAAAGCGGCAGGAGTGCCGCAGTTCGTGCATACCTCCGTCTCCGGTGCCGGGCAGCACGTCAGCTGGGTCAAAGGCCGTTGGGCCTGGATGGAGCCCTACTACACCGCGAAGGCCGGGATCCAGGACCGGGTGCGCGAGGCCGGCTTCACGCACTGGACGCTCATCAAGCCGGGCTTCTTCATGGAGAACTTCCTCCCGGCCAGGGAGATCATGTTCCCCCGCGGGGTGGAGGGCGGCCTGGTGAGCCTGCTGAAGCCCGCAACCCGGCTGTCCCTCGTCGCGGTCGAGGACATCGGCAGGGCCGCCGCGGCGGCCATGGTCGAACCGGTGCGATTCGACGGGGTCGAGCTGGAGCTGGCGAGCGACTTCCTGACGATGACGGAGATCGCCACGATCCTCTCTCTCCACCTTGGCATCGAGCTGACCGCGCCCGACCTGACCGCGGAAGAGGCAACCGCCGCCGGGATGCCCGACATGGGCTTCGGTCAGTCACACATCAACGAGCACACTCAGCCCGCCCGCCCGGAATTCGCTCGGGACCTGGGCATCCCTCTCACCGCCTTCGATGAATGGGCCGGAGATCATCTGCGGGACACGGCCGCACGGTGAGAGGGGGAGAGGGGGCAGCGCCAGGGCCCGTGGGCGTCCTTCCGCATCTCACCGTGCGGTGAGGTCCGCCCGGGGCTCCCGCGGGCCGCGCAGCGGCAGGGTCCGGCTGAAGACGAGATTGGTGGTCGTACTCCCGAACTCGGCCAGCGCGTCGACGATTTCCTCCAGGTGTGCCATTGACGTGGCCGCCACCTTCAGGACGTAGCAGTCGTCCCCGGTGGTACGCAGACACTCCAGGATCTCCGGCCGCTCGTCGAGCATCCGGTGCAAGGGCTTGTGCCGGCTCCCGGGGTACTTCAGCCGCACGACCGCCAGCGCCACATACCCGGCCCGCTCCAGATCGACCTCGGCCCGGTATCCCGTGACGACTCCGGCCGCCTCCAGTCGCCGTACCCGCTCCGTCGTCGCCGACGCGCTCAGGTTCACCCGCCGGGCCAGCTCCGTGAACGCGATCCTGCCGTCCCGCTGGAGCTCGTCGAGGATCGCCCAGTCGGTCGCGTCAAGATTCTCGGCCATTCGCGCAGATTACCGGGGGATCCACGGATGAACTCCATCTGGACCGGCAGGAATCTCTTCTGGTGAGCCGTAGGGCGTGACTAGGCTCGACCGGGTGAAGATCGGAGTGAACGTCCCCAACTTCGGACCCGGCACCGACCCCGGCGTCCTGCACGACTGGGCCCAGACCGTGGAGGGTCTGGGCTTCGACCTGCTGATGATTTCCGACCACATCGCCATCACGCCGGACGTCGCCGAGCGGTACCCGGCGCCCTTCTACGAGCCCTTCACCACCCTGTCCTGGCTGGCCGGCCTCACCACCCGGGTCCGCCTCGGCACGACGGTCCTCATCGCCCCCTACCGGCACCCGCTGCTGACCGCCCGGATGGCGGCCAACCTGAACGCACTCAGCGGCGGCCGTCTCGTCCTCGGCGTCGGGATCGGCTGGGCGCGGCAGGAGTTCGCCGCCCTCGGCATCCCCTTCGAGCAGCGGGGACGGCTGACCGATGCCGCCCTGCGGGACCTGCGGGAGGCATGGTCCGACACGGCCGCGTACGGGAACGGGACGATCCCGCTCTGGGTCGGCGGCAACAGCGACGCGGGCCTACGCCGGGCCGTACGCCTCGGTGACGCCTGGCACCCGTTGCGCTGCACGATGCCCTGGCTGCGGGAGGCCGCGGACCGGCTGAAGTCGGCCGCGTACGAACAGAGCCTGTCGGTGCCCGCCTTCGCTCCCCGGATCGCGCTCCGCCCCACCGCGACCCCGGTCAACAGTCCGCAGCGCCTCGCCGGCGAGGGAACGATCGACCAGATCATGCACGACCTCGACCAACTACGGCTGATGGGCGCTGACACGGTCGTCCTCGACCCGTACAACGGCGACCCCCGAGAGACGAGTAATCCACAACCGGCCCAGCAGGCACTCGCCACGGTGGCCGCGCACCTGAACCTGAAGGAGCAGCCATGACCACGCCCGACAACCACACCCTCCTCCGACGGGCCATCGCCCTCGCGGCCGAGGCGCGCGAAAGCGGCAACCCGCCGTTCGGCTCGCTGCTGGCGGCCCCGGACGGGACGGTCCTGGCGGAGGACCGCAACACGACGCTCACCGACCGGGACATCACCGCGCACCCGGAACTGAAGCTCGCGCGATGGGCGGCGAGAGAACTGGACGCGCCCACGGCGGCGGCCACCACGATGTACACCAGCTGCGAGCCCTGCACGATGTGTGCGGCGACCATCCAGCAGGCGGGCCTGCGACGCGTGGTGTTCGCCCTCTCCGGCGAACAGCTCCTGGACATCAGGCCGGGCAACGGCAGCCCGCCCGTGCCGCAGGAGGGACCGGCGCTGCTGGAGGAGGTGCGGGCGGTGATGAAGCCGTACTACGTCTGACCCGCGTCGTCCGGCGGGTCAGGATGCCTTGACGGCCTCGACGAAGGGCGCCCAGGCGGCCGCGTCCACGAGGAGCACGGGGCCGTGGGGGCGCTTGGAGTCGCGGACGGGGACGAGGGTGGGGTGGCCTTGGGCGACTTCGAGGCAGTTGCCGCCATCGCCGTTGCTGTAACTGCTCTTGTGCCAGGTCGCAGCGCTGAGGTCAAGGTCGGTGCTGGCCATGCCGGTACTCCTCAGCCGCTCCTTCGATCAGGGTGAGGGACGCCTCCGGCGGCAATGCGGCGGCCCTCAGGCGATCGTAGGCCTTGCGGTACCGCATCACGAGAGCTGGATCATCGATGGTCTGGCCGTGGTACGGGCCCTCTGTGTAGAGCAGCGGTGGCTCGTCGTCAAAGTCCATGAGGAACAGCGGCAGTTCGGTGAGGGCGAGGGTCGGTCCGTTCCACGGAAGGATCTGTGCAACGATGCGGCGGCGCTGCACCAGGGCGGCAATATGGTCCAGCTGCTCGGCCATTTCCACAGGCGGGACGATGGAATGGTCCACCAGCGACTCGTGCAGGATCACCCAGTACTCGGGCCTTTTGGGGTCGTTGAAGAGCCTGGCTCGCCCTAGGCGCCCGTCGATCTTGGCTTCGACTTCCTCGGGCGTGTCCAATGAGTGCGCGGAGTCGATCAGGGCATGGGCGTAGGCCCTGGTCTGCAGCAGCCCTGGGATCAGGGTGCCGGACCACTCACCGATGGACCGGGCCCTCGCTTCGGCCTCCGTGATTTCGGCGAAGTACGCAGCGTGTGCCCCCTGCCTGGCCTTCCGCACGTCTTCACAACGTCGTTGGAAGAACCCGTCCGTCCCCAGCACCCGGTCCACATGTTGCGCCAGTTCCCTCGGCATCCGCCGATGCCCGTGCTCGATCTCGCTCAAGTACGTGATGCCGAAGAAGCTGCCGTCCGCCAGCTTCTCCAGGGTCAGGCCCGCTTCCTCCCTCTTGAAGCGCAGCTCCTTCCCGTAGAACTGCGGGACTCCCGCAGATCCGTCGATCTCCTTGCGTGTGGCCACTCTGCCGACCGCCTTTCGCGCTGTGCTCTGTGGAGCGGGAATCCCTTTTCACGGTAGAGGTCCCTACGGCAGCGTGTGAGGCGTTCGTCACGGACAGCAACGAAAGGTGTACGGCCCCTCATGAACGACTCGCAGTACGAGACGTACGACGTCGGCGCGGCCATCGACGCCCTGCGCGCCGCGCTCACCGTGCACGGCATCACCCTGCCCTCGCTGGGCGTCGATCCCCTGACCCTCGCCGCGCGGACGACCCGGCCACCGCTGATCGCGCTCGGCAACTGCAACGCGGCCACCGCACGCCGGCTGGCCGAGGCGCTGCGGCCGGCGGCCGGAGGATGACCGCGTTGCCGTTCACGGTGGACCTGGTCGCCGTACCGAAGGCGGTGCCGGCGGTACGGCGGATGCTGCGTGCGCGGTTCGCGGGAGCGGATACGACCGATCTGACGTTGTGCGTGAGCGAGTTGCTGACGAACGTGATCGTGCATCTCGGTGAGGGGGCCCCTGTCACGCTGCGGGTCAGCGGTACTCACACCGGCCGAATCCGCGCCGAGCTGAGCGACCCAGTGCCCGGTGTCTGGCCCGTGCATCGCTCAGCAGGCGCCGGTGACGAGTCCGGGCGGGGGCTGCTGATCGTGGAGGCGCTGGCGCTGCGGTGGGGCGTGGAGCGGGGGCTGCACGGGAAGACGGTCTGGTGCGAGCTGCGGGCGCCCGTCCGGCGCACCGAGGCCGCGTGGGCTGCTTCCAGCTGCTGGTCGGATCCGCCCCACATCGGTCCGGTACCGACGTCGGCAGGGAGTTGAGAGCGAAGCGGCTGCGGAAGGTCACGGCGGCATAGTCGGTTCCGTGCCGCGAGACGGTGTGGTGCGAGCCGCGGGCGCTGGGCAATCCACCTCTCGCTCGGGACTGCGGGCCTCCCGGCACGCGTGTTCGAGGCCTCGCGGTGGTGGGCGGACCTGATGTCGGCAGATGGGAGCGCCCGTATGCTGGCTGTGTAGCGCCTGCCGGGCTCACGCGTGACGAGCGGGCGGGCGGACGAGGAGGTGAAAGGGAATGAGTGTCGCCGTCGACCACACCGGGCCCTGGACCGTCGCCGACGTCCTGGCCCTGCCCGAGGACCGCACGAACCGCTACGAGCTGCTGGGGGAGTCCCTCGTGATGTCCCCCGCCCCCGGCATCCGCCACCAGCGTGCTTCGCTCCGGCTCGCCATGATCCTCCACGCGGCGGCTACGGCCGCCGAAGCGCCGGTCGAGGTGCTGGAGGCCATCAACGTCGTCCTGCCCTCCGGTCTTGTGATTCCCGACCTCGTGGTGACCGACGCCGGCGCGACCGCCGAGGACGGCGTCAGTGTCGACGCGGACGGCGTGCAGCTCGTTGTTGAACTTGTCTCTCCCGGCAACCGCATGGTGGACCGCAAGTTCAAGCCTATGCTCTACGCCGAGGCGGCCATCCCGCACTTCTGGCGACTCGAGTTCGACCCCGCGCCCATGCTCGTCGTATACGAACTGCAGAGCGGCCGATACGTGGAGCGGACGACCGCGCTCGCGGGTGTGACCACCTCTTTGGACGCCCCGTTTGCCGTGACCATCGATCCGGCCGATCTCTCCCGCCAGTAGACGCCACCTCCTCATGCTCCGGCCGGCCTGGCGACCCGGTCGCCTCAGAGCTTTCGCCCCGGCCGCCTGGCGCGGCAGCCGTGAGCTTCCGTAGCCGCCGGTCAGTGCGTCACTGCCTGGCATGGCGCGCCACGGAGCCCGGATCGTTACGGGACGGCCTGCGCGGGATCAAGCACGGGCAGCGCGGTGAGCTGGAGGAGGCCGAGCGCAGCTACCTGCTTGCCGTCGACGCGGGCGAGGAACCGCCCAAGTGGAACCTCGCGATGCTGTGCAAGCGGCAGGCACGGTACGAGGAGGCCGAGCGCGGTTCGCGGAGTTCGGTGAGGACGACAAGGACGCCGTCCAGCAGCTCGCCCGGGTCGCCGCGCTCCGCGAGGACGGCCCCCGCTCCGCGGACGAGGTGGACTTCCGGCGCCTGCCGGGGCTGCGCGAGCGGGCAGGGGCGGCGGGCAGGGG
>NZ_JAELVH010000117.1 GCF_019399235.1 Streptomyces poriferorum | reverse complement strand
GCCGTCGACGGGGACGCCGACGGGCGGGGTGCCGAGCCAGTGGGCCTCGCCGTCGCGGGTGGTGAGCGTGGCTGCGCTGCGTACGCCGATGAAGGAGTACCGCGACCAGGTGCGGCCGTTCTCCGCGGATTCGAGGAGGAAGGTGCCGGTGCGTTCCCCCGCGAGCTTGCGGTAGAGACCGACCGGGGTGTCGCCGTCCGCGAGGAGCCGGCGGGTGACGGGGATGACGCGCCGGTCGATGGCCAGCTTGCGGAAGGTGTCGAGGTCCATGGCGGCAGACCCTACTTTCCGAGCGGCAGGACGTCGGCGTCGAAACAGGTGCGGTCGCCCGTGTGGCAGGCGGCGCCCGTCTGGTCGACCTTGACGAGGACCGTGTCGGCGTCGCAGTCGAGGGCGACGGACTTGACCAGCTGGATGTGGCCGGACGTGTCGCCCTTGACCCAGTACTCCTGGCGGCTGCGCGACCAGTAGGTGCAGCGGCCGGTGGTGAGCGTGCGGTGCAGCGCCTCGTCGTCCATCCAGCCGAGCATCAGCACCTCGCCGGTGTCGTACTGCTGGGCGATGGCCGGGACCAGTCCGTCGGCGCCGCGCTTGAGACGGGCGGCGATGGCGGGGTCGAGGTCGCTGGCGGGCCGGGGCGTGCCGGGCGTGGGCGTGCTGGTCATGCGCCCATTGTGCCGTGGTCCCGGAGGCCGTCCGGGCGTGCGTCCACTGGGCGGACGGTGGGCGGCGGTCGTACGCTGGCTGGCATGTCGACCCATGCGAAGCGCGAACGACTTCTGCTTGCCGACCTGTTGGAGGCCGTGGGCCCGGAGGCCCCGACTCTCTGCCACGGCTGGACCGCCCGCGATCTGGCGGCTCATGTGGTGGTGCGTGAGCGGCGGCCGGACGCGGCGGCGGGGCTGGTCATCGGCCCGCTGAAGAACAGGAGCGAGCGGGTCCTGACCGAGTTCACCGAGAAGCCGTACGAGGAACTGATCCAGCTCATCCGTACGGGTCCGCCGAGGCTGTCGCCGTTCGGGCTGAAGCAGCTGGACGAGGCGGCGAACACCGTCGAGTTCTACGTGCACACGGAGGATGTCCGCCGGGCGCAGCCGGACTGGTCGGCGCGGGAGCTGGACCCGGTCTTCGCCGATGTCCTGTGGTCGCGTACGGAGAAGGCGGCGCGGGTCCTGGGCCGGAAGGCGCCGGTGGGGCTGGTGCTGCGCCGCCCGGACGGCCAGACGGCGGTGGCGCACAAGGGGACCCCGGTGGTGACGGTGACGGGCGAGCCGGGCGAGCTGCTGCTGTTCGCGTTCGGGCGGCAGGACGCGGCGCGGGTGGAGCTGGAGGGCGAGAAGGACGCGATCGGCCGCCTGACGACCGCGAAGCTCGGGATGTAGCCCGGCGTCGCACGCGGTCAGCCCGGGAGCTCCGCGCGGCGCAGCGGCGCGAGCAGCAGGCCCGCCATCGCCCCGGCAGCGCACAGCGAGGCGCTGGCGACGAAGACCGGGCCGGTGCCCCAGAGAGCGACGGCGGCTCCGGTGACGGGATAGCTGAGCGGCGCCAGGGCGTGAGTGAAGAGCGTCGAGACCGACGTGACGCGGCCCAGGTAGGCGGGGTCGGCGGCGGTCTGCGTGAGGGCACCGCACAGGGCGCCGCCGAGGCCGGCGAAGAGTCCGACGAGGACCGCGACACCGGCGGCGAGCGGCACGGAGGGCACGTACGCGAGGGCGGCGATGGCGACGGCGCCGACCAGCACGGTGAGGCACATGACGAGTCCGGCCCGGGGGACGCGTCCGCGTACGGTGAGCAGCAGGGCCGAGGCGCCCGCGCCGATGCCGAAGGCCGCGATGACCCAGCCCATGCCCGAGGCGCCCCAGCCGCGCTCGTCGCTGAGCAGGATCAGGCCGAGGTTGAGCGGGCCGACGAAGCCGAGCTCGCTGACGGCGACGACGAGCATCAGGGGGCCGAGCATCGGGTGGCGGCGGATGTATCCCAGTCCGTCGGCCAGTTCGCGCCAGGCGGTTCCGGCTGGTTCGGCGTCGGCCGGGTCCCGCGCGGGCAGCGGACTCATCCGTACGGCCAGGAGCAGGGGCAGCGAGACGGCGAAGAGCACGCCGGCCGCGGCGAAGGCGAGGACCGGTCCGCCGAGGGCGACCGCGACGCCGCCGAGCGGGGCGCCGACCACGTTGGCCGTACGGGTGGCGAGGCCGCGCATGCCCTGGACCCGGGCGAGCTGGGAGGCGGCGGTGATCCGTGGAGGCAGGGCGCCGACGGCGGGCAGGAAGAGGGCGTCGACCGCGCCGAAGACGAGCGCGACGGCGATCAGCATCCACACCGTGGGTGAGGTGAGGAGCAGGGTGCCGGCCAGGCCCAGGATGACGAGGCAGCGGGCGGTGTCGCTCGCGACGACGACGCGGCGCGGGCCGAGCCGGTCGGCGAGCACTCCCCCGCCGAGCAGGAGCACGGCCCGGGGTATGGAGCCGGCCGCGAGCACCAGACCGGTCTGGGCGGCGCTGCCGGTGCGGGCGGCGGCCCAGGCGAGAGCCATGTAGTAGACGCTGTCGCCGATCATGGACGCCGCGTAGGCGCCGAGCCAGCGCAGGACGTTGCCGTCGCGGTGGGCGGGGCGTCCGGTGTCGTCGCCGACGGGGAGGGTGACGGTCACGGGGCCGTCCTCTCGGGTCGGCGGGTCAGGTCCGGAACGGGAAGCCGTACAGGTGCAGTGCGACGTTCTCGCGGTTCTCCGTGTCACCGGCCTCGTCGCGGGCGCGGCCCTGTTCCTGGTACCGGTTGATGACCGCGTCCAGTTCGCTTTCGAGGGCTGTGAGCTCCTCGGCGGTCAGCCGGGCCAGGTACTCCGAGCCGAAGGAACCCTTGCGCCACTGGGGGGACCAGCTCCGGTACGTGTCGAGGTGACGGCGGTACAGCTCGATGTGCTGGTCGAACGAGAGCCGGCTGACGGCGGTGTGGGTGGCTGCCTTCTCGGGGGCGTCGTCGAAGTCCTCGTCGTTGAAGCGCAGCCCCTTCGACGTGGGCTGCCACCAGCGCTCACGGCCGTCCCCGCCCTGCCGGCCCGCCTCCTCGATCAGGCCGTGGTCGGCGAGCTTGCGCAGGTGGTAGCTGACCAGCGAGACCTGTTCGTCCACCTGCTCGGCGAGCTGGGAGGCGGTGGCCTGCCGGGCGATGTGGAGTGCCCGGTACAGCTTCATCCGCAAGGGGTGTCCGAACGCCTTGAGCGTGCCGAGGTCGGACACCCGGCGTGATTCGTTGCTTGCCATGCCCTTCACGGTAGATAGGAAAGAAAACTTGCGCAATATTTATTGCGCAATAAACCTTGCGCGATGGGCCGGTGCCGGCTGCTCCCTCCGCCCGCCGCGGGACCCCAGGTATCCCAGGAGGAATCCGGCCGGGATCGTGACGAGGCCCGGTGTCTGGAGCGGGAACCAGTGGAAGTCGCGGGTCGGGAACAGTGCGATGTGGGTGCCGGAGAACGCGGGCGAGAACACCATCAGGAACACGATGAGCGGCAGCGTGCCGTAGACCGTCCAGCGGACCCCGCGCGCGTTGAAGCCGGGCCGGAACAGGGCGTACAGCAGGACCGGCGGCAGCACGGACGCGGCGGCCGCGAACGAGAGCGAGAGCAGCACCTGCGGATTGCGGTCGTGGGTGTACGTCGACACGTAGACGGCGAGCGCGCCCGTCAGGACGACGGCCAGCCGGGCGCGGAGGATCTCGCGCCCCGCGGACCGGTCGGAGCGGACTGCCGTACGGGAGCGGGCCTTCGCCGCGAAGTCGCGGGCGACGGAGGAGGCGGCGGCCAGCGTGATGCCGGCGACCGCGGCCAGGGTCGTGGCGAACACCGCGCAGGCCACGAACGCGAACAGCAGGCTCTCGCGCGGCCCGTCGGCGCCCGGGTCGAGTGCGCCGGTCACCAGCAGCAGCGCGGTACCGCCCGCCGGGTCCGCGGCCTGGATGATCTTGTGGCCGAGCAGGGCGGACGCACCCAGGCCGACCACGACGACGCCGGCGCACAGGAAGGCCACCGGGGCCGCCGCCCAGACGGTGGCGCGGCGCACGGTCCAGAGGTCGCGCATGGGGTGCAGCCGCATCATGATGTGCGGCATGCAGGCGGCCCCGAGGACCAGGGTCAGCTGGAAGCCGAGGAGATCCAGGGTGCCGGCGAAGGTGTGGCCGAACTGCAGTCCGGGGCGCGCGTAGGACCCGCCGGCTCCGCTGCCCTGTTGCGCGGCGTCGAAGAGGGCGAAGGGGTTCCAGCCGTAGCGGGCGAGCACCAGCCCGGCGAGCAGGGTCACCGCGGCCAGTACCACCGCGACCTTGACGATCTGGATGTAGCCGGTACCGCGCATGCCGCCGACCGCCGAGTAGCAGACCATCAGGGCACCGCTGGCGACGGTGCAGCTGGTGAGCGCGCCGTCGGGCAGCCCGAACATGGAGGCCATGACCCGGCCCGCGGTGGCGAGTTGCACCAGCAGCAGCGGGGCCAGCACGACCAGGGTCGTGATTCCCAGGGCGCGGCGCACGGTCGGGTCGCCGAGCCGGTCCGCCAGGAAGTCACCGAGGGTGAACACGCCCTTGCGGCGCATCGGTTCGGCCAGGATCCGCATGACCAGGACGAGGGAGGCGACCGTGGCGACGGCGAAGAGGATGCCGTCGAATCCCGCGAGGGCGACCGAACCCGTGGTGGAGAGCAGGGTGGCGGCCGAGATGTAGTCACCGGCGATGGCCAGCCCGCTCCCCGCCGGACCGAGGGCGGAGCCGCCGCCCGCGTAGAAGTGTTCCGGGTCGTCCTGGTCCGCCGCGGCCAGCCCGCACAGCAGCAGCGACACCGCGACGAATCCGAGGAAGACGACCACGGCCAGCGACCGGGCGTCGAAGCCGCCGCTCACCGGCGCGGTCCCGGAGCCGGGGCAGGTGGGACGGCGGCTGCGCAGGCGCGCGCGGGTGCGCGGGGCGTGCGGGGTGTCGGGGGCGCTGAGGACATGCCGGTTACGGCATCAGGCGGCCGGGTCCGCGTACAGCGGGCGGGACATGGGCGCTGCGCGGGTACAGCCGGTGCGGGCGAGGTCTGTGCGCGAGCACATCGCGCCTGCCGGCCGGTGGGCGCGGGCGCAGCTCACCTGCCGACCCGTGGACGCGGGCGCGGGCGCAGGCGCGGGCGCAGGCACATCGCGCCTGCCGACCCGTGGACACGAGCGCGATGTGCTCGCCGGGCCATCAGTCCGCGGGCGTGGGCACAGCACGCCCGCCGGCCCGTGGGCGCGGGCACAGCTCGACTACCGGCCGGTGGGCGCGAGCACAGCACGCCCCCACCCCGCGGGCGCGGGCGCGATGTGCTCGCCGGGCCGTCAGCCCGCCAGCAGGCGGCGGGCCGTCAGGGCCAGGGAGACCTCGACCGCGTCGGACGGGCGGGTCAGACAGCGACCGGTCAGCTGCTCGAAGCGGCGCAGCCGGTTCAGGACCGTGTTGCGGTGGCAGTAGAGCCGGGCCCCCGCCCGCTGCGCGGAACCGTCCGAGTCGAGCCACGCAGTGAGCGTCTCGATGATCACGTCGCGGTCGGCCGGGTCCAGCCGGTCCAGCGGTCCCAGCACCCGTGCGGCCAGCGAGGAGCCGAGTCCCGGGGACGAGACGACCAGCGCGGCGGGCAACTGCTCGTCGAGCAGGACGACCCCGCCTCCGGCCGGGCACGCCCGCAGGGCGGTCTCGGCGAGCCGCCGGGCGTCCCCGACGGCCGCCAGCCCGTCCACGACGGAGCTGATGCCGACCCTGCTGCCGGGCGGGGCGGACAACCCCGCGGCCAGCGCGGCGAGTTCCGCGTCCCCGTCGACCGCGCCGGCAGGTCCGCCGGGCTGTGTGTCGCCGCCCTCGTCGGCCGCCGATCCGGCGCCCGCACCGGCCGGCGGGGCGACGGGCTCCGTCGCCCCCTCGCCCAGGGACAGCGGCAGGATCGCGAACTCGGCGTCCGGGCCCGGGTGCCAGAGCGCGTCCGTCCCGGCGGGCAGCGTCATCGGCGGCTGCGCGGTGCCGTGCGGGGCGCGGCGGGCGGTGGAGACCGCTAGCACCGCGTACCTGCCGTGTTCCGGCAGCCCCAGCATCGCGGCGGCGTCCGGCAGTTCGGCGATCTGCGCGGTGCCGTCCAGCAGGGCCGCTGTCATCAGGCGCTGGCGGTTCTCCCGCCGCCAGGCCAGCTTGCGCTCGGTCTGGCGGTAGGCGTCCGCGACGACACCGCAGTGCTCGTCCACGAAGTTCCAGACGTCCGCCGCGACGTGCACCAGCAACCGGATGTCCTCGGGGTGGCGGCGCGCGGTGTCGTCCACCAGGTCCTGCCAGACCATCGCACCGCCCATCCGGAAGGCGTGCAGGACCGCGTCGAGCGGCAGGCCCTGTTCGGCCCGGACCTCACCGATCCGCCGGGAGGTCCGGTGGGCGGCCTCCCGGAACTCCCTTGGCTGGATCAGCGATCCGACGTTGTGCCGCAGCGAGTGGTGCACCTCCTGCCAGATCTCCGCCGCGTCGGCCTCGATGGCCGAGCGGTAGGCGGGCTCCTGCTCGCGCAGCGCCTCGACGAGCCGGTCCGTGAGCTCCGGCAGCGCCTCCATCAGCACCCGGGCAGCCCGGTGCAGTACGGCGACGGCCTCACGATCGGCCAGCGAACGGAAGCGGCGCGGCATCGGCGCGACGGGGGGCGGCCCGTGCAGCGCCCTGACCCGTGAACGTACGACCTGCGGCATGGCGGCCTCCACCGGGATTCGGCCGGCTCCAGAAAACGACCGGCTCCGGTTCACTCAGCCCGGCGTTGGGCATGAGCACACCGAATCATCCTGACGCCCGCAGAATGGCATACCGCCCAGTCGGTACCTAGAGGTTTGCGGCGTTCTTCTCATCACGGTCCTGCAACCTCCCGGACTCGGAGCCGAAACCGGGGCGCCTCACCGGCGTCGTTCAGCGGTCCAGCAGCCTGGCCAGTTCGGTCCTGGACCGCACACCGAGCGCGGCGAAGACATTGCGCAGATGATGGTCGACGGTCCGTGTGCTCACCGAGAGCCGCAGCGCCACCTCACGGTTGGTGGCCCCCTCGGCGACACACCGGGCGATGCGCTGCTGCTGCGGGGTGAGCGCGGCCAGCGGATCCGTGCCATCCGCCGCGGCCGGGCCCTCCACGGCCTCCCCGGCGGCCCTCAGCTCACCGCTCGCCCTGTCGGTCCAGGCCCGCGCACCGCACCGCTCGAAGGCGACCAGGGCGTCCCGCAGCGGGCCCCTGGCCTCCCGGGTACGGCGGCGCCGGCGCAGCCACGCCCCGTGGAGCAACTGGGTGCGGGCGCGTTCGAAGTCGCCGCCCGCGCGATCATGGTGGGCGAGCGCCTCCTCGTACCGTCCGGCGACATCGGCCGGTGCCGCCAGCAGGGCACGGCAGCGGGCGAGTTGGGCGGGGGCCTGGGGATCGGTGGTGCGCGTGACCCACACGGCGAACTCCGCCACCGCGTCGGCCACCGGGTCCGCTCCCCTGCCCCGGTCCGCCCGTCCGGCCAGGACGGACGCCTCGACGTAGCACGGCACGGCGAGCATCCGGGTGGCGAAGTGCCCGCGCCGGGGGCCGGGCCGCACGAGTGGGTCGAGCCGGGCCGCTGCCTCGCCGGAGCGGCCCGCCGCCAGGTCCGCGCGGGCGAGCGCCCAGGTGGCGAGGGTCGCGGCCTGTACGAGTCCGTTGGGGCCCGCCCCCGCGAGGGCCGCGTCGGCGTGGGCGGCACAGGCCTCCGTGCCGCCCTCCACCGAAGCGGCGAGTGCGAGCACGGCGTGCAGGTGGGAGGCGATGTTGGGCTGTCCGGTACGCCGGGCCGCGTGCAGGCCCTCCAGCGCGTGGGCGCGGGCGGGGGCATGGCGGCCGGCCCGGAGCTCGGCGTACGCCAGGTGCTCCAGGGCCTGCGGCAGCAGGGCCTCGGGGCCGGCCGACCGTACGGCGGCGAGCGCCCGGGTGCCGAACCGGCAGGCGGCGTCGACGTCGCCCAGCACCAGGGCCGAGACCCCGCCGCGCAGCAGCTGGGCCGGGTCGTCAGCCCGGCCGGCCGAGTCGAGGCAGCGGCGCAGCAACGCCCGCCCTTCGGCGATGCGCCCGCACAGCACCGCGCTCATACCGTCGCAGTACTGGGCGAGGGCGGGTTCCGGCACGGAGACCGGCATCCGGGTCATGGCGTCGAGGTACGCGAGCGCGTCCCCCATCGCCCAGGCGGCCTCGGCGGCGCCGAGCTGGGCGTCGAGGGCGCGGCGCGGGTCGTGCGGCGCGAGCAGCGCCGCGGTGGTGAGGAGGGCCTCGTGGGCGTCTGCGGCCGGTCCGTCGCGCAGGGCGAGCAGCCCGCGCACCAAGTGCGCGCCGTCGTGCGCGGGGCGGGCGCCGACCCGGACCAGCAGCGCGCGGGCCCGGCCGGCGTCTCCCGCGAGCCGGGTGTGCTCGGCGGCGGCGGCGAACCGGGCCGCCCGCACCGCCTCGTCGCTGGAGAGCACCGCGGCCCTGGCGAGCGCGGCAGCCCGTTCCGCATGCGGCCGCGGCGCCACGGCGGCCGCCTCCAGCGCGTCGGCCAGCCCGTCATCGGGCCCGTCGGCGGCGCAGGCACGTTGGACGAGCGCGGGCAGCCCTGCCGGTCCGACCGGTCCGGCAGCCAGGTACCCCGCCCCGGGCGGCAACGCGCCGCGCTGAGGGGGAAGCGCCGCACCGGACCGGCTGACACCGCCGGGGCCCGACGCGGGGACGGGCGCAACGCCGGGAGCGGGCACAGCTCCGGGAGCAGCAACGCCGGGAGCGGGCGCAGCGCCGAAGAAAGGCGCAGGGCCGGGGGCGAGGCCGGAACCGGAACCGGGGCCTGGGCCTGGGGCCGAAACGGAACCGACCGCGCGGGTGTCACCGGGGCGGAATCCGGCAGCGCTCACCCAGCCAACGCCAGGACGCAGACCCGCACCAGTCACCGACCCCTCCCCCGGACGCAGACCCGCGCCAGCCACCGGCCCATCTCCCGGGCGGAAGGCGGAACTGGGCGCCCGGCCGTCGCCGGGACGGGCAGCGGACCCGGAAGCCGTCAGATACGAGGCACCGGCCCCGGAAGCCGTCAGATACGGGACACCGGCCCCGGGCCGGGACGTCTGACCGCCGGGGCCCAGCCCCCCGCTCCCCGTCCCCGCGGACCGTCGCGGTGGCCGGCGGACCCGTCCGCGGGCGCCGGCCGGGGCCGCGGTCAGCAGCGCGGCGAGCAGTCCGTGCACCGCGCGGCGGTGCTGCGGGGAGGCGCGGTGCAGGACCGCCCGGCGCAGCAGCGGGTGGCTGAAGTGGAGTCGGTCGCCCGCTCGTTGGAGGGCTCCGGCGGTCCCGTCCGGGGTGAGCAGGGCCTGGTCGAGCGCGGCGGGGCCGATGCCCGCCGCGGCGGCGGCACGGAGCAGGAGCGCGGCATCGGCCCCGGCGCCCTCCGGCTCGTGCTCGTGTGCCGCGGCCGCGAGCAGCAGCAGCGTGCGGGTGTCCGGGGGCAGCCCGTCGAGGCGGACGGCGTGCGCCTCCAGGACGTCCTCGGCGCCGGGCAGCGGATAGGGCGGAGGGGTGCGGCCCGCAAGTTGGCCGGGGGTGAGCCGGGCGGCAAGTCCGGCGAGCAGCCGGGGGTTCCCGGCCGCCTCCCGGATGAGCTCGCCGCGGACCACCGGGTCCACCTGGTCCGCGACGCCGGCGGCCTCGGTGATGCGGTCCAGGAGGGCCGCCGCGGCATCGTCGTCGAGCGGGCCGAGCCGGAGCGCGGGCAACCCCGCGAAACTCGTCTCGTCACCCGCCCCGATCAGCACCGCGACCCGGCTGCCCGCGCCGAGCCTGCGGGCTGCGAAGACCAGGGCGGCACGCGAGTCGGGGTCCCAGGCGTGCGCGTCGTCCACACATACCAGCAGGGGCCGCTCCGAACCGAGTTCGCGGAGCAGGACGAGGAGTTCCGTGGGGGTGATGCCGTCGCGCAGCACCCGGTCCGGCGGCAGTGGCAGCGGGGCCGGAGCGGAGCAGAGCAGGGCGTGCAGCCCGCTGTACGGCAGCCGTTGCTCGGCGGGTGCCGCGGTGGCGGACAGCACGGGGCCGGTACGCCGTTCGCGGTGCGCGGCCACGGCCTTGTCCAGGAGCGCGGTACGGCCGACGCCGGGCAGCGCGGTCAGCACCAGCGCGCCGCCGTCGCCGTTGCGCAGCCGCGCCAACAGGGTGTCCAGAATGGCGAGTTCACCGCTGCGGCCGTACAGCCGGAGCGGACTGTGCACGGTCGTCGATGAAGTCACACCAGCACGTTACTTCCGCGTAAACAGTGCCGGAAGACGCGCGTCCGGCCCTGCCCCGCCCCCGCCCGGTTGTGGGGCGCGCTCCCAAGGCGGGCCGCAGTTGGCTGTGCAGGCGCACAGCGCGGGCCCGTCTCCGCGCGGGCCGCCCGTAATGTCGGGCCATGACTGATGAATTCCGTACGGACGACGGTCTGACGCTGCGCTACTGGTCCTGGTCCCGCTCACCCCGGGCAGGGCTGCCCCCGGTGATTCTGCTGCACGGCTTCGCCGCCCACGCCCGGCTGAACTGGGAGGGCCCCGGTGTGGTCGAGGCCCTGGTGGCCCGTGGCCGCCACGTCCTGGCCCTCGACGCGCGGGGGCACGGTTCGTCGGACAAGCCGCACGACGACTCCCTGTACGGCGAGCCGGTGATGGCCCGCGACGTACGGCAGCTGATCGACCGCACCGGGGCCGGCGAAGTACATCTGGCGGGCTATTCGATGGGGGCGGTCGTGGCGCTGCTCGCGGCGGCCGACGACGAGCGGATCACCCGGCTGGTGGTCGGCGGGATCGGCGCGGGCGCGGTGGAGGTGGGCGGGCTGGACACCCGGGCCATGCCTCCGGAGCTGGTGGCGGCCGCGCTGACGGCCGAGGACGCGGCCGACGCCCCCGAAAGAACCCGGGGCTTCCGGGTCCTGGCCGACACCACGGGCTCCGACCGGCTCGCTCTCGCCGCGCACCTCCGCGCGCTGCACCGGGCCCCGCTGCCGCTGGACCGGATACGGATACCCACGCTGGTGCTCGCCGGGGCCGACGATCCCCTCGCCGTACGGCCCGAGGTGCTGGCCGACGCCCTCGCGGGGGCGCGGCTGGAGGTGCTGCCCGGCGACCATCTCACCGCCGTCCGCGATCCGGGATTCGCCTCCTGTGTCGCCGGCTTCCTCACCGAGGACGACCGACACGACGACTGACACGACGACTGGCACACCCCAACGGGCAAGGGCCGGACCGCTGTTCGCGGCCCGGCCCTCACCAGATGTCAGGAACTACGAGGTGTGCGGGCAGTTGCCCCGCGACTCGGCGATCGTCAGGCTCGCCGCGGGCAGCGGGCACAGGAACTGCTCGTAGCGGGAGTCATTGTCGATGAAGCGCTTCAGCCACGAGATGCTGTACTTCGCGATCGTGGTGTTGGAGGAGTTCGGGGTGAAGTGCGTGGCCCCGCGCAGCTCCACGTACGCCTTGTCCAGTGTGCTCGGCAGCGACTGGTAGAAGGGCTCCGAGTGGGTGGCGACGGGGGCGATCGTGTCGCCGTCCGCACCGAAGATCAGCGTGGGTGTCCGGACCTCGGGCCAGGTGGTGTCGAGGTTCCAGCCGGTCAGCGGGATCGCCGCCTTCAGCGAGGTGCGGCTCTTCGCCGCCTCCAGGGTGCCGCCACCGCCCATGGAGTGGCCCATCACGCCGAGCCGGGAGGTGTCGATCCGGGTACGCACCGAGCTCGTCTTCGTGAGGTAGTCCAGCGCGGCCAGGAGCTGGCGGCCCCGGCTGTCGGGCTGGTCCACCGTGGTGTTGGTGTCGATGGTGAAGACGACGAAGCCCTGGGAGGCGAGCCGCGGTCCGAGCCAGGCGATGCTGGACTGGTAGGCGGTGAAGCCGGGCGAGATGGCGACGGCGCCGAACGTGCCGTCCGAGGTGGACGTCGGGTAGTAGATCGTGCCGCCGCCGAAGCCGCTGACGCCGAGCGAGGAGACGCTGGTCTGCGAGACCGCGTACGAACCGCGGCTCGCCTCGATACTCGAGTTGCTGGGTGCCGGACCGCGCTCGTAGGGGTTGTCTGCGGCCTGGGCGCCCGGGACCAGCGCGGTGCACAGACCCGCGGTGGCGACGGTGGCGGCCAGCAGGCCCTTGACGATGCGGGAGCGGCTCTTTGACATCCGGTGGCGCGGGGAGGTGTCGCCGGAGGGGAGGTGCTGCACGAGGGGGGATCCTCTCGGTCGTGGCGGGAGCCACGCCGGGCAGGGACCGAGACCCCCCGTCAACTGTCACCGAGGGCCTTCGGGATGCACCGCGTGGAACCGCCAGGTGTTCTCTGGCGGTCGCCACTGTTGCGGTGCACCCCGGTGCCGCACATCGGCAACTTCACCGGTCTTGAGAGCCGGTGCTCCCCCGCACGTCCTCAGCGGACCGGGTGCCCGGCCTCCCGCAGAGCGCCCTTGACCTCGGAGATCCGCAGATCGCCGAAGTGGAAGACGGACGCGGCGAGGACCGCGTCGGCCCCGGCGTCGATGGCCGGTGCGAAGTCCGCGAGCCGGCCCGCGCCGCCGGAGGCGATGACGGGAACGCTCACGTGCTTGCGTACGGCGGCGATCATCTCGGTGTCGTAGCCGTCCTTCGTGCCGTCGGCGTCCATCGAGTTGAGCAGGATCTCGCCGGCGCCGAGCTCGGCGGCCCGGTGGGCCCACTCGACGGCGTCGATGCCGGTGCCCTTGCGGCCGCCGTGCGTGGTGACCTCGAAGGTGCCGGCGGGGGTGCGCCGGGCGTCCACGGAGAGCACCAGGACCTGGCGGCCGAAGCGCTCGGCGATCTCCCGGATCAGCTCCGGCCGGGCGATGGCCGCGGTGTTGACGCCGACCTTGTCGGCGCCGGCCCGCAGGAGCTTGTCGACGTCGTCCGGGGTACGGACGCCGCCGCCGACGGTGAGCGGGATGAAGACCTGCTCGGCGGTGCGGCGCACCACGTCGTAGGTCGTCTCCCGGTCGCCGCTGGACGCGGTGATGTCGAGGAAGGTCAGCTCGTCGGCGCCCTCGGCGTCGTACAGCTTCGCCATCTCGACGGGGTCACCGGCGTCGCGCAGGTTCTGGAAGTTGACGCCCTTGACGACCCGGCCCTTGTCCACGTCGAGGCAGGGGATGACACGTACCGCGAGCGTCATCGCGCACCTGCCCGATAGGCCTCGACCTCGACCTCGACGACCAGGCTCGGGTCGACGAAGCCGGACACGATGATCATGGTGGCGACGGGGCGGACGTCGTCGAACAGCTCCTTGTGGGCGCGGCCGACCTCGTCGGTGTCCCGGGCGTGCGTGACGTACATCCGGGTGCGGACGACGTCCTCGCGGCCGAGGCCCACCTGCTTCAGTGCCTCGAAGGCGACCTCGAAGGAGGTGACGGCCTGCTCGTAGGGGCTGCCCGCGGAGATCTGGCCGTTCACCACCGAGGTGCAGCCGGCCACGAGCACCAGCCCGTTGGAGAGTTCGACCGCGCGGGAGTAGCCGAACTTCTCCTCCCAGGGCGCGCCGGAGGAGATGCGCTTGACGGAGTCGCTCATACGGAGACCGCCTCCAGCGCCTCTTCGAGCGTGAACGCCTTCGCGTACAGCGCCTTGCCGACGATCGCGCCCTCGACGCCCGCCGGGACGAGCGAGGAGATGGCCCGCAGGTCGTCGAGCGAGGAGACGCCGCCGGAGGCGACGACGGGCTTGTCCGTGGCCGCGCAGACGTTCTTCAGAAGTTCCAGGTTGGGACCCTGGAGCGTGCCGTCCTTGGCGATGTCGGTGACGACGTAGCGGGCGCAGCCCTCGGAGTCGAGGCGGGCGAGCGTCTCGTAGAGGTCGCCGCCGTCGCGGGTCCAGCCGCGGCCGCGGAGCGTGGTGCCCCGGACGTCGAGGCCGACGGCGATCTTGTCACCGTGCTCGGCGATGACCTTGGCGACCCATTCGGGGGTCTCCAGCGCGGCGGTGCCGAGGTTGACGCGGCGGCAGCCGGTGGCGAGGGCGGCGGCGAGCGTGGCGTCGTCGCGGATGCCGCCGGAGAGCTCGACCTTGATGTCCATGGCACCGGCCACCTCGGCGATGAGCGCCCGGTTGTCACCGGTGCCGAAGGCGGCGTCCAGGTCGACGAGGTGCAGCCACTCGGCGCCGGAGCGCTGCCAGGCGAGTGCGGCCTGGAGCGGGGAGCCGTAGGAGGTCTCGGAGCCGGACTCGCCGTGCACCAGGCGGACCGCCTGGCCGTCGCGGACGTCGACGGCGGGGAGCAGTTCAAGCTTCGGCATTACAGCGTCTCGATCCAGTTGGTCAGCAGCTGGGCGCCGGCATCGCCGGACTTCTCGGGGTGGAACTGGGTGGCCCACAGCGCGCCGTTCTCCACGGCCGCGACGAACCGTTCGCCGTGCGTGGCCCAGGTGACCTTGGGGGCACGGATCTTGGCGTTGGTGACTTCGAGGGACCAGTCGTGCGCCGCGTACGAGTGCACGAAGTAGTACCGCGCCCCTGCGTCGAGTCCGGCGAACAGCCTGGAGTCCTCGGGGGCCTCGACGGTGTTCCACCCCATGTGCGGGACGACGTCGGCCTTGAGCGGGCCGACGGTGCCGGGCCACTCGTCGAGGCCCTCGGTCTCCACGCCGTGCTCGATGCCGCGCTCGAAGAGGATCTGCATGCCTACACAGATGCCCATGACGGGGCGCCCGCCGGAGAGCCGGCGTCCGATGATCCATTCGCCCCGGGCCTTCTTCAGCCCCTCCATGCAGGCGGAGAACGCTCCGACGCCGGGTACGAGCAGCCCGTCGGCGTTCATCGCCGTGTCGAAGTCGCGCGTGATCTCGACGTCGGCACCGACGTGGGCGAGGGCGCGCTCGGCGGACCGGACATTGCCGAAGCCGTAGTCGAAGACGACGACCTTCTTCTTCGTATCCACGTGTGCTCCCTCAGTCCCAGAGGCCCTGGATCCGCATGACGCCCGCTACCAGGCACATCACGGAGGCGATCCCGAGCAGCACGATGACGCCCTTGGGCATGCCCTGCTTCGAGAAGGAGTAGACCCCGCCGGCCAGGAAGAGGCCGACCAGGATCAGGACGGTGTTGAGGCCGGTCACAGGGCGCCCTTCGTGGAGGGGAGGATGCCGGCCGCGCGCGGGTCGTGCTCGCTGGCGTAGCGAAGGGCCCGGGCGAGCGCCTTGAACTGGCACTCCACGATGTGGTGGGCGTTGCGCCCGTACGGGACGTGGACGTGCAGGGCGATCTGCGCCTGGGCGACGAAGGACTCCAGGATGTGCCGGGTCATCGTCGTGTCGTACTCGCCGATCATCGGCGCCATGTTCTCGGGCTCGGTGTGCACCAGGTACGGGCGGCCGGAGAGGTCGACGGTGACCTGGGCGAGCGACTCGTCCAGCGGGACGGTGCAGTTGCCGAAGCGGTAGATGCCGACCTTGTCGCCGAGGGCCTGCTTGAACGCGGCGCCGAGCGCCAGCGCGGTGTCCTCGATGGTGTGGTGCGAGTCGATGTGCAGGTCGCCGTCGGTCTTGACCGTGAGGTCGAACAGTCCGTGGCGGCCGAGCTGGTCGAGCATGTGGTCGTAGAAGCCGACGCCGGTCGCGACGTCGACCTTGCCGCTGCCGTCGAGGTTGATCTCGACGAGTACGGAGGTTTCCTTGGTGGTCCGCTCCACTCTTCCTACGCGGGCCTCGCGAGTCATGCGTCGTGCTCCTTCTTCAGTTCGCGTACCGCATCGAGGAACGCGTCGTTCTCTGCCGGGGTCCCTGCGGAGACCCGCAGCCATCCCGGTACGCCGTTGTCCCGGACCAGGACGCCCCGGTCGAGGATGTGCCGCCAGGCGGTGTGGCTGTCGGCGAACCTGCCGAACTGGACGAAGTTGGCGTCCGAGTCGGTGACGTCGAAGCCCTGGGCGCGCAGCTCGGTGACGATCCGGTCGCGTTCGCTCTTGAGCTGCGCGACGTACCCGAGGAGCGTATCGGTGTGCTCCAGGGCGGCGAGGGCGGTGGCCTGGGTGACGGAGGACAGGTGGTACGGCAGCCGCACCAGCTGGACCGCGTCGACGACGGCCGGGTCGGCGGCGAGGTAGCCCAGGCGCAGTCCGGCGGCGCCGAACGCCTTCGACATGGTGCGGGAGAGCACCAGGTGGCGGCGGCCCTCGATCAGCGGGAGCAGCGAGGCGTGGTGGCTGAACTCTCCGTACGCCTCGTCGACCACGACCATGGACGGCCCGGCGGCCTGCGCGGCGTCGTACAGCGCGAGGACGGTGTCCGCGTCGACGGCGGTGCCGGTGGGGTTGTTGGGCGAGGTGATGAAGACGACGTCGGGGCGCTCCCGCGCGATGACGGCGCGGGCCGCATCGACGTCGATGGTGAAGTCCTCGTTGCGCGGTCCGGAGATCCAGCCGGTGCCGGTGCCGCGGGCGATGAGGGCGTGCATCGAGTACGAGGGCTCGAAGCCGATAGCGGTGCGGCCGGGCCCGCCGAAGGTCTGCAGCAGCTGCTGGAGGACCTCGTTGGAGCCGTTGGCCGCCCACACGTGGGCGCGGGTGACCTCGTGCCCGGCGGTGCGGGTGAGGTAGCGGGCGAGCTCGGTGCGGAGCTCGACGGCGTCCCGGTCGGGGTAGCGGTTGAGGTCGCGGGCGGCCTCGCGGACCCGTTCGGCGATCCGGTCGACGAGGGCGTCGGGGAGCGGGTACGGGTTCTCGTTGGTGTTCAGCCGGACCGGTACGTCCAGCTGGGGCGCCCCGTACGGGGACTGGCCGCGCAGCTCGTCGCGGATCGGGAGCTCGTCCCAGGCGTTGCGCGGGGCGCCGGCGTCCGTACCGGTGCCCGTGGTGCTGTCGTTCGTCACTGCTGCGGAACCTTCCACCCGAACCTGGCCTTGAGCGCGGCGCCGTGGGCGGGGAGGTCCTCCGCCTCGGCGAGGGTCACCACATGGTGGGTGACCTCGGCGAGCGCGTCGCGCGTGTAGTCGACGATGTGGATGCCGCGCAGGAAGGACTGCACGGACAGGCCCGAGGAGTGGCAGGCGCAGCCGCCGGTGGGCAGGACGTGGTTGGAGCCGGCGCAGTAGTCGCCGAGGGAGACGGGCGACCAGGGGCCGACGAAGACCGCTCCGGCGTTACGGACGCGGCCGGCGACGGCCGCGGCGTCGGCGGTCTGGATCTCCAGGTGCTCGGCGGCGTACGCGTCGACGACCTTGAGGCCGTCCTCCATGTCGTTGACCAGGACGATCGCGGACTGGCGGCCGGCCAGGGCGGGCTCGATCCGGTCGGTGACGTGCTTGGTCGCGGCGACCTGCGGCTTCAGCTCGGCCTCGGTGGCGGCGGCGAGCTCCTCGGAGTCGGTGACCAGGACGGCGGCGGCCATCGGGTCGTGCTCGGCCTGGCTGATCAGGTCGGCGGCGACGTGCACCGGGTCGGCGGTGGCGTCGGCGAGGATCGCGATCTCGGTGGGGCCGGCCTCGGCGTCGATGCCGATGCGGCCCTTGAGGAGGCGCTTGGCGGCGGCGACGTAGATGTTGCCGGGGCCGGTGACGAGGTTGACGGGCAGGCAGTCCTCGGTGCCGTACGCGAACATCGCGATGGCCTGGGAGCCGCCGGCCGCGTACACCTCGTCGACGCCGAGCAGGGCGCAGGCGGCCAGGATCGTGGGGTGCGGCAGTCCGCCGAAGTCCTTCTGCGGCGGGGAGGCGACGGCGACGCCCTCGACTCCCGCTTCCTGGGCGGGGACCACGTTCATCACGACGGACGACGGGTAGACCGACCGGCCGCCCGGCACGTACAGCCCGACGCGCTCGACCGGCACCCACTTCTCGGTGACGGTGCCGCCGGGGACGACCTGGGTGGTGTGGGTGGTGCGGCGCTGCTCGCGGTGGACGAGGCGGGCGCGGCGGATCGACTCCTCCAGGGCGGCGCGCACGGCGGGGTCGAGCTGCTCCAGCGCGCCGGTGATCGCGTCGGCCGGGACACGGATCGAGCCGAGCCGTACCCCGTCGAGTTTCTCCCCCCAGTCGATCACTGCCGCCGAGCCACGATGGCGTACGTCCTCGCAGATGGGCCGCACCGTCTCCAGGGCGGCTTCCACGTCGAACTCGGCACGGGGCAGCAGGTCGCGCAGGGCGCCGCCCTCGGGGAGGGCATCGCCGCGCAGATCGATTCGAGAGATCACACCGCAATTCTCGCAGACCGCCCGGGACGCCCGGACGCCCGTATCACTGGCTGATACATGTCCCCGGTGTCACGGCTGACTATTAGCGTTCACCTGGTCACTCAGAGGGAATAAGGGGATTACCGATTTACGGCTCCGAGCGGAGGGAGCGTCGGTGACCGAACCGCACGACGGGGAGTTTCCGGACGGCCTCAGCGCCGCAGAGCTGGGCATGTGGCAGTCCTTCAGGACCGGAACCACCTACGACCTGCGCGCCCGTGACGGGGTGCGCGACGACCCCTTCGCCCCACACGTCTGGGGCCCCGAACGCAGCGTGGCGGCCCGGGTCGTCGCCCGGCTGCTGCTGAGCGGTCCACAGGCCCGGCCCGGCCGGGTGGCAGGCCCGGCCCGGCCGGGTGGCGGCGCTGAAGCTCCGGGGGCTGCTGATCACGGGCAGGCTCGATCTGGCGGGCGGGCGCGTCGATCCGTACGTGGAGATGACGGGCTGCCGCTTCGAGGAGGAGGTGCTGCTGCCCGAGTGCCACTTCACGACGCTGCGACTGGTCGGGTGCGCGATCCCACGGCTGGAGGCGGCGCGGCTGCGCACCGAGGGCGACCTCCACCTGCCGCGCTGCCGGGTGGAGCGCGGGATCCGGCTCACGGACGCCCAGATCGGCACCGACCTGCTGATCAGCCAGATCGACATCGGCCCCGACCGGCAGGGGCGGGCCCTCGTCGGAGACGGGCTCACGGTCGCCCAGGACCTTCAGGCCGAGATGATCGAGACGCTCGGCGAGCTGAGCCTGCGCGGGGCGAAGGTGGGCGGTTCACTGAGTCTGCGCGGGAGCCGGCTGCGGGCGACGCAGGGGCTCCGGGCGCTGAACGCCCCGCAACTGAGCGTGGAGCGGACGCTGTACATGAGCGAGGCCTGGGTCAGCGTGGACACGGGCAACCAGGGCACCACTCCCCCGTACGGCATCGCCAACTCCCCGACACCGGCCCGCGGCACCCGTCCGCAGGTCTTCCGGTGCCGGGGCGGGGTGCGGCTGGACGACGGGCGCTTCGGTGACGCGATCGATCTGCACAAGGCAGTCTTCGTGCTGACCGGCCACGAGGAACTGTCGCTGCGGCGCACAGTCGCTCCGGAACTGCGCTTCAACCCGGAGCGCCCGGCGCAGGGACGGGTGGTGCTCAACGGGGCGAAG
The DNA here is from genome assembly GCF_019399235.1 of Streptomyces poriferorum. Classification (GTDB taxonomy): domain Bacteria; phylum Actinomycetota; class Actinomycetes; order Streptomycetales; family Streptomycetaceae; genus Streptomyces; species Streptomyces poriferorum. The sequence continues at coordinate 2,739 of NZ_JAELVH010000117.1, read as the reverse complement.
GTCGTCACGCTGATCGACGTGTCGACCAGTTGGCCGGGCCCGGGCGGGCTGGCCATGGGCGGTTTCGTGTACGAGAACCTCGTCCCGTACGGGCACTTCCCGCTCTCCCGCCGTCTGGAGTGGGTGGCGGCGGCGACCCCCGAGTACGTGCCGGAGCCGTACGAACGGCTGGCCGCCGTGCTCCGCAGCAGCGGGGAGGACGCGGACGCCCGCGAGGTGCTGCTCGCCAAGCAGCGGCGCCGGCGCGAGACGCTGCCGCCCGCCGCGAAGCTCTGGGGCTTCGTCCAGGACTGGACGGTGGCGTACGGCTACCGGCCGGGGCGGGCCGCGGTCTGGATGGCGCTGCTGTGGGCGGCGGGCACGGTGGCGTTCTCGCGGTACGAACCGGCTTCGCTCAAGGGCAGCGAGCATCCCGAGTGGAACCCCGCGCTGTACGCGCTGGATCTGCTGGTGCCGGTGATCGACCTCGGCCAGGACGGCTACTGGCGGATGGTGGGCGGCTGGCAGTGGATCGCGGCGGCCCTCGTCATGCTCGGATGGATACTGGCCACCACCGTCGCGGCCGGCGCCTCACGGCTGCTGCGCCGCGGCTGACCGGGGCGGGCGGCCTGACGGACGGCATCCGGGCCGCGCGCCGTGTGCTGACGGGCCCGACGGGGCCCGACGGCGTCCGAACAGATGCGCCCCGGCGTCGGACACACCACCGATCGTTCCCATCCGGAACAACAGGAACAGGCCAGATTCCGCGATTTCCTTTACTCTTTCTTGGCTCCGGTCAGGGCAACCCATCCACTCGGCACCAAAGCTTCACAGCGCCTCTCTGGCGCCCGCCCCGACCAGCGCTTTTCAATGGTCTGCACCATGCCTTTCCTCCGCGCTCTGCTCCGTACCGCGCGCGTGATCCGGCACACCCCGGAGCTGTCCGCCGGGTTGCCCGCGGACCATGCGGTGATGCTCGACGCCCCCGACGAGCGGCTCTCGCCCGCGCTGGTGGCCGCCGCCCTCGGGGACTACGAGCCGGCGGCGAAGCTGTTGGCGACGACCCGGGACGCCGCCGAGTGGGAGAGCCGGGACCGCTATCTGAACCGGCTCGTCGCCTTCGCCCGCAACCGGGACGGCTGGCTCCGCGACTGGCTGGCCGTCGCCCCGCGCGACTGCGACGCGATCCTCGTCAAGGCCCAGCTCGCGGTCGAGCGGGCCTGGGAGTCACCGGCCCGCGCCGAGCAGCTGCGCGCGGTCGGGCCGATGATCACGGCGGCCGCGGAGGGCGATCCCCGCGATCCGGTGCCCTGGCGCCTCGCGCTGGACCACGCCCGCGGCACGCATGCCACGCACACGACGTTCGAGGCGCTGTGGGGGCAGGCGATCCAGCGCTCCACGCACCATTACGGCTGCCATGTCGCCGCCCTCCAGTACCTCTCCGCGGCCTGGTACGGCTCGCACCGCGAGTGCTTCGACTTCGCCGAGCGGGCGGCCGAGGACTCGCTGCCCAGTTCCCTGGTGCAGGCGCTGCCGCTGCGGGCCGCCTTCGCGGTGCTGACCGAAGGTCCGGGGGCCGGGTTCACCTCGGTGCAGGAGGAGCGGATCGACGCCGCGGCGGATCTGGCGATCTCGCTGTCGGGCGCGTTCGCACCGGGCGACCCGTGGCCGGCCGAGGTGCGCAATCTGCTCGTGTACGTGCTTCTGGCGCGGGGCCGCTGGGGCGAGGCACTGGAACAGTTCCGGCAGATCGGACCCCATGCGGCGTCGTTCCCGTGGGCCTCGGTGTCCGACGATCCGCTCGGCAGTTTCCTCGACGCACGGGACGGAGTACGGCTCAAGGTGGCCTCCCGGACGCCGCTCGGCCACCGGGCCGACCGGGGACGGGCCCGCGGCCATTACGCTTGACCGTTGTGACCACCGCTCGCCTGCCTCTGTTCCCGCTGAACGCGGTGCTGTTTCCCGGCCTTGTGCTGCCGCTGAACGTCTTCGAGGAGCGGTATCGCGCCATGATGCGCGAGCTGCTGAAGACCGATGAGGACGAACCGCGCCGCTTCGCCGTGGTCGCGATCCGCGACGGCCGCGAGACCGCCCCGACGGGTTCGGGCATGCCGGACGCCGTGACGGTGCCCGTCGAGCGCGGTCCGGGGGACGGCTTCGGGCCCGACCCGGTCCAGACGTTCCACCGGGTCGGCTGTATCGCCGACGCGGCGAAGATCCGGGAGCGTTCGGACGGCAGCTTCGAGGTCCTGGCGACCGGCACCAGCCGCGTGAGGCTCCTGTCCGTGGACGCGAGCGGCCCGTTCCTCACCGCCGAGCTCGAAGAACTCGACGAGGACCCGGGCGAGGAGGCGGAGGCACTCACCGAGGGCGTCCTGCGGGCCTTCCGCAGCTACCAGAAGCGGCTGGCGGGCGCGAGCGAGCGTTCCCTGACCACGGGCGCGGACCTGCCCGGCGAGCCGTCGGTCGTCTCCTACCTGGTGGCCGCCGCCGCGGTCCTCGACGTCCCCGCCAAACAGCGGCTGCTCCAGGCCCCGGACACCGCGACCCGGCTCCGCGAGGAGCTGACGATCCTGCGCTCCGAGACCGCCGTCATCCGGCACCTCCCGTCGCTGCCGGCCGTGGAACTCACCCGGGCCCCGACCCACCCCAACTGAGCGAGCGGAGGGCCACTCCCCCGTGGCGAAGAAGCCGAAGAAGCAGTCCCAGTCCGGCGGCACCCCCGCGACGGTCGCGCTGACCGCGGCGGGCACGGAGTTC
>NZ_JAELVH010000116.1 GCF_019399235.1 Streptomyces poriferorum | reverse complement strand
CGGCCGGGGAGGGTCCACAGTGCCCCGTCGGCCAGTCGGCCTTCCGGTGCGGCGGTGCGTCAGTCCGTCAGCTCGTCCGCCAGCGCGCGCAGGGCGAGCCGGTAGGAGCCGATGCCGAATCCGGCCACGGTCCCGGTGGCCACGGGCGCGACCACGGAGGTGTGGCGGAATTCCTCCCGCGCGTACGGGTTCGAGATGTGCACCTCGATCAGCGGGGCGGTGCGCTGGGCCGCCGCGTCCCGCATCCCGTACGAATAGTGGGTGAAGGCGCCCGGGTTGAGAACGACCGGAATTGAACCGTCCGCTGCCTCGTGGAGCCAGCGGATCAGCTCCCCCTCGTCGTTCGTCTCACGGACGTCGACGTCGAAGCCGAGCTCCTTGCCGAGGGTGCGGCAGGTGTCGACGAGGCCGGCGTACGAAGTGGCTCCGTAGACGTCGGGCTCCCGGGAGCCGAGCCGGCCGAGGTTGGGCCCGTTGAGGACGAACACCCGGCGGGTCACGCCGAGACCTCGCCGTAGGCGGCGAGCAGCACGGCCGGGTCGGGACCCTCCAGGACGGCCGGCTTGCCGAGGCCGTCCAGGACGATGAACCGCAGCAGGCTGCCCCGGGACTTCTTGTCCACCTTCATGTTCTCCAGCAGCTTGGGCCACTGGTCGCCGCGGTAGGTGAGCGGCAGTCCGACGGACTCCAGGACGGTGCGGTGCCGGTCGGCGGTGGCGTCGTCCAGACGTCCGGCGAGGCGGCCGAGCTCGGCGGCGAAGACCATGCCGACCGAGACGGCCGCGCCGTGGCGCCACTTGTAGCGTTCGTTCTTCTCGATCGCGTGGGCCAGCGTGTGCCCGTAGTTGAGGATCTCGCGGAGCCCGGACTCCTTGAGGTCGCTGGAGACGACCTCGGCCTTGACCCGGATGGCCCGCTCGATGAGCTCGGAGGTGTGCGGCCCCTGCGGCGAACGCGCGCCCTGCGGGTCCGCCTCGACGAGGTCGAGGATCACCGGGTCGGCGATGAAGCCGGCCTTGATGATCTCCGCCATGCCGGAGACGTAGTCGTTGACCGGCAGCGAGTCCAGCGCGGCCAGGTCGCAGAGCACGCCGGCCGGCGGGTGGAAGGCGCCGACGAGGTTCTTGCCCTCGGCGGTGTTGATGCCGGTCTTCCCGCCCACGGCCGCGTCGACCATGCCGAGCACGGTCGTGGGTACGGCGATCCAGCGCACCCCGCGCAGCCAGGAGGCGGCGACGAAGCCGGCGACGTCCGTGGTCGCGCCGCCGCCGATACCGACGATGACATCGGTGCGGGTGAAGCCGGTCTGGCCGAGCGCCTTCCAGCAGTAGGCGGCGACCTCGACGGTCTTGGCCTCCTCGGCGTTGGGCAGCTGGATCGCGATGGCCTCGTAGCCCTGGTCCGCGAGGTCCTGGCGGACCGCCTCGCCGGTCTCGGCGAGCGCCTCCGGGTGCAGGACCGCGACGCGCTGGGCGCGCTCACCGATGAGCGTGGGCAGCTCCGCGAGGAGTTGCCGGCCGATCAGCACCTCGTACGGGTCGGTGCCCGCGCTGCCGGCGATCTGGATGCGGGTGGGGGCCTGGTCGGTCATCGTTCGGTTCTCCCGGCCGGACGGTGCGTCCGGCAGCTCCAGTGCGTCGAGGACCGCCTGGGCGACCTCTTCCGGTGTGCGCTCGTCGGTGGCGACGACCGCGCGGGCCACCTCCGTGTAGAGGTGGCGGCGGGCCTCCATGAGCTCGCGCCACTGCCGGCGCGGGTTCACGGCGAGCAGCGGGCGCGCGGTGTTGAGCCCGACCCGCTTCACCGCCTCGTCGACGTCCATCGAGAGGTAGACGACGGCGTGGTCGGCGAGCAGGGCGCGCGTCGCCTCGTCGAGGACGGCGCCGCCGCCGAGCGAGAGGACTCCCCCGTGCTCGGCGACCGCGGCCCGGACGGCCTGCCGCTCCAGTGCGCGGAAGTGCTCCTCGCCCTCGTCGTAGAAGATCTCCGAGATGGGCTTGCCGGCCGTCGCGACGACATCGGCGTCGGTGTCCCGGTAGCCGGTGCCCAGCCGGTCGGCGAGCAGCTCGCCGACCGTGGACTTGCCGACGCCCATGGGCCCGACCAGGACGATCAGCGGACCGCTCATCGGATCTGGAGGTTGTCGAGGTACGACTGGACGTTGCGGTGGGTCTCGGCGACGCTGTCGCCGCCGAACTTCTCCGCGACCGCGTCGGCGAGGACGAGTGCGACCATCGCCTCGGCGACGATGCCGGCTGCCGGAACGGCACAGACATCGGAGCGCTGGTGGTGGGCCTTGGCCGGCTCACCGGTCTGCACGTCGACGGTGGCGAGCGCGCGCGGCACGGTCGCGATCGGCTTCATCGCGGCCCGGACGCGCAGCAGCTCGCCGGTGGTCAGTCCGCCCTCGGTTCCGCCGGAGCGGCCGGAGGCGCGCCTGATCCCGTCGTCGGTCACCAGGATCTCGTCGTGCGCCTGCGAACCCGGCACCCGGGCGAGGTCGAAGCCGTCGCCGACCTCGACTCCCTTGATGGCCTGGATGCCCATGAGCGCGGCGGCGAGGCGGGCGTCGAGGCGCCGGTCCCAGTGCACGTGCGAACCGAGGCCGACCGGCACTCCGTACGCCAGCACCTCGACCACACCGCCGAGCGTGTCACCGTCCTTGTGGGCCTGGTCGATCTCGGCGATCATCTGCTTGCTCGCGGTGGCGTCGAGGCAGCGCACCGGGTCGGCGTCGAGCTTCTCGACGTCGGCGGGGACGGGGTAGACCCCGTAGGGCGCCTTCGCCGCGGCCAGTTCGACCACGTGGCTGACGATCTCGATCCCGGCCGTCTCCTTGAGGTACGACCGGGCGACGGCACCGAGGGCGACGCGGGCCGCGGTCTCCCGGGCGCTGGCGCGCTCCAGGATCGGCCGGGCCTCGTCGAAGCCGTACTTCTGCATGCCGGCGAGGTCGGCGTGGCCGGGCCGGGGGCGGGTCAACGGGGCGTTACGGGCCTGGGCGGCCAGCACCTCGGGGTCGACCGGGTCGGCCGACATGACCTGCTCCCACTTGGGCCACTCGGTGTTGCCCACCATCACGGCGACCGGCGAGCCCATGGTCAGACCGTGCCGGACCCCGCCGAGGAAGGTGACCTCGTCCTTCTCGAACTTCATCCGGGCGCCGCGCCCGTATCCGAGCCGTCGCCTGGCGAGCGCGTCCGCCACCATCTCCGTGGTGACGGGGATGCCGGCGGGAAGACCCTCCAGCGTCGCCACCAGTGCGGGGCCGTGCGACTCTCCGGCGGTCAGCCAGCGCAACCTGCTCAACGGTGCTCCTCATGCTCGCGCCTGTTAACTCCAACGGCGCGACCGGGTGCGCGGCCCTGGCCCGCCGCCCTCGATCCTCCCACGACCGGGCCCTCCGGCCCGCCGCCGGTCCATCAGACGGACGGCCGGCCGGGCCGGGTGTGCCTTCAGCGGGCGGCCAGAGCCTGCTCGCCGGCCTGGCGCATGGCGGCCAGCGGTGCGGGCGAACGGCCCGTCATCTGCTCGACCTGGAGGACGGCCTGGTGCACCAGGAGGTCAAGACCTCCGATGACTGCGCCGCTGTGGCTCTCCCAAGCGGATGCAAGTCCGGTGGGCCAGGGCTCGTACAGCACGTCGAACAGCGTGCCGGGACGCTCCGGGACTGCGTCCATCAGCCCGTCCGTGGCACCCGCCGGGGTGGTCGCGATGACCAGCGGTGCGTGCAGTGCCTGCTCGGCCTCGGCCCAGTCCGCGATGTGCACATCGACCCCGAGCCGCTCGCCCCAGCCACGCATCTCGTCACCGCGCTCGCGGCTGCGGACGTAGGCCGTGACCGGCCCCGTGCAGATCTGCGAGAGCGCGGCGAGCGCGGAGGAGGCAGTGGCTCCGGCGCCGAGGACGGCGGCGGACTCGGTCTTCTCGACACCGCGCTCCCGCAGGGCGGCGATCATGCCCGGGATATCCGTGTTGTCGCCGGTGCGCCGACCGCCCTCGGTGAGGACGACCGTGTTCACGGCCTCGACAGAGGACGCCGTCTCGCTGATGGAGTCCAGCAGCGGGATGATCGCCCGCTTCAGCGGCATGGTGAGGGAGAGCCCGGCCCAGGAGGAGTCCAGCCCCTCGACGAAGCCGGGAAGCGCCGCCTCGTCCACGTCGAACCGGTCGTACGACCAGTCGTCGAGGCCGAGTTCGGCGTACGCCGCGCGGTGCAGGACCGGGGAGAGCGAGTGCGCGATGGGCGAGCCCAGGACGGCTGCCCGGTGGCGCCGGTCAGTCGAGGTCATGCATTTCCTTGAACTTCTCGTTGAGCTTCTCGTGCTCGGCGACCGTCTTGGTGAACTGCGTCTTCTTGCCGTCGAGCGAGATGAAGAACATCCACCCGCCGGCCGTGGGGCTGATCGTCGCGCGCAGGGCTTCGTCCCCGGGGTTGCCGATGGGCCCAGGCGGAAGACCGGCGTGGTAGTAGGTGTTGTAGGGATCCGGGTTCGTCCGGATCTCGTTCGACCTGATCTTGATCTCGCTCTGGTTCTTGAGGTAATTGAACGCAGAGTCGAATTCGAGCTTGCGGTTGGTGGCCACGTTGTCAGGCTTCAGGCGGTTGTAGACGACCTCCGCCATCTTGCGGAAGTCGTCGTGCGTGAGGCCTTCCGCCTGGACCAGGCTGGCCACGGTGAGCACCTGCCACGGACCATCCAGTTTGTACTTCTTGGCGGCGGCTTCGAGGCCGAGGTCCTTGTACTCCTCGTTGGACCTGGAGACCATCTTCTCCAGAATGGCCTCCGGCTTGGTTTCCTTCGTCACCGGGTACGCGGCCGGGTAGAGGAATCCTTCCAGCGGGTCCTTGATGTCCTTGTTCTTACTCACCCAGTCGGGCAGGCCCAGATCGGACTTCTTGGACTTGGCGACGGCCTGGGTCGTGCCCTTCTTGAGGCCCAGCTTCTTGTCGACCATCGCGTAGACGGCAACGTTGCGGGTTCCCTCGGGAATCACCAGAAGGTTCTGGCTCTTCGGGTCGACCATCATCTTCACGGCCTCGGACGCCGACATCTCCTCATGGAGGAGATAGACCCCGGCCTGGATCGACTTCCCCTTGGGGTTCTCGTTCTGCGCGGAGACGAAAGCGTCGACGCTCTTGACGACCCCGGCCTTCTTCAGGATGTTGCCGATGTCGTACCCGTACGCGCCCTTCGGGATCTCCACCTCGACCGAGCCCGAGCCGCTACCCGCGTAGTCAGGGGCCGAGCCGAACTTGTCCTTGTAGAAGGAGTAGCCGAAGTAGCCCACGCCGCCGAGACCGCCGGCCAGGACGAGGGAGACGACCAGACAGGCGCAGCCGCTGCGCCCCTTCTTCTTCTTGCCCTTGCCGCGACGCTCGCCGTCGCCGTTCCCGCGGCGGGACTCACGCGGGTCGTCGTCGTACTCGTCGCTGTCGTCCTTGGCTTTGCCGTCGTCCGCACCCGTGAAGAACGGGTGGGTCTCCTCCGGCTGGACCTCGGGGTCCCAGTCCGGGTTCTGCGCCGGCGCCGGTGCGGGTTCGGCCTCGCGGTGGCCCGGGGGCTGCGGCGGCGGGTACGCCTCGGGGGTGCCGTAGTAGTCGTTCGTCTCGCCGTAGCCGTACGAGGCGCCGGGCTGGCCCTCGTACGGCATCGCGGCGGGCTGCTGACCGGTGTCCCAGCCGCCGTTGTAGGAAGGCTGCTGGGCGTAAGGATCCTGCTGCTGACCGTACGGGGGCTGCTGCTGGTACTGCGGCGGCTGCTGCGCGTACGGATCCTGCTGGTGCTGCTGATGCTGCTGAGACTGCTGCTGCGCGTAAGGGTCCTGCGGCTGCTGCTGATACTGCGGCTGCTGGGCGTACGGGTCCTGCGCATACGGGTCCTGCGGCTGCTGCTGGGCATACGGGTCGGGCTGTTGGCCGCCGTACTGGCTCTGGCCGTGGGCAGGCTGCTGACCTCCCCATCCCTGGTCCCCAAACAAGGGATCCTCGGGATGCCACGGTTCGGAGCCGGGGCCCCGGCCATACTCAGTCATCGATCCCCTTGAGCCGCGAGACGAGGTCCCGTCTCTTTGCTGTGCGGTGTTTGTTCGAACACCGCCGCATCGCGCGGAACGTTACCGTATCGCGATCAGACAACCACTTCGACGCCCTCGCCGGGTGGATTGCCCGAAGCCCGTTCGGACTCCAGAGCGTTCTGGAGGATCACCACAGCGGCAGCCTGATCAATGACGGATCGGCCTTTTTTGGACTTCACGCCCGAGGCGCGCAGCCCTTGACTGGCCGTCACTGTGGTCATCCTCTCGTCCACCAATCGCACCGGAATGGGTGCAACCGCACGGGCGAGCACGTCGGTGAAGGCGCGGACCTTGGCCGCGGCCGGCCCTTCACCGCCGCCCAGGGAGCGTGGCAGGCCGACGATGACCTCGATCGGCTCGTACTCCGCGACGATCTGACCGAGCCGCCGGTGGGCGGCCGGGACGTCGCGTCCCGGCACGGTCTCCACCGGCGTGGCAAGGATCCCGTCGGGGTCGCACGAGGCGACCCCGATGCGGGCGTCCCCGACGTCGATCGCCAGCCGGCGACCGCGGCGCATCGTCATGTCCGGCGTCACGCCGTCTCGGTGACGAGGCGTTCGACAGCGGCGACGGCGTCGCCGATGGCGTCCGGGTTCTGGCCGCCGCCCTGCGCGACGTCCGGCTTGCCGCCGCCACCGCCGCCGAGCGTCTTGGCGGCGGTACGGACCAGGTCACCGGCCTTGAGGCCACGCTCGCGTGCGGCCTCGTTGGTGGCGATGACGGTCAGCGGGCGGCCGTTGGCCGTGGTGAACAGGGCCACGACGGCCGGCCGGCCGCCCTGGATGCGCCCGCGGACGTCGAGGACGAGCTTGCGCAGGTCGTCGGCCGAGGTGCCGTCCGGCACCTGACCGGTGACCAGGGCGACGCCCCGTACGTCCTTGGCGGAGTCGACCAGGCCCGCGGCGGCCGCCAGGACCTTCTCCGCGCGGAACTTCTCGATCTCCTTCTCGGCATCCTTCAGCTTGCCGAGCATCGAGGCGATCTTCTCCGGAAGCTCCTCCGAGCGGCCCTTGACCAGCTCCTGGAGCTGGGCGACGACCGTGTGCTCCTTGGCGAGGAAGTTGTACGCGTCGACGCCGACGAGGGCCTCGATACGGCGCACACCGGAGCCGATGGACGACTCGCCGAGCAGCTTCACCAGGCCGAGCTGGGCGGTGTTGCCGACGTGCGTGCCACCGCACAGCTCCTTGGAGAAGTCGCCGATGGTGACGACGCGGACCCGCTCGCCGTACTTCTCGCCGAACTCGGCGATGGCGCCCTGCTTCTTGGCCTCGTCGATCGACATGACCTCGGCCTGGACGTCGAGCTCCCGCGACAGGACCTCGTTGATCTTCTGCTCGACGTCGACGAGGACCGTGCCGGGTACGGCGGCGGGCGAACCGAAGTCGAAGCGGAAGCGGCCCGGGGAGTTCTCCGAACCGGCCTGGGCGGCCGTCGGGCCGAGCGCGTCGCGCAGCGCCTGGTGCGTGAGGTGGGTGGCGCTGTGGGCGCGGGCGATGGCACGCCGGCGGGTGTTGTCGATGGCGGCGAAGGCGGAGGCGCCGACCGTCACCTCGCCGACCTGGACCGAGCCCTTGTGCACGGAGACGCCGGGCACCGGCTGCTGGACGTCGCGGACCTGGATCACGGCGCCGTTGTCGAGCCGGATCCGGCCCTGGTCGGCGAGCTGGCCGCCGCCCTCGGCGTAGAACGGGGTGCGGTCCAGGACGACCTCGACCTCGTCGCCCTCGGAGGCGGCGGGCGAGGACACACCGTCGACGAGGAGACCGACGATGGTCGACTCGCCCTCGGTCGAGAGGTAGCCGGTGAACTCGGTGACGCCGGAGTTGTCGGCGACCTCGCGGTAGGCGGAGAGGTCCGCGTGACCGGTCTTCTTGGCCCTGGCGTCGGCCTTCGCCTTGTCCCGCTGCTCCTGCATGAGGCGGCGGAAGCCGTCCTCGTCCACGGAGAGGCCCTGCTCGGCGGCCATCTCCAGGGTGAGGTCGATCGGGAAGCCCCAGGTGTCGTGGAGCAGGAACGCCTTGTCACCGGCGAGGACCTGGCCGCCTGCGGCCTTGGTCTCCGTGACGGCGGTCTCCAGGATGTTGGTGCCGCCCTTGAGGGCCTTGAGGAAGGCGGCCTCCTCGGCGAGCGCGACGGTCTCGATGCGCTTGCGGTCGGTGACCAGCTCGGGGTACTGCTGCCCCATCGTGTTGATCACGACGTCGACCAGCTCGTTCACGACCGAGCCGGTGGCGCCCATCAGCCGCATGTTGCGGATGGCCCGGCGCATGATGCGGCGCAGCACGTAGCCGCGGCCCTCGTTGCCGGGGGTGACGCCGTCGCCGATGAGCATGACGGAGGTACGGATGTGGTCGGCGACCACGCGCAGCGAGACGTCCGTGCCGGCCGCGGCGCCGTAGCGGACCCCGGTGAGCTCGGTGGCCTTGTCCATGACGACGCGCAGGGTGTCGGTCTCGTACATGTTCTGCACGCCCTGCAGGATCATCGCGAGGCGTTCGAGGCCGAGGCCGGTATCGATGTTCTTGGACGGCAGGTCGCCGAGGATCGGGAAGTCGTCCTTGCCGTCGCCGGCGCCGCGCTCGTACTGCATGAAGACCAGGTTCCAGATCTCCACGTACCGCTCGTCGTTGACGGCCGGGCCGCCCTCGACGCCGAACTCGGGGCCGCGGTCGTAGTTGATCTCGGAACAGGGGCCGCAGGGGCCGGGGACGCCCATGGACCAGAAGTTGTCCTTCTTGCCGAGGCGCTGGATGCGCTCGGCCGGGACACCGATCTTGTCGCGCCAGATCTGCTCGGCCTCGTCGTCGTCGAGGTAGACCGTGATCCACAGCCGCTCGGGGTCGAGACCGAAGCCGCCGTCCGCCACGGAGCCGGTCAGCAGCTCCCAGGCGTACTCGATGGCGCCTTCCTTGAAGTAGTCACCGAAGGAGAAGTTCCCGCACATCTGGAAGAACGTGCCGTGCCGGGTGGTCTTGCCGACCTCTTCGATGTCCGGTGTACGGACGCACTTCTGCACGCTGGTGACGCGCGGCGCGGGCGGCTTGACCTCGCCGAGGAAGTACGGCTTGAAGGGCACCATGCCGGCCGGGACCAGCAGCAGAGTCGGGTCGTCCGCGATGAGCGACGCCGAAGGGACGACGGTGTGACCGCGCTCCTCGTAGAAGCTCAGCCAGCGGCGGCGAATTTCTGCCGACTCCATCAGTGGTCCTCATTCCGGTTGTACGAGTTGTAGGTGCGTGACGTGCGGGGAAGTCTGCGGGGCGCCTCGGGCTCGTCCGCCTCGACGGCGAAGTGGCGCTGCACGGGGAGATCGGGGTCGACGGGCGCTTCGAGCCCGAGCGCCTCGCCCAGTTCGGCCTCGCGTCTGGACATGCCCTCGCGGACGTCCAGGGCGAAGTCCTTGAGCTTGTGACCGGCCACGAGTGCCTTGTCCGCGGCCTGCGCCGCGAGGCTCTCGGGGGTCAGCTGCTTGATCTTCCGGTTGACCTTGGCGGTGGCCCAGACGCCGGCGGCTGCGCCGGCGGTGAACCAGAACGTACGGCGGAACATCGCTGCGTCAGTCCTTCGATCCGCGGGAGTTTCTGCCGTCGCGCTTCCTGCCACGCGCGGACGGCACGGTCCGGCCGACGATCACCGAGCGCCGGGAGCGCGCTTCCGGTTCGGGGCTCGTCCTGCGGCCGATGGCCTGCCGGACCCCGTAACCGAACGCCGCGACCTTGACCAGCGGGCCGCCGAAGGTGGAGGCGACGGTGGTGGAGAGGGCCGAGGCGTTGGAGGTGACTTCCTGGACGTCCGTCGCGATCGCGTCGACCTTGTCGAGCTGGGTCTGCGCGGAGCGTACGGTCGCGGAGGCGTCGGCGAGCAACGGGACGGCCTGTTCGGTCACGTCCGCCACGAGTTTCGTGGTCGCCCTGAGCGTCTGGGCGAGCCTCACCAGCACGACGGCGAGGAACGAAACCAGGATCGCCCAGAAGACGGCCACCAGGATCCCGGCCACCTCACCACCGGACACAGTGCACCGCTCTCTGGCTTGTCGTCTGTCTGTCTTGTTTCCTGCTGTTCGGCGGGGCCGTCGCGGCGGCCGGTCGCCGTGCCCCGAGCCTATCGCGCCGGGGCTCGCGCCCTGTACCGCATGACCGGTCGGCCCGGCGGGAGTTCCGGCAACGAGATTGTACGGAGCGCTTTCGGGCCAGTACTCTGCGTGTTTCATGCGACGCACTCAGCGCCCCTTTCCGTCCTCCGACGATCCCGGCCCCACGGCCGCCTCCCCCGGGGCTCCGACGCCCCGTCACCCGGGCAATCTGCCGGCGGAGCTGAACAGATTCGTTGGTCGCGACAGAGAACTGGCCGATGTCGCCGGGCTGCTGGAGGAGTCGCGGCTCGTCACCGTCGTCGGGGTGGGCGGGGTCGGCAAGTCCAGGCTGGTCGGCAGAGTGGCGTCGCTCCTGGAGAAACGGTACTGCGACGGGGTCTGGCTGGTGGAGCTGTCGGCGGTCCACGACGCGGCACTGCTGGAGCACGCCATGGTCGACGCGCTGGGTCTCACGGACCATACGAGCAGGCCGCCCCGCTCGACACTCCTCGAACACTGCGCCGAGCGCCGGCTCCTGCTGGTGATCGACGGTTTCGAGCATCTGGTCGACGCCTGTGCGGAGTTGGTACGGGATCTGCTGCGCCGCGCACCGGGGCTGCGGGTGCTGGCAGCGGGCCGGCTGCCGCTGGACCTCGACGGCGAGAGCGGCTACCCGCTCGCGACGATGTGCGACGAGGACGCGTTGCTGCTCTTCGCCGAGCGGGCCGCCTCGGTGCAGCCCGGCTTCCGGCTGTCCGAGCACAGCCGGGGCGCGGCCCTGGAGCTGTGCCGGCGCCTCGACGGCATTCCGCTCGCGCTGGAACTGGCCGCCGGCCGGCTGCGGGCGCTGTCGACGGAGCAGGTGCTGCAGCGGCTGGACGACCGTTTCCGGCTGCTGACCGGTGGCAGCCGCAGTGCGCTCGGCCGCCACCAGACGCTCCGTACGGCCATCGGCTGGAGTCATGAGCTCTGCGCGCCCGAGCAGCGGCTGCTGTGGGCACGGCTGTCCGTCTTCGCGGGGCAGTTCGACCTGGAGGCGGCCGAGTACATCTGCAGCGGTCCCGACCTGCCGGCCGACTCGGTGCTGGACGTGCTGTCCGGACTGCTGGCGCAGTCCGTGGTCCTGCGCGAGGAGTCGGCCGTGGGCGCCCGGTACCGGATGCTGGACACGGTGCGGGAGTACGGCGCCGAGTGGCTCGCGGCCACGGGTGACACGGACCGGCTGCGCCGCCGTCACCGGGACTGGTTCCTGGGGCTGGCGACCTGGTGCGAGCTCGACTGGTTCAGCCCTCGGCAGGCGGAGGTCGCCGCCCGGGTGGAGAGCGAGCTGCCGAACCTCCGGCGGGCCATGGAGTGTTCACTGGAGAGCCCCGAGGAAGCGCACCTCGCGCAGTACCTGGCGGGCACGCTCTGGTTCCTGTGGGTCGGCTGCGGACGCCTCTCGGAGGGCCGGCACTGGCTGGAGCACGTACGGGAGGAGGAGACGCCGTACGACACCTCGCGGCTGAAGGCGCTGTGGGTGCTCGGGTACGTCGCGGTCCTCCAGGGCGATCCGGTGGGCGCGATCTCGGCGCTGACGGAGTGCCGGGAGGAGGCGGATCTGGCGGGGGACGCCGTGGCGTCGGCGTACGCGGTGCACCGCACGGGCTGCCTGGCCCTGGTCACGGACGACATGGCGCGCGCACACGAACTGCTGCAGGAGGCGCTCGGCCGCTACCGGGAACTCGGCGAACTGAACAGCAACGTACTGATGGCCCAGATCGAACTGGCCATGACGGTCGGGTTCCAGGGCGACCTGGACGGCGCGGTCGCGATCTGCGAAGAGGTACGGGAGATCTGCGAGGACCACGGGGAGCGGTGGGCGCTCAGTTACGCGCTGTACGTCCTGGGCTTCGCGGCACTGCAGCGCGGCCGCCCCGCCCGGGCCCGCGAGCTGCTCGGGGAGTCGCTGGCCATCAGCCACACGTTCCATGACCGCCTGGGCACCGTGCTCACCCTGGAGCTGCTGGCGCTCGTGACAGTGGTCGAGGGCGACCCGGCGGAGGCGGCTCTGCTGCAGGGGGCCGCCGACCGGATCTGGCCGTCGGTGGGGCTGCCGCTGTTCGGCTCGGCGCACTACGGCGGGCCCCGGGCCCGCTGCGAGGAGCTGGCCCGCCATGAGCTGGGCGAGGAGTCGTACGCGTCGGAGCGGAGCGCGGGCGCCGGTCTGGGCATCGACGCGGTGGTGGCCAGGGCCCTGTCGGGCAGGCCCGGCGAGCGGCGCCCGCAGCCACCGGGTCCGCCGTCCCCGGCCGGGGCGACGCGAAAGCCCGCCGCCTCCCCGATCGGAGAGGGGCGGGCCTGAGCGCCGGTGTTGAGCGGCTACGCCTGAATCAGCGGGCGTAGTACTCGACGACGAGCTGCTCGTCGCAGATCACGGGGATTTCCTTGCGGTTCGGGTCCCGGTCAAGGCGGAAGGCCAGGGCCTTCAGGTTCACCTGCAGGTAGCGCGGGGTCTCACCGTCGGTGTCGTAACCACCCTCGCGGGCCACCTGGAAGGGGTACTTCTCGCGGCTGCGCTCGCGGACCATGACGATGTCGTCCGGACGGACACGGAACGACGGCTTGTCGACCTTGCCACCGTTGACCTCGATGTGGCCGTGAACGACCATCTGGCGCGCCTGGTAGATCGTCTTGGCGATACCGGAACGCAGGACCAGCGCGTCGAGGCGGCGCTCGAGCTCGACGACCAGCGCCTCGCCCGTCTTGCCTTCGGCCTTCTTGGCGCGGTCGTAGGCACGCGCCATCTGGCGCTCGCTGATGTCGTACTGGGCGCGCAGACGCTGCTTCTCGAGCAGACGGACCTTGTAGTCCGAGTTCTGCTTGCGGCCACGGCCGTGCTCGCCCGGCGGGTAGGGGCGGGCCTCGAAGTACTTGACGGCCTTCGGCGTCAGCGCAATGCCGAGCGCGCGGCTCTTCTTGACCTTGGGACGCGACTGATTAGGCACGTTCTCCAGACCTCCGTTGTAGGTTAGGTTAGGCTCACCTTACTCAAGGAGATCGCATGTCTCGCCCTGGGAACACCACACACGTCACGGACAGCACAGACAGCGGCAGCACACAGAAAAGTGCTGCTACGACGGAAGGCCGATCTGATCGTGGTCAGCCGCGTCCCAGCGGGCTTGAAAACACACGGATGCCGTCAGCAGCCGAGCGCACACGAACTCTCGTACAGAGTACCTGCTCCGCGGTGCTGCTCATCCCCGGGCTGGAGACGGCGGGCTCGGACCAGCTGATGCCGCTGTCCCGGACCGTGGGTCCGGACGGCGACCTCTTCCTCGAATTCCCCGCTGATTCCCCGGCTGTGCGGGCTGCGACGCACGCCCAGGACGACGAGCTGGCGGCCGTGCTGGAGATCACGGACGTCGCCCCGGTCTCCGTCCCGCACCGCATCCGCGGCCGGGCCCGCGTCTGCGGATGGCTCACGTCCGTACCCGGAATGGCCGGCCCCGGCCGGATGCTGCTGCGGCTGGAGACGGGCGAGGCCCATGTCGAGGACCTGTGGGGTGCGGAGGCGGTCGAGCCGGAGGAGCTGGGGGACGCGGCCGCCGACCCGCTCGCCGCCCACGAGGCGGAGCTGCTGCAGCATCTGCACGCAGCCCACGGCGAACGGCTGGGAACACTGTGCGAGCTCCTCGGCGACCGGTCCGCCCGGGCCGGGACGGGGAGCCGGCCCTCCGTCGTGCCGGTCGCTCTGGACCGCCTCGGACTCCGGGTCCGCTTCTTCGAGCGGAACGGGCCCTGCTTCGACGCCCGCTTCGAGTTCCCCGAGCCGGTGCGCGACATGACGGAGCTGCGCCACGCCATGCGCACCCTCTTCGATGCGGCCGCCCACTGAGACCCGCCCGTCCGCGACGTCGTCGTGGCGGAGCGCCGGACCCCGGCCCCTACGAGCCGTCCGGCGCGCTCGCGGCGCCGTCGGTGTCCGTACGGCCCAGACGCTCGCGGACCCGGTCCGCCACATCCGCGTAGCGCGCCTCGGCCCCGTAGCGCGTGGGCCGGTAGTACCGCTTGTCGCGGACGGCGTCCGGGGCGTACTGCTGGGCGGCGATGCCGCCGGGAACGTCGTGCGGATAGACGTAGCCCTGCGCGTGGCCCAGCTTGGCGGCGCCCTTGTAGTGGCCGTCTCGCAGATGGGCCGGGACCGGGCCCGCCAGTCCCTTCCGTACGTCGTCCTGTGCCGCGGAGATCGCCAGCGTCGCCGCGTTGGACTTCGGGGCGAGGGCCAGCGCGATGGTGGCATGGCTGAGGGTGAGCGCCGCCTCCGGGAAGCCGATCAGTGCGACGGCCTGGGCCGCCGCGACCGCGGTGGGCAGTGCCGTGGGGTCGGCGAGACCGATGTCCTCACTGGCCGAGATCATCAGCCGCCGGGCGATGAACCGGGGGTCCTCCCCCGCCTCGATCATCCGGGCCAGGTAGTGCAGCGCCGCGTCCACGTCGGAGCCGCGGATCGACTTGATCAGCGCACTCGCCACGTCGTAGTGCTGGTCCCCGTCCCGGTCGTACTTCACGGCCGCCCGGTCGACGGTCTCCTCCAGGGTGACGAGGGTGATCTCCGCCTCCTGCTTGGACAGCGCCGCGCCGGCCGCCGCCTCCAGCGCCGTCAGCGCCCGGCGCGCGTCGCCCCCGGCGATGCGCAGCAGGTGTTCCTCCGCGTCCTCGGGCAGCGTCACCGCGCCGCCGAGTCCGCGCTCGTCGGTCAGGGCCCGGTGCAGCAGGCCGCGAAGATCGTCGTCGGTCAGTGACTCGAGCGTCAGCAGCAGTGAGCGCGACAGCAGCGGGGAGATGATCGAGAAGTAGGGGTTCTCGGTGGTCGCGGCGATCAGGGTGACCCAGCGGTTCTCCACGGCCGGGAGCAGCGAGTCCTGCTGCGCCTTGGAGAAGCGGTGGATCTCGTCCAGGAAGAGGACGGTCTCCTTGCCGTAGCCACCGGTGGCGCGACGGGCGCCCTCGATCACGGCGCGCACTTCCTTGACGCCCGCGGTGATCGCGGAGAGCTCGACGAATCGTTTGTTCGTGGCTTTGCTGACCACGTACGCCAGGGTCGTCTTCCCGATGCCGGGCGGGCCCCAGAGGATGACCGACGAAGGGCCGGCCGGTCCCCCGCTGCCCTCGCCGACCAGGCGGCGCAGTGGCGATCCCGGCTTCAGCAGATGCTGCTGGCCCACGACCTCGTCGAGGGTACGCGGACGCATCCGGACAGCGAGGGGGCTGCTGGACGGGTCCTTCTCCTGGCGGTCTTCGGCAGCTGCGGTAAAGAGGTCGGGCTCCACGTTTTGAAGCCTATGTCACCGCACTGACATCCCTGCCGGGCCGGAGGCCGGCCGGGCCGCGACGGGCGGACCGGTCAGCTGGTCCAGAAGTCCCACCAGCGGGTCAGGATCAGCATGCCGATGATCCCGATCCACAGGACCGGGGGCACCCAGTGGAACTCGGTGAGCCCGTTGCGCAGCCAGCTCGGCGCGGGAATGATCCGGTGCTTGATGTTGTGCGTGGTGACGTAGCAGAACATGAGGATCGTGGCGACCCAGGCCAGGCAGCACCACAGGCAGAGCGAGTTGATGTTGTACAGCGACTGGTACTGGAGCCAGGTGCAGAAGCCGACACCGAACAGCGTGCCCGCGTTCATCCCCAGCCAGTACCAGCCGCGGAAGCGCGCCCCGGCGAGCAGCGCCAGACCGATCCCGATGATCACGGGGTAGGTGGCCATGCCGAGCATCGGGTTCGGGAAGCCGAAGGCCGACGCCTGGTCGCTCTTCATGATGTTGCCGCAGGCCACCACGGGGTTGAGGCTGCAGCCCGGGACGAAGTTGGGGTCCTCGGCCAGCTTCAGCTTGTCGATGGTGATGACCCACGCGGCGAGAAGTCCGGCAGCGCCCGTGATGACCAGCAGCAGTGCCAGCGCGCGACTGCCGCCGATGGTCCTCTTCCCGCCGTCCGCGTCCTGGTCGGAGGAGGGATGGTCAACCGCTGCAGTCGTCATATCGCCGTTCCGTCAGTGAGTGGCCTGCTGGGGCACGGTCATTGTGCCGTACGGCCGCACCGGTCTTCCGTTCGATGGACATAAAGATGCGCGCACGGATGCGGGCGCACAAGGCCCCGGAACGAGGGGGTGCGGGGCTGTCACCGCCGTGAACCGGGGCTCTGTCCACGCTCTCGGGCGGGGTACGGCCCAACCGTTGGTGTCACGTCCGCCGCCGGACCGGAATCGCCCGGCAGGATGAACACGCAGCCGTCAGGTTGACGACAGGCGGAACGGGGCGCCCGCAGCCCGCCGTTGAGGGGGCCCGGCGCGCCCCTGTCGTGGGCGGACCCGGCGGTCCGCCCACGACAGGTGTTTCACGCGAGGCGGGTACGGACCGCCTCGGTCACCTCGGCCAGGGGTACGGCCGTCTGCTCGCCGGACTCCATGTCCTTGAGCTGGACGTTCCCCTCGGCCAGATCACGCTCGCCGGCCACGATGGTGAAGCGCGCGCCCGAGCGGTTGGCGCTCTTCATCGCTCCCTTGAGGCCGCGCCCTCCGAACGCGAAGTCCGCGGCCACGCCCTCGCGGCGCAGCTGCGTGACGACGCCGAACAGGACCCGTCGTGCCTCCTCGCCGAGCGGTACGGCGAAGACACTGGTCGTGGAGGGCAGTTCGAGCTCGATGCCCTCCGCCTCCAGCGCGAGCACGGTGCGGTCCACGCCGAGCGCCCAGCCGACCGACGGCAGCGCGGGGCCGCCGATCATCTCGGACAGACCGTCGTAGCGGCCGCCGCCGCCGACGGCCGACTGCGAGCCCAGACCGTCGTGGACGAACTCGAAGGTGGTGCGGGTGTAGTAGTCGAGGCCGCGGACGAGCCTCTCGTCGTCCTCGTACACGACACCTGCCGCGTTGAGCAGGTCCCTGACCTCCTCGTGGTACGCCTTGCAGGCGTCGCACAGGTAGTCGCGCAGCACGGGTGCGCCGGTCAGCTGCTTCTGGACCTCGGGGCGCTTGTCGTCGAGGACCCGGAGCGGGTTGATCTCGATGCGCCGGCGGGTCTCCTCGTCGAGGTCGAGCTCGCGCAGGAAGCCCTGGAGCGCGTCACGGTAGACGGGCCGGCACTCCTTGTCGCCCAGCGAGTTCAGCAGGATGCGGAACTCGCGCAGGCCCAGGGTGCGGTACGCCTGGTCGGCCAGGATGATCAGCTCGGCGTCCAGGGCCGGGTCCTCGGCGCCGATCGCCTCGGCACCGACCTGCGAGAAGTGCCGGTAACGGCCCTTCTGCGGGCGCTCGTAGCGGTAGTACGAGCCGGAGTACCAGAGCTTGACCGGCAGGTTGCCGAGCTTGTGGAGATTGGCCTCCAGGGCGGCCCGCAGCACGGACGCGGTGCCCTCGGGGCGCAGCGCGAGCTCGGAGCCGCCCTTGGTGGTGAGGGTGTACATCTCCTTCGACACGATGTCGGTGGACTCGCCGACACCGCGGGAGAAGAGGGCCACGTCCTCGAAGCCGGGCGTCTCGATGTAGCCGTAGCCGGAGTTCTTCAGCGGCGCGGAGATCGCCTCGCGCACCGCGAGGTACTTCGCGGAGTCGGGCGGGGTCAGGTCGTACGTGCCCTTGGGGGCCTTGAAGGTGCTCACGATGTCGCTCTCGTCACATTCCTCGTCGGGGCGCGTCCATACCGCTCAGATACGGATTGGTGGCGCGCTCGCGGCCGATGGTCGTCTGGGGGCCGTGGCCGGACAGCACCACGGTCGAGTCGTCGAGCGGCAGGCACACACGGGCCAGCGACTCGAGGAGCTCGGCGTGGTCGCCGCCGGGCAGGTCGGTGCGTCCGACGGAGCCGGCGAAGAGCAGGTCGCCCGAGAAGAGGACCTGCGGAACATCCGCGGCCTCGGGCATCCTGAACGTCACCGACCCCTTCGTATGGCCGGGCGCATGCGAGACGCCGAACTCCATACCGGCCAGCAGCAGCTGCGCGCCGTCGCTCAGCTCCTTGACGTCGTCCGGCTCCCCCACCGTCAGTTCACCCATGAGCGGCATCCCGATGGAGCGGCCGAGGGCCTTCTCCGGGTCGCTCATCATGTAGCGGTCCTCGGGGTGGATCCAGGCGGGGACGTCGTGCGCGCCGCACACCGGCACGACCGAGGCGACGTGGTCGATATGGCCGTGGGTGAGGACGACGGCGACGGGCTTCAGCCGATGCTTCTTCAGTGCTTCCTCGACCCCGGGGGCGGCCTGATGGCCCGGGTCGATGATCACGCACTCCTCACCTGCGGCGGGGGCGACCAGGTAACAGTTGGTCCCCCAGGCCCCGGCGGGGAACCCGGCAATGAGCACGATCGTCCTTAATGGTCGTCCGACGAGGGAGGTCGGCTGCGAGGTCGCAGCAGTTCAGAGCCTACCGGCGCTCCTCATTCCACAGCTAACCCATATACGGTACGGGGCAACCCAGGCCCGATCACACGACGTACAAGGAGATCACCCGGTGGTCAGCAGCGATCAGCGGCGGCGGCAGCTCGCCAGGGAGAAGTTCGAGCGGCAGCAGCAGCGCCGGGAGGACACCCGTCGAAGGACGAGGCGGCTGACCGTCGTCATCGCCTCCGCAGTGGCCGTGGTGGCGGTCATCGGCGGTGCCACGTACTTCGCCGCGAGCGGCAACGACGACAAGGACAGCAAGGCGGACGCGGCCGCGAGCCAGAGTCCGTCGGCCGCGCCCTCCCCCTCGGCGACCGAGGAGGCGGCGCCCGAGCCCGCGATGAAGATCGACAAGAAGTCGAAGTACACGATGTCGCTCAAGACGAGCCAGGGCGACATAGCGTTCGAGATGGACGCGGCGAAGACCCCGCACACGACGAACTCCTTCAAGGCCCTGGCCGACAAGAAGTTCTTCGACGGCACGAAGTGTCACCGTCTGACCACGGACGGCATCTTCGTCCTGCAGTGCGGCGACCCGAAGGGCGACGGCACCGGCGGTCCCGGCTACACGATTCCGGACGAGAACCTGACCGCGCTGGGCAAGGCCGGCGCCGAGGGCACGGTGACGTATCCGGCCGGCACGGTGGCGATGGCCAACACCGGCCAGGCGCACACCGGCGGCAGCCAGTTCTTCCTCGTCTACAAGGACAGCAAGCTGCCGCCCAGTTACACGCCGTTCGGCACGATGGACAAGGACTCCCTGAAGGCCGTCGAGGCCATCGGCAAGGCGGGTGTGACCGGCGGCGGGGCCGACGGTGCGCCGGCCAAGGCCGTGAACATCTCGAAGGCGGCTGTCGACAAGGCCTGAGCCCCGGCAGACGCGGCAGGAACCGCCCGGCAGTCGTCCGGTGCGGCCGGACAGGACCCGTCGGTCCAATTTCGGCCGTGCTGAGTGCGGACAGCCGGGCGGCCTGTCGCCTAGATTGGCGTTGTGCAGGGCGGGCGCGGCCCGCCCCAGGAAACTGTGGACGATGCCAGGGGGGCGAACCCCCTCACGGGCATCAGGTGGAGGAGGCGCTGTGAGCAGCGACCCGTGGGGCCGTGTCGACGAGACAGGCACCGTGTACGTGCGTACAGCCGATGGCGAGCAGGTCGTCGGATCGTGGCAGGCCGGTTCTCCGGAGGAGGCCCTGGCTTATTTCGAGCGCAAGTACGAGGGCATTGTGGTCGAGATCGGCCTCCTCGAACGGCGGGTGAAGACCACCGACCTGTCGGCGAAGGACGCGACGACCGCCATCGAGCATCTGCGCGGGCAGGTCGACGAGCATCACGCCGTCGGCGACCTGGACGCGCTGCGCAAGCGGCTCGACGCGCTCGTCGCGACGGTCGACGCGCGGCGCGAGGAGCGCAAGGCCCAGAAGGCGAAGCAGACCGACGAGGCGAAGCACGCCAAGGAGGCGCTGGTCGTCGAGGCCGAGGAGCTGGCCCAGAGCGAGCAGTGGCGCTCCGCGGGTGAGCGGCTGCGCGCACTCGTCGACACGTGGAAGGGCCTGCCGCGGCTCGACCGCAAGTCGGACGACGAGCTGTGGCACCGCTTCTCGCACGCGCGCTCGGCGTTCTCCAAGCGCCGCAAGGCCCACTTCGCCTCGCTGGACGCCCAGCGCGAGGAGGCCCGCAAGGTCAAGGAGAAGCTGGTCGTCGAGGCCGAGGCGCTCTCCGGGTCCACGGACTGGGGCGCGACAGCGGCCCGCTACCGCGACCTGATGACCGACTGGAAGGCGGCGGGCCGCGCCCAGCGCGAGGCCGAGGACGACCTGTGGGAACGCTTCCGCGGTGCCCAGGACGTCTTCTTCGCCGCTCGCAGCGGGGTCTTCGCGGAGCGGGACGCGGAGCAGGGCGGGAACCTCACACTCAAGGAGGAGCTCGCCACCGAGGCCGAGAAGCTGGTGCCGGTGAAGGACCTCAAGGCGGCCAGGGCCGCGTTCCGGTCCCTCAACGAGCGCTGGGAGGCCGTCGGCCATGTACCGCGTGACGCCCGCCCGAAGGTCGAGGGCCGGATGCAGGCGGTGGAGCGGGCGCTCCAGGAGGCCGAGGAGTCGGAGTGGCGCCGGACCAACCCGGAGGCACGGGCCCGTGCCGCGGGTCTGACCGGGCAGCTCCAGGCGGCCGTCGACAAGCTGCGTACGCAGATCGACAGCGCTCGCGCCTCGGGCAACAACGCCCGTGCCGACAAGCTGGCCCGTGAGCTGGAGGGCCGTCAGGCGCTCCTGGACCAAGCGCTCAAGGGCCTGGAGGAGTTCGGCGGCTGACCGGGCCGCAGCGGGACATGGAGCGGGCCCCGGTACGCATCGCGTACCGGGGCCCGCTCCATGTCCTCAGCTCCTACGGCCTGCGGGCCGAGGTCACCCGGTAGACGTCGTAGACGCCCTCCACGCCGCGTACGGCCTTCAGGACGTGCCCCAGGTGCTTGGGGTCGCCCATCTCGAAGGTGAAGCGCGAGGTGGCGACCCGGTCGCGGGACGTCTGCACGGCCGCGGACAGGATGTTGACGTGCTGGTCGGACAGGATCCGTGTGACGTCGGACAGGAGCCGGGACCGGTCCAGTGCCTCGACCTGGATGGCCACCAGGAAGACCGAGGACTGGGTGGGCGCCCACTCGACCTCGAGGATCCGTTCCGGCTGCTGCGAGAGCGAGTCCACGTTGACGCAGTCGGCGCGGTGCACGGAGACGCCGCTGCCGCGGGTGACGAAGCCGATGATCGGGTCGCCGGGTACGGGCGTACAACAGCGGGCCAGCTTGACCCAGACGTCCTCGACGCCTTTGACGACCACGCCCGGATCCGCCTTGGCGCGGCGCTTGTTGCGTCCGTGCGAGGGCGGGGAGCTCTCCGCCAGGTCCTCGTTGGCCGCGTCCTCGCCGCCGAGCGCCTGCACCAGTTTCTGTACGACGCCGGCCGCCGCCACATGTCCCTCGCCGATCGCGGCGTACAGGGACGAGATGTCGGGGTAACGCATCTCGTGGGCGAGCGTGACCAGGGAGTCGCCCGTCAGGATCCGCTGGATCGGCAGGTTCTGCTTGCGCATGGCCCGGGCGATGGAGTCCTTGCCCTGCTCGATCGCCTCGTCGCGGCGCTCCTTGGAGAACCAGGCACGGATCTTGTTGCGGGCACGCGGTGACTTGACGAAGCCGAGCCAGTCGCGGGAGGGCCCGGCACCGGCCGCCTTGGAGGTGAAGACCTCGACCAGGTCGCCGTTGTCGAGCGTCGACTCCAGCGGCACGAGCCGGCCGTTGACCCGTGCTCCTATGGTCCGGTGGCCGACCTCCGTGTGGACGGCGTACGCGAAGTCGACCGGGGTCGCCCCCGCGGGAAGCGCTATGACGTCGCCCTTGGGCGTGAAGACGAAGACCTCGTTGCGGGAGAGGTCGAAGCGCAGGGACTCCAGGAACTCGCTGGGGTCCTCGGTCTCCTTCTGCCAGTCCAGGAGCTGGCGCAGCCACGCCATGTCGTTGACGGTGTCCTGGCCGCGCCCGGTGTTCTTGGGGACGTCGGTGCGCACCTTCGAGGCGCCCGCGACGGCCTCCTGCTTGTACTTCCAGTGCGCGGCGATGCCGTACTCGGCACGGCGGTGCATGTCGAACGTACGGATCTGCAGCTCGACGGGCTTGCCGCTGGGGCCGATCACCGTGGTGTGCAGCGACTGGTACATGTTGAACTTGGGCATCGCGATGTAGTCCTTGAACCGGCCGGGGACCGGATTCCATCGCGCGTGCACCGTGCCGAGCGCCGCGTAGCAGTCACGGACCGTGTCGACGAGCACCCTGATGCCGACCAGGTCGTAGATCTCGGCGAAGTCCCGGCCCCGCACGATCATCTTCTGGTAGACGCTGTAGTAGTGCTTCGGCCGTCCGGTGACGGTGGCCTTGATCCGGGCGGCGCGCAGGTCGGACTGGACCTCGTCGGTCACTATGGCGAGGTACTCGTCGCGCTTGGGCGCCCGCTCGGCGACGAGGCGGACGATCTCGTCGTACATCTTGGGGTAGAGAATCGCGAAGGCGAGGTCCTCCAGCTCCCACTTGATGGTGTTCATGCCCAGGCGGTGGGCCAGGGGGGCGTAGATCTCCAGCGTCTCGCGGGCCTTCTTCTCCTGCTTCTCCCGCTTGAGGTACCGCATGGTGCGCATGTTGTGCAGCCGGTCGGCGAGCTTGATGACGAGGACCCTGGGGTCCTTCGCCATCGCGACGACCATCTTGCGTACGGTCTCGGCCTGCGCGGCCTCGCCGAACTTGACCTTGTCCAGCTTGGTGACGCCGTCGACCAGCAGCGCGACCTGGTCGCCGAAGTCACGGCGCAGGGTGTCCAGGCCGTACTCGGTGTCCTCGACCGTGTCGTGCAGCAGCCCTGCCATCAGAGTGGCCGGATCCATACCCAGCTCGGCGAGGATCGTCGTCACCGCGAGCGGATGCGTGATGTAAGGGTCGCCGCTCTTGCGCTTCTGGCCCCGGTGCCAGCGCTCGGCGACCTGGTAGGCGTTCTCGATCTGCCGAAGCGTGGCGCTCTCGATCTTGGGGTCGTTACTGCGGACGGTACGCAGCAACGGTTCCAGGACCGGGTTGTACGGGCTGGAGCGCTGCACACCGAGGCGGGCCAGCCTGGCCCGGACCCGGTTGGACGAGCCGCCGCCGGTACGGGCCACCGGGCCCGCGGGGGCGGCCGGCGTCGCCGCCGGCTTGGCGGGCGGCTTCGGTGCCGTGGGGGCCGGAGAGGCGGGGA
>NZ_JAELVH010000115.1 GCF_019399235.1 Streptomyces poriferorum | reverse complement strand
CTCGTACGCCCTCGCCAGCCGGTCCGCGTCTCCGGCGAACCCGAAGTCCTCGTCGGTGGGCAGTGCGGCGGGCACGTCCCCGCCGGTGACGGCGTCGCCCAGTTCGGGGGCGATCTCGGCGGCGCTGCGCCGCCCGTCCCGGTAGGCGGCCCAGTCCGCGAAGCCCTCGGAGAGCCAGGCCGGGGTGGCCGCCGAGGTGTCGGTGCGGGTGGCCACGTGGGTGGTCTCGTGGGTGAGGACGACGCGCTGTCCGAAGGCGCCGAGCATGGCGTACGCCTCCGGGTTGACGATCACCCGGTCGGCGGGCGCCTTCCCCGAGCCGCCGGTCTCGCCGGTCGTGACGGCCGCTATGCCCCGGTAGTTCGCGGCGGGCGAGCCGAGCAGCTCCGCCATGTCCGTCACGGTGCCGGGCACGAGCACCACCACACGCCCCGCCCAGTGCTCCGGCCAGGCGGCGGACACGTCGGGCACGGCCCGGTCCGCCGTCGCCGCGATCGCCTTCAGCTCGTCCCGGGACCGGCCGACCCCCAGCACCAGGCTGTACGTGCCGCGCACCGCCTCGACGTCGCCCTGCTCCCAGAGCTGCTCGCTCCCGCCGTCGGCGGCCCGGTCGGCGGTGAGGTACCAGCGGCCGTCGGCCGGATCGCGCTCCAGGTCGATCACCCGGTCGACGGAGACGGGCGCGCTGTCGTAGCCGTCGATCCGGTAGCCGAGCCGTACGTCGGCGGTGGCCCGGTCGGCCCCGTGGGCGGCGAGGTCCGTCACCCGGTACGTCCAGCTGCCCAGCGGCACCTCCGCGAGATGGCCGAACTCCTTGCGCTGTGCGCCCCGCAGCGCCGTGGCGTCCGGGTCCACAACGGCTACGTAGGCGTCCGCGTCGTGGTGCAGCACGGCGGCGGCCCGGCGGTCCAGTGTGGCCCGGATGTCGCGGGCGGCGGTGTCGGGCGCCTTGTCGGCCGGGGCCGTGCAGGCGGCCGCGCACAGGAGGGCGGCGAGCACCGCGCCCGCCACCCGCCGTAGTCCTCCGCGCGCCCGGCCCGCGGTACGCCCCTGATCAGCCACATGACCGAGGGTACGGTCAGACCCGGGTGACCGAGGAGACGGGCATCATGCCGACGGGGTCGTAGCGGACCGGGGCGCCCGGGTAGGGGGCGTGGATCACCTGGCCGTTCCCCACGTACATCCCGATGTGGCTGGCGTCCGCGCGGTAGGCGACGAGGTCGCCGGGGCGGGCCTGGGCGAGCGGCACCATCCGTCCGGCGTACCGCTGGGCCTGCGAGGTGCGCGGCAGGCTCACCCCGGCCTGGGCGTACGCCCACTGCATCAGCCCGGAACAGTCGAATCCGGAGGGCCCGTTCGCGCCCCAGACGTACGGGAGGCCCAGCGCCCGCTGGACGGCCATGACGGCGGCCGCCGCCCGGGCCGAACCTGCGGGCAGACCGGCCACCGGCCCGCCTGCCCCGTCGTCACGGCCGGTGCGCGAGGCCCGCTCGAAGGCGTCCCGCTCGCTGCCGGGCAACTTCTTCAGCAGCTCCCTGGCCTGGTGGAGCTTGCGCTCGACGGTGCGTTTGTGGCGGCTGACGGCCGCCCGGTTGCGCTCCAGACCGGCGAGCGAGCGGGCGGCCTCCGCATGGGTCTGGGCGAGCGCCTGCTGAGCCTTGCGGAGGCCGGCCAGGGTGGTGGCCCGCCGCGTGTCGACCCGGTTCAGGGTGGCGGCCGAGTCGAGATAGCTGTCCGGGTCGGAGGAGAGCAGCAGCGCGAGCGAGGGGTCGATGCCGCCGGCCCGGTACTGCTCGCGGGCGGCCGAACCGATCTCCGTACGCATCCGGTTGATGCGCTCCTGGCCCCGGGCCGCCCGGTCCTGGGCCCTGCGGACCTCTCCGCGCAGCCGTACGACGTTCTCGCCGGCCTTGTTGTAGTGCTCGGTCGCCTGCTCGGCCTCGGTGAAGAGGCGGTCGACCCGGGCCCCGGCGGTCCGCGGTGTGTCCTGCGGCTCGGCGTTCGCGGTGGCCCCTCCGAGCGCCGCCGCGGCGGTCGCCGCCGCAGCCGACAGAACGGTCACCCGGACGCTCCGGCTCACGCCGGGCTGTGTGGAACGGCGATGGGACACCACAGGACGCCGCACTCCCTTCCGCTGTACGCAGACGTGCGCAGCCCCTGCCACCCGGGGCGGGCGGACCGACGCACGGGAGCTGCACAGCAGGCAGACAGTAGTCGGACGATCACTGAGCGGACAAAGGCCGCGCCGGTGGGAGGGCAGGTACACACAGTGACGCCCCGCCGGTGACCTGTGGTCTCCGACGGGGCGGCTGTCAGTACGGGGCGCGGGAATTCGCCCGTTCGGGCGCGGTCAGATGCGCACCGCGGCGTAGAAGCTGCCGATGGTGCTCATCGACTCGTAGCGGACGAACGTGCCCGAGCGCGGGGCGTGGAGCACGGTCCCACCGCCCGCGTAGATGCCCACGTGGGAGTTGCCGTTGAAGAAGACCAGGTCGCCCGGCTTCAGCTGGCTCTGCCCGATCCGGGTGCCCTGGTTGATCTGGGTGTACGTGGTGCGGGTGATGTTGGCACCGGCCTGAGCGTAGGCCCACATGGTCAGACCCGAGCAGTCGTAGGAGCCGGGGCCCGTCTGGCCGGGGGAATACGGCTTGCCGATCTGGGTGGCGGCGGCCTGGAGTGCGGCAGCCCCCAGACCCGAGGCGGGGGCCTCGTTACCGAGGTCGATCCGGGCAGTGGCGGCGCGGCTGGCGCGCTGGTCGTCCGCACGCATCTTGTCGCGCTCGGCCTGGGTGAGCGTGTTGAGCAGCTGACGCGCCTCGGAGAGCTTGGCCTGCTGCTGCTTCTTCTTCTCGCCGAGCGTCTTGCGGACCTCCGCGAGGTCGCTCAGCTTGTCCTGGGCCTCCTTGCGCTCCTGCGCGAGGGACCGCTGCTTCTCCTGCACCTTCGCCAGCGACTCGGCCTGCTTGGCCGTCAGCTGGTCGAGCGCGGAGGCCTGGTCCAGGAAGCTGTCCGGGTCCGAGGCGAGGAAGAGCTGGACGGAGGGGTCGATGCCTCCGGAGCGGTACTGCGCGGCGGCGAGGGAACCGAGGCCGGAGCGGAGGTTGTTGAGCTCCTGCTGACCGCGCGCCACCTTGTCCTGGATCGCGTCGATCTGCTTCTGGAGCTTGTCCTGCTTCTCCTTGGCCAGGCTGTGCTGCTCGGTGGCCTTCTCCGCCTCGTCGTAGAGCTTGTCGACCTTCTCCTTGACCTCACTCTTGGTCGGCTTCGGGTCGGCGTGGGCCGCCTGGGAGGTCAGGGCAACTGCCGCGGCGGCAGTCACGCCGAGCACGGTCACGCGAGTGCGGCTCGGTTGCTTGGGACGACGGTGGGACCCCACGAAGGCGAGCTCCTTCTTCCTCGAGCCGCCTACCGGGCTATGGGGGAAATGAATCCCCAGCTCCGTGCACGTCACGGCCTCGGCGGTTCCTTCACTGCCACCCCGGATGGGTGATCAACCGTGTGAAGGTTCGAGGCCCGACCTTAGTGACCATCCTGTGATCAGTTCAAATCCTCACAGGAAAAATCTCGTCACAGGAGGTACTTCTTTACCCACACCGCACAGGGCGTAGCGGTGACTTGACGGTCCGTTCCCTGATTTCCATGCAAGTCACATCAACGCACACTAGACACGCGAAAGCCGCTTCAGGAGCAAGACGGACGCAACGGGCCTGGCTCCCGCCTTCGCCACTCCGTCAGCCACTTCACGGTCGGTGGAGACCACCACCACGGGCCGCCCGGGCGGTTCGGCACGCGCCAGTTGACGGATGACCTCGTCCGCCGTGACACCCGGCTTGCTGAACAGCACCCGCACCCCGCGCGGCGGCGCGAGCAGCACCGGAGCGGCCAGTTCCGCCCCGTCGAAGACACAGGTCATCTCGGCGCCCGTCTGGGCCGCGAGCACCGACAGGCCGCCCAGCAGCCGCAGCCGCTGCTTCTCCAGCGGCATCTGCGGATAGCCGGTCTTGGTGACGTTGTAGCCGTCCACGATCAGATGGGCCTGCGGCAGCGCGAGCAACTGGTCGAGCAACGCCGGATCGGTCTCCGAAAGGGCCCTGGCGGCAATGTCCTTGGGCGACATCCGTCCGGGCTCCACCGCGTCCACACTGTCCGCGGGACGCATCGAGGAGGGCGGCAGCGCCAGTTCACGCCGCAGCCCGCCGGCCGCTTCGAGCACCGTGTCGAGCAGCAGCCGCAGCCTCATGTCCTCGACCGAGCGCCCCTCCCTGGCGGCCCTGCGCCCCGCCTCGACGGACGCCTCCGCCTCGCTGAGCCTCGTCCGCAGCCGCCGGGTCTCGCTCTCGGCAGCGGACACCTGGGCCGCCGCCTCGGCCCGCAGGGCGTCGCTCTCGGCCTTGCCGCGGCGCAGCGCCGCCTCGCCGCGCTTGACCTCGTTGGCCGCGCTGCGCAGCTTGCGCTGGAGCGAGTCGGCCTCCTTGCGGGCGGCGTCCAGTTCGGCGCGGAGCCGTTCGGTGTCGGTCTTCGTCTGGGTGCGGGCCCGGGCGAGTTCCTCGCGCAGCCGTTCCAGTTCGAGCCGGACCTCCTCGTCGGCCCGCTCGGCACCGGCCCGTTCGGCCTCCTCGCCGGCTGCGGCCACCAGCTTGACCCAGCCGGCCGGGCGCAGCACGTAGGCCGCGGCCGCCACGTCGACGGGGTCCGCGGCGGCGGGCGGGGAGCCCGCCACCAGCGCGGCGGCCAGCTCCGGCTGGGCCTCCTTCAGCCGTTCACCGATACGCCGGCGGAAGGCAGGGTCGCCCTCGAGCGCGGCCGCCATCGCGTTCCCCGCGAACTTGGCACGCCGGGTGGGCGTGAAGCGCGCGTACTGTCGGAGCTGGGCCGGGAGTTCGGTGACCGTGAGACCACCGAACGCGTCCGAGACCAGCGCGACGACGCGACGCCGCACGCCTTCGGGCAGCGGGCGGTCGAGCACCTCCACGGCGTCGCCGGCCGCATCGGCCGGCGTGGCGCCGCCTGCGGGCTGCTCCACCTTCCGTCACCTCATTTTTATGTCAGCACGGCCCCGTCAGGAGTCGGCACCCGGCCTGTCGACTAGTTCGATCTGGTCCACCGCGTTGCACCAACGACAGCGCACCGACTCGATGGTCTCACTGACCACCTCGCGTTCTTCGACGCTGGACTCACCGGCCAGGTCGAGGTGAACGTACTCGACCACCTTGGAGGAACGCGTCACGTCGAACCTCGTCAGGTTTCCGCAGAGCGTGCAGCGCCAGCGGGTCCCGTCGGTCGGCTGGGGAACCGTCGTCATCGTTGCGTCCTCTTTCGTCGAGCCGTGAGCTGCCGGACAAGGATCTCGCGGTGCGCCGTCGAACTGCGGATGTCCTCTCGTAACCCTACGGCCTCGGCGCTTCCCACCGGCACGGCGAGGCGGTCTGTCC
The DNA here is from genome assembly GCF_019399235.1 of Streptomyces poriferorum. GTDB lineage: Bacteria > Actinomycetota > Actinomycetes > Streptomycetales > Streptomycetaceae > Streptomyces > Streptomyces poriferorum. Next base: position 15,194 of record NZ_JAELVH010000115.1, on the reverse strand, counting down.
GGTTCCCTCCGCTTGCGTCATGCTCTGTTCATGATCGATCGGCGGGCTGCGGCCGGCAGAATCCTGCGGGCGGCCACCTCGGGCGGACCGCCGGTGACCTACGCCCTCATCGCCCTGTGCTGCGTGGTCTTCGTGATCAGCCCGCTGTCGGGGTTCAACCCGGTCTACGGCACCGCGGACGCGCTGCTCGCCGCCCAGGCCGGCTACTTCGAACGCTGGGGCGTGATCCCGAGCGAACTGTGGGACGGCTCGGCGCACGCCGTCCTCACCCCGCTCACCGCACTGTTCGTCCACGGCAGCTGGCTGCATCTGCTCGGCAACATGCTGTTCCTGTACGTGTTCGGCGCGATGGCCGAGGAGCGCATGGGCCACACCGAGTTCGCGTTCTTCTACCTCGGCTGCGGCTATATCGCCCTGCTCGCCTACGCGGCCGCGCACTCCACGTCCGACCAGACGCTCGTCGGCGCGTCGGGAGCGATCTCGGCGGTCCTGGGAGCCTTCCTCTACCTCTTCCCCCGGGCCCGGGTGACCAGCCTGTTCCCGTTCCTGCTGTTCCTGCCGCTGCGCTTCCCCGCCTGGATCGTGCTGGTCTTCTGGTTCGTCCTGCAGTGGCTGGCGGCCGAGGGTGCGGGCAGCGGGCCCGGGGTGGCCTACCTCGCCCATGTGGTCGGCTTCGCCACCGGGTTCCTCTACGCCTGGGGGCGGTATCACCGTGAGGCCAGGGCCTTGCGGCCGGATCAGGCCGGATAACCGGATAAGGGGCCGGACCCCGCGAGCCCGGCATGATCCGGCCGCAAGGCCCTAGAGTGAAGTCTCCAGCAGGGGCCACCGAGGGAGAAAGCCAGCCGTGATCACCGCGATCGTGCTCATCAAAACCAGCGTGGACCGGATTCCCGAGATCGCCGAGGCCATCGCCGCACTCGACAGCGTCAGCGAGGTCTTCTCGGTCACCGGTACCTACGATCTGATCGCCATGGTCCGGGTGTCCAAGCATGACGATCTCGCCGACGTCATCCCCGGCCGGATCAGCAAGATCCCCGGTGTCGAGGGGACCGACACACACGTCGCGTTCCGCACGTACTCCCAGCACGACCTGGAGGCGGCCTTCGCCATCGGGCTGGACGCATAGCCACATCAGCGCAGGAGGCCGGGTACGGACAGCTGTCCGTACCCGGCCTCCTGTGCTGAGGGGCCTCAGACCTGGGTGGCGGTACCCCGGTCCGGGACGCAACGGCCGTCCTCGGTGCGGTACTTCCACTGGGCACCCTCGCTCACGAGTTCCTTGACCGCCCGCAGGAAACGCTCGACGTGCTCGTCCGGCGTACCGGCGCCGAAGCTGACCCGGATCGCGTTGAGGGACTTCTGGCCCGGCTCCGCCTCCGGCGCGCCGCACTCCCCGACGTCCTGCGGGTCGCTGCCGAGCAGGGTGCGTACGAGCGGGTGGGCGCAGAACAGTCCGTCGCGCACCCCGATGCCGTACTCGGCGGAGAGCGCCGCGGCGAAGTGCGAGCTGTTCCAGCCCGCCACCACGAAGGAGATGACGCCGACCCGCGGGGCGTCGTCACCGAACAGCGAGAGCACCTTGACCTCGGGGACCTCGGCGAGACCGGCACGGACCTCGGCGACGAGCCGCTGCTCGCGGGCGACCAGGCTGTCGAACCCGGCCTCGGTGAGGGCCTTGCAGGCGGAGGCGATGGAGTAGACACCGATGACGTTGGGCGAACCGGCCTCGTGGCGGGCCGCGGTGGTGTGCCACTCGACGTCCACCCCGCCGTCGGCGCGCCGGGCGACCTGGCGGGAGGCGCCGCCGCCGGCCAGGTAGGGCTCGGCGGCGGTCAGCCAGTCGGAGCGGCCGGCGAGGACGCCCGAGCCGAACGGCGCGTACAGCTTGTGACCGGAGAACGCGACCCAGTCGACGTCCAGCTCGGCGATGTCGACGGGGTGGTGCGGGGCGAGCTGGGCGGCGTCGAGCACGATCCGGGCGCCGTGGGCGTGCGCGGCGGCGGCGAGCTCCTTGACCGGCCACAGCTCACCGGTGACGTTGGAGGCGCCGGTGACACAGACCAGCGCGGGCCCGTAGGGGTCGCGGCCGGCGAGCGCGCGCTCCAGGGTCTCGACGGCCTGGTCCGGGGTGCGCGGGGCGTTCAGGTACGTCACCCGGGCGTCGCGCCAGGGCAGCAGCGAGGCGTGGTGCTCGGTCTCGAAGACGAACACCTGGCAGTCGGCGGGCAGGGCCGCGGCGAGCAGGTTGAGCGAGTCGGTGGTGGACCGGGTGAAGACCACCTGGTCGTCGTCGCGGCAGCCGAGGAACTCCGCGACGGTGACGCGGCTGCTCTCGAAGAGGTCGGTGGACAGCTGCGAGAGGTAGCCGGCACCGCGGTGGACGCTGCCGTAGTACGGCGCGTAGGCGGCCACGTCGTCCCACACCCGCTGGAGGGCCGGAGCGCTGGCCGCGTAGTCCAGCGCGGCGTAGGTGACCTCGCCGCCGGTGACCAGCGGAACCGTCACATCCTTGCCCAGAACCGGCAGCGGGGCACAAAACGACTGGTCGGTGGCAGCAGTGAGGACAGACATGACGAACTCCCGTAACAGGCAGGCGAATTCCGCGTGCCCGCGGATACGCGGCAGCACGGAGGAAAGAAAGAAGGGTGTGCGGAGGAGGGCCGAAAAGCCCTATCGCATTCGCTTGCTCACAAGAGGCTCCCTGAGGACCAGGACCCCACGGGTGGACATCTCACGATGTCGAGGGGTCCGCGCTTGCCGCAGACCTCGCTGCCTGCGGCCTGGTCTTCACCCGGGGCACCCCGCCACGGACGGAGGGTTGCCGGACAGCGGGCCGGGGCCGTAGTCGCTGTCACTCATGACCTGCGCAGCATCTTGCCATACGTACGCGAACGCGCAAGGCGCAGTCCATGATCTGGACTGCGCCCTGCCTCGCATCCGTGCCCGGAGCCGTCTCAGGCGTTGCTGGCCACGATCCACCGCTCCAGCGCCCGGCCGGCCGCGCCCGAGTCGATGGACTCGGCGGCCTTCGCGATTCCGGCGCTGAGCTGCTCGGCCAGGGTGCCCTCTCCCGGGTCCAGCGCGACGAGCGCCGCCGCCGAGTTGAGCAGGACCGCGTCCCGTACGGGGCCCGTCTCACCGGCGAGCAGCCGGCGGGCCACATCCGCGTTGTACGAGGCGTCGGCGCCGCGCAGGGCGTCCACCGGGACCAGGTCCAGTCCGACGTCGCGCGGGTCGAAGGCCTCCTCGCGCACCGTGCCGTTCCTGGCGATCCAGACCCGGGAGGTCGCGGTGGTGGTCAGCTCGTCCAGACCGTCGTCGCCCCGGAAGACCAGGGAGGAGTTGCCGCGTCCGGCGAGGACGCCCGCGACGATCGGCGCCATGCGCAGGTCGGCGACACCGATCGCCTGCGCGCGCACCTTGGCCGGGTTGGTGAGCGGCCCGAGGATGTTGAAGGTGGTGGGCGCGCCGAGCTCCGACCGGGCCTTCGCCGCGTACCGCAGGGCGGGGTGGAACTTGACGGCGAAGCAGAACGTGATGCCCGCTTCCTCGGCGACCTCGACGACGCGCTGCGGGGGCAGGTCCAGGTTGACGCCGAGCTTGCCCAGGACGTCGGAGGAACCGCTGGCTGACGACGAGGCGCGGTTGCCGTGCTTGACGACCTTGGCGCCGGTACCCGCCACGACGATCGCCGACATGGTGGAGATGTTGACCGTCTTGGCCATGTCGCCGCCGGTGCCCACGATGTCGACCGTACGGCCCGGCACATGGATGGTCGTGGCGTGCTCGTACATCGCACGGACCAGGCCGGAGACCTCCGTGACGGTCTCGCCCTTGGCACGCAGCGCCACCGCGAAGCCGGCGATCTGCACGTCGGTCGCCTCGCCGCTCATGATGCGGTCCATCGCCCAGGCCGTGTCGTCCTCGGTCAGGTCCTGGCCGCGCAGCAGGGGGGTCAGCACGCCGGGCCAGGAACGAGCCGCCACGCTGTCGCCGCCTGCCGGGGTCACAACGTTCATGGTCCGCTCCTGGGGTCCACAGCCGGAATAGGGATGGGTCCACCCTATCGAGCCCCACGGACAGCGAAGAGCCCCGTCCATCGAATGGACGGGGCTCCCGCTGTGGCGATCAGTTCAGGTGATCAGTGGTGGCCGTGGCCGCTGGTGATCTCCTTGTACTCCTCGGCGGTGGGCTTGGCGATCTGGTTGTTCTCGCCGTAGTAGCCCTTGCTGAGCTTGGCCCGCAGCTTCTGCACCACGGACACCTTGCGCTTGACACCGTTCTCGTCGACCAGCGGGCCGATCTCGACCGGCTTGTACTGCTCGTGCGCGGTGAGCGTGTGCAGCTGAGCGGGTGCCAGCGGCTCGTGGACCTCGACGAACTCACCGTGCGGCAGGCGCTTGATGAGGCCGGACTCGCGCCCGTGCAGCACCTTCTCCTTGTCCCGGCGCTGAAGGCCGAGGCAGATCCGCTTGGTGACGACGAACGCGATGACCGGTCCGGCGAAGAAGAAGATCCGGACGAACCACGAGATCGCGTTCAGCGACAGGTGGAAGTGCGTGGCCCAGAGGTCGTTTCCACCGCCCACGAGACCGATGAAGTACACCGTGATCCAGGCGACGCCGAAGGCCGTCCGGGTCGGAGCGTTGCGCGGGCGGTCCAGGATGTGGTGCTCGCGCTTGTCGCCGGTGACCCAGGACTCGATGAACGGGTAGACCGCGATGGCCCCCAGGATCACACCGAAGAGCGTCAGCGGGATGAGTACACCCAGGACCAGCGTGTGGCCCCAGAGGTTGATCTCCCAGCCGGGCATCACTCGGATCAGACCCTCGGCGAAGCCCATGTACCAGTCGGGCTGGGCGCCGGTGGACACCTGGTCCGGACGGTACGGGCCGATGGCCCAGATCGGGTTGATCGAGGCGATGCCCGCGATGACGGCGATGACACCGAAGACCAGGAAGAAGAAGCCTCCGGCCTTCGCCATGTACACCGGCAGCAGCGGCATGCCCACGACGTTCTTGTTGGTCCGGCCGGGACCCGCGAACTGCGTGTGCTTGTGGTAGAAGACCAGGATCAGGTGGCCCACCAGAAGCCCGAGCATGATGCCCGGCAGCAGCAGGATGTGGATCGAGTAGAACCGTGCGACGAAGTCGCCGCCCGGGAACTCACCGCCGAACAGGAACATCGAGATGTACGTGCCGATGACCGGCATCGCCAGGATCGCGCCCTGGGTGAAGCGGACACCCGTACCCGAGAGCAGGTCGTCCGGGAGCGAGTAACCGGTGAAACCGGTGAACATGCCCAGGACGAACAGCAGGAAGCCGAACAGCCAGTTGATCTCACGGGGCTTGCGGAACGCACCCGTGAAGAACACGCGCATCATGTGCACGAACATGCCGGCCAGGAAGATCAGCGCGGCCCAGTGGTGGATCTGCCGGACGAGCAGACCACCGCGGACGTCGAAGCTGATGTCCAGGGTCGAGGCGTAGGCCTCGGACATCCGGATGCCCTGCATGGGCTCGTACGGGCCGTGGTACACGACCTCGTTCATGCTCGGGTGGAAGAACAGCGTCAGGTACACACCCGTGAGGATGATGATGATGAAGCTGTAGAGGCAGATCTCACCGAGCATGAAGGACCAGTGGTCCGGGAAGATCTTGCGCATGTTGGCCTTGGCCAGGGAGTAGATCCCGAGCCGGCCGTCCGCCCAGTCGGCCACCTTCTCGCCGGCGGGCGCCTTGCGCTTCGTATCGGTCGCAGTACTCATCCGCGCTCCCAGAATGCAGGACCGACGGGCTCTTCGAAGTCACCGAGCGCCTCGAGGTTGCCCTCGCTGTTCACGCCGATCCGCAGCTGCGGAAGAGCGTGACCGGCCGGACCGAAGATGACGCGGGCGCCGTCGGAGAGGTCGAAGGTGGACTGGTGGCACGGGCAGAGCACGTGGTGCGTCTGCTGCTCGTACAGGCTGATCGGGCAGCCGACGTGGGTGCAGATCTTCGAGAAGGCCACGATTCCCTCGTGGGCCCACTCGCGCTCGCGCTTGTCCTTGATGTTGTCCGGCTCGATGCGGATGATCATCAGCGCGGCCTTGGCGATCTGCACCTGGAAGTCGTGCGCGTCCTCCTCCAGGCCCTCGGGCATGGCGAAGGTCAGCGAACCGACGACGACGTCCTCGGGACGCAGCGGCTCCATCGTGTTCATGTTGATGAGCTGCTTGCCCTTGGCCCACAGGGTCGAGCGGAGCTTCTTCTCCGGCAGCGGACCGAGGTCGCGCAGCAGCACCACACCGGCGAGCGGCACCAGGGCCAGCGCACCGAACATGGTGTTACGGATCAGCTTGCGCCGGCCGAACGCGGACTCCTCGGCACCCGCCGCGAAGTCGGCGAGAACCTTCGCCTTGACCTCGGGCTCGGCCGCGATCGCGTGACGGTCGTCCGCGACCTCGACGTCCGACATCAGGGTGCGCGCCCAGTGGACGGCGCCCGCGCCGATCGCGAAGAGCGCCACGCCCAGGGTCAGACCCAGGGAGAAGTTGAGCGCGCTCACATGACCGAACGGGAAGATGTAGACGATCTTGTCGACCGGGAAGATGACGTAGGAGGCGATGAAGCCGACCGTCGCCAGCATGGACAGCGTGAACATGAACGCGACCGCGCGCTCGGACCGGTTGGCGGCCCGTTCGTCGATGTCCTGGATGCGCGGCTTGTGGGCCGGCAGCCCCGGGTCGGCGAACGGATCGCCGGCACCCTCTACCGCGCCGTGCGCGGCGTCCTGCTCTGCGGGCAGGTTCTCTTCTGGAATCTCTTGGCTACTCATGACTTCTTGGCCTTAGCGGTGTGGGCCGCGACCCAGATGGCAACTGCGATCAGTGCGCCCAGACCGAAGATCCAGCCGAACAGGCCTTCGCTGACCGGACCGAGTCCGCCGAGGCTGAGGCCGCCGGGGCTGGCCGACTCCGAGCTGTTCACCGTCTTGATGTACGCGATGATGTCCTTCTTCTGCTGCTCGGGCATCGTCGAGTCAGGGAAGGACGGCATGCTCTGCGGGCCGGTCTGCATGGCCTCGTAGATGTGCTTCGGGTCCACGCCCTCAAGGCTGGGGGCGTACTTGCCCTTCGTGAGGGCACCGCCCTCACCCGTGAAGTTGTGGCACTGCGCGCAGTTCGTACGGAACAGGTCGCCACCCTTGGCGACATCCGCGCCCTCGGGACTGACCTGGCTCTTGGTCGGGACGATCGGACCGGCGCCGAGCGACGCGACGTACGCCGCGAGCTGGTCGATCTCGGCCTGGGTGTAGATGACCTTCTTCTTCGGTACCTGGGCGCCCGGCTGCTGAGCCGGCATACGACCGGTACCGACCTGGAAGTCCACGGCGGCGGAGCCCACGCCGACAAGCTGGGGCCCGTCGGTGGTGCCCTGACCGCCGGTTCCGTGGCAGCTGGCGCAACCGACGGAGTACAGCTTCTTGCCCTCGTCGATGGCGAGGGACTGGGCGGTTTCGTCGGCCTGCGCCTTACTCGCGGGCGCAAACGCGGCGTACAGCCCCCCAGTAGCCGCAAGCGCGAGGAGTAGTACGACGACCGCCGCCAACGGATGGCGTCGTCGTGCGGAGAGCTTTTTCACGGATTACCCCGGTGTCAGGATCTTCTGCGTCGATGATGGATCGGGTGCGAGCCCGGTTACTTGATCATGTAGATCGTGGCGAACAGGCCGATCCACACGACATCGACGAAGTGCCAGTAATAGGACACGACGATGGCTGCGGTCGCCTGCTCATGGGTGAACCTCTTGGCTGCGTATGTCCTGCCCAGTACGAGCAGGAAGGCGATGAGACCGCCTGTCACGTGCAGACCGTGGAAGCCGGTGGTCAGGTAGAACACCGAGCCGTACGGGTCCGAGGACAGCGAGAGGCCGTCCTTCTTCACCAGCTCGGTGTACTCGAAGACCTGGCCTCCGATGAAGATCGAACCCATCACGAAGGTGATCACGAACCAGGCGCGGAGCTTCTTCACATCGCCCCGCTCCGCGGCGAAGACGCCGAGCTGGCAGGTGAGTGAGGAGAGCACCAGGATCGTGGTGTTCGTCGCCGAGAACGGGAAGTTCAGGGCTGACGCCATTTCCTTCCAGTGTTCCGCTCCGGTCACCGATCGCAGGGTGAAGTACATCGCGAAGAGGGCCGCGAAGAACATCAGCTCGGAACTCAACCAGATGATGGTTCCGACGCTGGTGAGGTTCGGCCGATTGACCGACGGGTGCGCGTGCCCGGTTTCTACTGTCGTTGCTGTCGCCACGACCGACATTATGTCGGTCGCTTATCCCGCCCTCACTCCGGGGGGTGCCGTTCGGTGTGTCAGGGGGGTGTGTCCTCCCCGAACGGCCCATGGATCCGCTGCCCGGACCGGTGCTGACAGCCTGTCGGGCGGAGTACGATCCGCGCATCGGTCCCCCATGCCCCGAAGACACAGACGTCACGGAGGAACAATGCAGCCGACCGCCACGGTCCTGGTCTACAGCGACAACGCACACACCCGTGAGCAGGTGAGGCTGGCGGCCGGGCGCAGGCCTGCGGCGGACGTGCCACAGGTCGAGTTCCTGGAGTGCGCCACCCTGCCCGCCGTCCTGGACGCGCTGGACCACGGAGGCGTCGACGTCTGCGTGTTGGACGGCGAGACGGCCCCCGTGGGCGGCATGGGCGTCTGCCGGCAGATCAAGGACGAGATCTTCCGCTGCCCGCCGGTCCTGCTCCTGATGGGCCGCCCCCAGGACGCCTGGCTGGCCACCTGGAGCCGCGCGGACGCCGCGGTGACCCTTCCGGTCGAGCCGGTCGAGTTCGCGGACGCCCTGGCCGCCCTGCTGCGCAGCAGGCTGTCCGTGGAGGCCTGAGGCCCCGCCCCTGTGCCGTCGCTCCCGGGCGCGGCGCACCCCGGAGGTCAGACTCCGGGGCGCAGCCGCGCCGCCCGGACCGTGTCGACGCGGTCCGGCGTGGCGTCGTTGCTCAGGGCGCTGCCCTTCTGCCACTTGGCCCAGGACAGGTTCCAGTCGCCGTAGCCGTTGTCGAACGGCGTCATGGTCTCGCCCTCACTGCCGACGACCGTGACGATGTCACCCTCGCGGACGGTGTTGAAGAACCACTCGGCCTCGCTGGTGCTCATGCCGGTGCAGCCGTGGCTGACGTTCGCGGACCCCTGCGACCCGGTGGACCACGGGGCCGCGTGCACGTACTCGCCGCTCCAGGTGACCCGGGTGGCGTAGTAGACATCGAGGTCGTAGGAGTCCGAGGAACCCTCGGCGATGCCGATGGACTCCCCGCGCATACGTACGTAGTACTCCTTGCCCAGCACGACCTTGACGCCGTTGCGGGTGGAGAAGCCGGGCTTGCCGGTGGTCACCGGGATGGTGTTGATCACTTCGCCGTTGCGCTTGACCGTCATGGAGTGCTCCGAGGCGTCGGTGATGGCCTCGATGCGGTCGCCGGTAGTGATCTTCAACGCTTTCGCGGGAGCGCCGTACAGCGCGTTGGTCACCTTGATGCCCGTAAGATCGCTGCTGACCTCGATGGTGGCCTTCGCCGGCCAGTAGTACCGCGGCCGGTAGTGGAGCGTCTTGTCGTCGACCCAGTACCAGGAGCCGGTCACGGCGGGCGTGGAGCGCACCTTCAGGGCGCGCTCGACGGTGGCGCGGGCGGATTTGTCCGCGACCGGGGCACTGAGTACCGCTGTGACGGGCTGTCCGACGCCGTAGGTGCCCGCCTGCGGGCCGAAGGTGACCTTCAGGAACTTCTGGGCCGCCGCGGTCTCGAAGGAGAGCGTACGGCTGCCTGGGGCGCCGTCGTCGTCCTCCATCCTGACCTTGACGGTGTAGCGGGTCCCCGCGGCGAGCGGGGCCGTGGAGTGCCAGCGGTGTCCGTCGGCTTCGAGTTCGCCCGCCAGATGGCGTCCTTCGGCGTCCACGGCCGTCACATCGGTGATGCGGCCGTCGTCACTGTCGACGCTGAATTCGAGGGGCTTGTCCGGATCGACCTTCTCGCCGCCGTCGGGGGTGTTGGACGAGATCTCGTCCGCCGCGTCGTACGGCTGCGCCGAGAGCGGATGGTCGTCGGACTCCCCACAGGCTGCCGCCCCTGCGACCAGGGTCGCGGCCAGCAGAGCGCAGCTGATGACGGGACGGATACGCGGCGTGTGGTTCATGAACCCACGCTAAGAAGATTCATCCGTTTCAGCGCGCCGGGTGACTGCAAACGGGGGGCCCGCACTTCTCGTGGAAGTGCGGGCCCCCCGTCAGGTGGAGCGGTGTCACGGGTGGAGCGGTGTCACTGGGTGCGGTTCTCACCGCGGTAGTACTCGAAGACCCAGCCGAACAGACCGATCAGGAGCATCGGGGCCGAGAAGTAGAGCAGCCACCAGCCGAAGACGACTCCCATGAAGGCGAGAGCGCCGCCGACCGCCAGTGAGAGCGGCTGCCAGCTGTGCGGGGAGAAGAACCCCACGTCGCCGGCCTCGTCCGCCACATCGGCTTCCTTGTTGTCCTGCGCCAGTGCGTCGACCCGCCGGGCCGTGAAGGCCAGGTAGAAGCCGATCATGACGCTCAGCCCGAAGGCCAGGACGAGGGCGGTGGTGCCGACCGGCTCCTTGGACCACACGCCGTAGGTGATGGCCATGACGAGGATGAACAGCGCCAGACCGAGGAACATCTTGCCCTGGACCTTCACTTGCCCGCCTCCTTGCCGCCGGCGAGGGCCTTGTCACCCTCGGAGTGGTGCTCGAGCTGCTCGAGCGCCGCGATCTCCGGGTGGTGCAGGTCGAACGCCGGGGATTCGGAACGGATCCGGGGCAGCGTGAGGAAGTTGTGCCGCGGCGGCGGGCAGGAGGTCGCCCACTCCAGCGAACGGCCGTAGCCCCACGGGTCGTCGACCTCGATCTTCTTGCCGTACTTGGCGGTCTTCCACACGTTGTAGAAGAACGGCAGGATCGACAGACCGAGCAGGAACGAGGAGATCGTCGAGATCGTGTTCAGCGCGGTGAAACCGTCCGCGGCCAGGTAGTCCGCGTAACGACGCGGCATACCCTCCGCACCCAGCCAGTGCTGCACCAGGAACGTGCCGTGGAAGCCGATGAACAGCGTCCAGAAGGTGATCTTCCCGAGCCGCTCGTCCAGCATCTTGCCGGTGAACTTCGGCCACCAGAAGTGGAATCCGGAGAACATCGCGAACACCACGGTGCCGAAGACGACGTAGTGGAAGTGCGCGACCACGAAGTACGAGTCCGAGACGTGGAAGTCCATCGGCGGCGAGGCCAGGATGACGCCGGTCAGACCACCGAAGGTGAAGGTGATCAGGAAGCCGATCGCCCAGAGCATCGGTGTCTCGAAGGACAGCGAGCCCTTCCACATCGTGCCGATCCAGTTGAAGAACTTCACCCCGGTGGGCACCGCGATGAGGAACGTCATGAAGGAGAAGAACGGGAGGAGCACGCCTCCGGTGACGTACATGTGGTGCGCCCACACGGTCACGGAGAGGCCGGCGATGGAGATCGTCGCGGCCACGAGGCCGATGTAACCGAACATCGGCTTGCGGCTGAACACCGGGATCACTTCTGAAATGATCCCGAAGAAGGGCAAAGCGATGATGTACACCTCTGGATGCCCGAAGAACCAGAAGAGGTGTTGCCAGAGCAATGCGCCGCCGTTGGACGCGTCGAAGATATGCGCACCGAATTTACGGTCCGCCTCCAGCGCGAAGAGCGCCGCCGCCAGCACCGGGAAGGCCAGCAGGACCAGCACACCGGTCAGCAGGACGTTCCAGACGAAGATCGGCATGCGGAACATCGTCATGCCGGGCGCGCGCATGCAGATGATCGTGGTGATGAAGTTGACCGAACCGAGGATCGTGCCGAAGCCGGAGAAGGCCAGACCCATGATCCACATGTCGGCGCCGACACCCGGCGAACGGACCGCGTCCGACAGCGGGGAGTAGGCGAACCAGCCGAAGTCGGCCGCACCCTGAGGGGTGAGGAAGCCGGCCACCGCGAGGATCGAGCCGAAGAGGTAGAGCCAGTACGCGAACATGTTCAGCCGCGGGAACGCCACGTCGGGCGCGCCGATCTGCAGCGGCATGATCCAGTTCGCGAATCCGGCGAACAGCGGCGTCGCGAACATCAGCAGCATGATCGTGCCGTGCATCGTGAACGCCTGGTTGAACTGCTCGTTCGACATGATCTGCGTGCCCGGACGGGCCAGCTCGGCGCGCATGAAGAGCGCCATCAGTCCGCCGATGCAGAAGAACGCGAATGACGTGACCAGGTACATCGTGCCGATCGTCTTGTGGTCAGTGGTGGTCAGCCACTTGATGACGACGTTTCCCGGCTGCTTGCGCCGGACCGGCAGCTCGTCCTCGTACGAGTCGTCTGCTGCCGCGGCACCCTGAGGTTCATTGAGGATGCTCACAGTTTGTTCGTCTCCGCATTCCTGGCCGGGTCGGTCTGCTCGATACCGGCCGGCACGTAGCCCGTCTGGCCCTTCTTCGCGAGCTCCTTGAGGTGCGCCTGATAGCGCTCCGGGGAGACGACCTTGACGTTGAAGAGCATCCGGGAGTGGTCGGCGCCGCAGAGCTCGGCGCACTTGCCCATGAAGGTGCCCTCCTGGTTGGGAGTCACCTCGAAGGCGTTGGTGTGGCCCGGAATGACGTCCTGCTTCATGAGGAACGGCACCACCCAGAAGGAGTGGATGACGTCACGCGAAGTCAGGATGAAGCGGACCTTCTCACCCTTGGGCAGCCACAGGGTGGGGCCGGGGTTGCCGGTCTGCGGGTTCCTGGTCCCCGGAACGCCGACGTCGTAGACGCCGTCCGCACCCTTGGGGAAGTCCTTGCGGAACCTGTCCGGGATGGCGTCGAGCTCCTTGGGGACCTCGTTGCCAGTGGCGGCCTCGCCGTCCACGTTCTCGATGTAGTTGAAGCCCCAGCTCCACTGGAAGCCGACCACGTTGACGGTGTGGGCGGGCTTCGGGGAGAGCTCGAGGAGCTTCGATTCATCCCGGGCGGTGAAGTAGAACAACACCGAGACGATGATCAGAGGGACCACGGTGTACAGCGCCTCGATGGGCATGTTGTACCTGGTCTGCGGAGGTACCTCCACCTTGGTCCGGCTACGCCGGTGGAAGATGACGCTCCAGATGATCAGTCCCCAGACAAGGACACCCGTGGCGAGCGCTGCCGCCCACGAGCCCTGCCAGAGGGAAAGGATCCGAGGAGCCTCTTCCGTTACCGGGGTGGGCATACCGAGGCGGGGGAAATCCTCCCAGTTGTATGAACAACCGGAGGCCGTCGCCAGGACCAGGCCCGCAGTCAGCACCTGCGGCAGCTTCCGCCGCATCGGGCGCCGCGACAAGCGGTCGGAGCCGTTGGGACTCACGTAGCGCCTTCCCGAGAGTCTCGCCCGCACGGTCGGCGCGCCCGTCTCGCTGGTCGGTCGCCGGCCCTGACGCGGGCAGGGGTTTGGATGTTTATGCGGACCAAACCCTACTGGACGCTATTTGGGGTCGCGCGGGGAGGGTGCCCAACGCGCCGCCCGACTCCCCGAAGGGGTGGAATCCGGGCCTCCGGCCGCCATCTGACGCCCCCTCTCCCCGTCGTCGGGGCAGCCGGGTCCCGGGTGGCGGCCGGGACCCGGCTAGCGTGGCCGGGTGCCCTACTTCGACGCCGCGTCCGCCGCCCCCCTCCACCCCGTCGCCCGTCAGGCGCTGCTTGCCGCACTGGACGAGGGCTGGGCCGACCCGGCCCGCCTGCACCGCGAGGGGCGGCGCGCCCGGCTGCTGCTGGACGCCGCCAGGGAGGCGGCCGCGGAAGCCGTCGGCTGCCGCCCCGACGAGCTGACGTTCACCTCTTCGGGCACGCGCGCGGTCCATTCCGGAATTTCCGGAGCCCTCGCGGGACGTCGGCGTGTCGGCCGCCATCTGGTGGTGTCGGCCGTCGAACATTCGTCGGTGCTCCATTCGGCCGCCACTCACGAGAGCGGCGGCGGATCGGTCACCGAGGTGCCGGTGGACGTGACGGGCGCGGTGCGTGCGCAGGCGTACGCGAGCGTGCTGCGCGAGGACACCGCGCTGGCCTGCCTGCAGTCCGCCAACCACGAGGTGGGCACCGAGCAGCCGGTGGCCGAGGTGGCCGAGGCCTGCCGGGCCGCGGGCGTGCCGCTGCTGGTGGATGCGGCCGCGGAGTCGGTGCGGCTGCGGGCGCTGGTCGACCGGATCCGGGCCCGGGTCCCGGCCCTGGTGCCCGATGTGGAGGTGGTGGGTGATCCGGTGCGGCGGCTGCCGCATCTGGTCACCTTCTCCTGTCTCTATGTCGACGGGGAGACACTGCTCCACGAGCTGGACCGGTCCGGCTTCTCCGTATCGTCCGGTTCGTCCTGCACGAGCAGCACGCTGACGCCGAGCCATGTGCTCAGGGCGATGGGGGTGCTCTCGGAGGGCAATGTCCGGGTGTCGCTGCCGGCGGGCACGTCCGAGGAGGACGTCGACCGCTTCCTGGAGGCGTTGCCCCCGGCGGTGGCCGGCGTACGGGAGAAGCTGGGCGCCCCCGCCGCGACCGTCCCGTCCCCCGCCCCGGCGGCCTCGCTGGTCGTCGACGCGCTCGGGAGGCGCTGCCCGATTCCGGTGATCGAGCTCGCAAAGGTGATCGGAGANGCTCAGGCGAGGTGCGTGCGCACCTCGGCCGCGGCCTCGTGTCCGTACGCCTTGGTGAAGCGGTCCATGAAGTGGTTGCGGTGCAGGGTGTACTCCTGGGTGCCGACCGTCTCGATGACCAGGGTGGCGAGCATGCAGCCGACCTGGGCGGCGCGCTCCAGGCCGACGCCCCAGGCGAGACCGGAGAGGAATCCGGCGCGGAACGCGTCGCCGACCCCGGTCGGGTCGGCCTTGACGTTCTCCTCCGGGCAGCCGACCTCGATCGGCTCCTCGCCGACGCGCTCGATCCGCACGCCCTGGGCACCGAGGGTGGTGACCCGGTGGCCGACCCTGGCGAGGATCTCGGCGTCGGTCCAGCCGGTCTTGGACTCGATGAGCCCCTTCTCGTACTCGTTGGAGAAGAGGTACGTGGCGCCGTCGAGCAGGATGCGGATCTCGTCGCCGCCCATCCGCGCGATCTGCTGCGAGAAGTCCGCGGCGAACGGGATACCGCGCGAGCGGCACTCCTCGGTG
>NZ_JAELVH010000114.1 GCF_019399235.1 Streptomyces poriferorum | reverse complement strand
CCGCCGGTGAGTCCGACGACGACCAGGCCGAGCTGGGGCAGCAGGCCGGGCAGGGTGCGGCGCAGGGCGTGGCGGGCGATGCGGTGTCCGGGCAGGCCGGCTGCGGTGGCGGCGCGGGCCCAGGGTTCGGCGAAGGCGGCGGGCAGCGCGTCGTCCAGGAGCCGGCCGAGGAGGGCGCCGGCGGGGATGCCCATGGCGAGGGCGGGCAGCACGGTTTGTTCGGGGGTGCCCCAGCCGATGGCGGGGAGCCAGTCCAGCCGCACGGCGACGACGGCGGCGAGGACGGCGGCGATGAGGAATTCGGGGAGGGCGGCGAGGACGGCGGCGCCGGTGCCGGCTCCGGCGGTGACGTTCCGGTGGCGTGCCCCGCGGCGCAGGGTGCGGGCGGCGAGGGCCGCGGCGGTCAGGAGGGCGACCAGGAGCGAGGCGCCCATGAGGGTGAGGGAGACCCCGAGGGCGGGTATCGCGTCCGGGGCGACGGGCTGTCCGGAGACCCAGGAGGTGCCGAGGTCGCCGCGCGGGAGTCCGGCCAGCCAGTCGCCGAGCAGTTGGAGGGGGCCGCCGTCCAGCCCGGTCTCGGCGCGGATGGCGTCGAGGGTCTCGGGCGTGGGCGGCCGGTCGGCGTAACGGGCGTGCAGGATCGTGAGGGCGGGGTCGGTGCGGGTCAGGCGGGGCAGCAGTCCGATGACGGCGACGACCGCGAGGAGTGCGGTGAGGCGGCCGGCCAGGTGTTTCACCGGGTCATCCGAGGCGGGTGTCCGCGGTGATGAGGGTGCGTTCCAGGGGGTCGAGGGAGACGCCCTGGACGCGGCTGTCGTCGTAGCCCTGGACGAAGCGTTCGTGGAGCAGCGGTACGAGGGCGTCGGTGCCGAGGACGTCGGCCTCGGCACGCGCGGCGGCGGCGTGGCGGGCATCGGTCCCGGTGGTGGCGGCGGCCTTGTCCACGTCGGCGTCGACGCGCTTGTCGCAGAGCTGGGAGATGTTGAAGGTGCCGTCGCAGGTGAAGTCGGAGGCGAGGTAGGAGACCGGGTCGGCGGTGTCCAGGAGGGTGTTGCGGGCCTGGATGAAGGCGTCGTACTTCCCGGCGAGGGCGTCGGCCTCCAGTTGGGCGTAGTCGCGGACGACCTGCTTGACGGTGAAGCCGCGCTTGCTGAGCTGCTGCTGGACGACGGTGGCGACCTCGGGGAGTTCGGGCCGGTTGGTGTAGGTGGCGAGGACGATCTCCTTCGTCTTCGCGACCTGTGCCTCGCCGGCGGCCTTCGTCCGGCCGACGGGGCTGGTGCGGGCGTCGGCGGCCCAGGGGACGCCGGGGCCGAGGAGGCCCTGCGCGGTGTCGGCGCGGCCTTCGTAGACGGCCTTGACGAGGGCCTGGGAGTCGATGGCCTCGCGGGCCGCCGCGCGCATCGCGGGGTCGGCGAAGACGCCGCGTCCGGTGTTGAGGGAGAGGCCGTTGGTGCGGGCGGAAGGGAACTCGTGGACGAGCCCGTCGCCGAGGAGGGAGGCCTGGGAGATCGGTACGTACTCGGCGACGTCGACGGCCTCGGTGCGCAGGGCGTTGGCGCGGGCGGTGCCGTCGGCGACGAAGGTGACGTCGACGCCGGGGGCCTTGGCCTTGGCACCCCAGTAGGTGTCGTTGCGTTCCAGGGTGGCGCTGACGGCGCCCTTGACGGCGGCGAGGGCGAAGGGGCCGGTGGCGTGTCCGGCCGGGTCGGCCTTGCCGCCGGTGTAGGCGGCGGCGGACAGGATCGTCAGGGAGGGGTTGGCGAGGCGCTGGGGCAGCAGCGGGTCGGCCTCGTCGGTGACGATCCGTACGGTGTCGGCGCCCCGGGCCGTGGCGGTGAGGCCGGTGTCGGACAGGACGCGGGGCTTCGGCGACGCCTTCCCGGCTGCGGTCAGTGAGCGGACGACGGCGGCCGGATCGACCTTCGTGCCGTCGTGGAAGGTGGCCTCGCGCAGGGTGAAGGTCCATTCCTTCGCGCTGTCGCGCTTCCAGGAGGCGGCGAGTGCGGGCTTCGCCGTGCCGTCGCGGCCGAGGGCGGTGAGGCCCTCGATGACCGCGAGGCGGCTGAGAGTGACGGCGTCGTCCCCGTAGGGGGACATGGCCTGGGCGGGCGGGAAGGCCATGACGACCCGGAGGCGTTGCCCGCCGGCCGCGGCACCGTCGGACGCGCTGCCGGAGCAGGCGGTGGCCAGCGGGACGAGGAGGGCGGTCGCGGACAAGGTCAGCGGCAGCGCGGAGCGACGGCGTCGGGGCGTGGACATGGCAACGACCTTATATGAAAATGATTGTCATTTGAAAGGGAGGGGCTGCGGCGCTTCCGGAGGCAGCGGCAGCTCGAAGTGGACGATGCCCTGGCCGCCGCCCGGCAGTGCGCGCTCGTCGCACACCTCCCGCGCCAGCGACCGCCAGAACGGCTCGGCACCCGGCACGGCGGGATCGGTATGCAGGTAGACCGCCTCGTACCCGCCGGCCCGCGCGACGAAGTCCCGGAGCTCGCGCACCATCCGGCGCGCGAGGCCGTGCCTGCGATGCTCAGGCGCGACGTAGACGCGGCAGAGCTGGGCGGTGGTGCCGGACGGGAAGCGGTCGGCGACCCACTGCGGATTCGGCGGCGCCTGCGGGCCCCGGTCCCGCACGGCGCCCGTCGCGACGATCTCGCCGTCGCGCTCGGCCACCAGCAGGGTGCAGCGCGCGGGGCGCAGATAGGCGGCCTCGGGGTCGATGATGTCGGCGTGCCAGCGCGGTACGTAACCGGAGCGCAGGTCGCGGTAGACGGTGTCGAGCATGACGGCGCGCGCGCCGCCGATGTCCTGCGGCCCGGCGGTGCGCACGACGTACCCGCCGGCCTCGGCCCGTACCGGAGCGATCGTCGTCGTGCTCATCCCGGAGCTTCACCGTCCCTTGCCCGTCGCGTCATTGCCGCACCAGCGTACGTGCAAGTCATGTGCAACAAGGCTGCGGGCTCCGGGGACGTCCAGGTCAGGCCCCCGGAGCAACGTCGGGCGGCTCAGCCGGTGCGGTAGACCAGGGCCGTCGCGATGCCGGCGATGCCCTCGCCCCGGCCGGTGAAGCCGAGCCCGTCGGAGGTGGCGGCCGAGAGCGAGACGGGTGCGCCCACGGCGGCGGACAGCACCTTCTGCGCCTCGTCGCGCCGCTTTCCGATCTTCGGGCGTACGCCGACGACCTGGACGGCCACGTTGCCGATCTCGAAGCCCTCGGACCGGACGATCCTGGCCGCCTCGGTCAGCAGCGTGACGCCCGCGGCGCCGGACCACTCGGGGCGGCCGGTGCCGAAGTGCTGCCCGAGGTCGCCGAGACCGGCGGCCGAGAAGAGCGCGTTGCAGGCGGCGTGCGCGACGACGTCGGCGTCGGAGTGGCCGGCGAGGCCCGGGCCCTCGCCCTCCCACAGCAGGCCCGCGCACCATAGTTCGCGGCCCTCCTCGAAGGCGTGGATGTCGGTGCCGATCCCCACGAGCGGGATCACGGGTGCGGTGCCGGAAACCTCAGAAGCCATCGTTCGCCCTCCTGCGTGCGAGAACCGCCTCGGCCAGGACCAGATCCAGCGGCCGGGTCACCTTGAACGCTTCCTCGTGGCCGGGGACGACCACGACGGGCGCCCCGAGCCGCTCGACCATCCCCGCGTCGTCGGTCGCGCCCTCGCCGCTGAGGGCGACCTCCTCGTGGGCCCGCATCAGCGTGTCGCGGTCGAAGCCCTGCGGGGTCTGCACCGCGCGGAGCCGGGCCCGCACCGGGGTGGAGAGCACCGGCTCGGGCTCCCCCGGCGCACCCGGCTCGACCTCCTTGACGGTGTCGGCGAGCGGCAGCGCGGGAACGACGGCGGGCGCCCCGTCCCGTACGGCCTCGATCACCGCGTCGACCGTGTCGACGGGCACGAGCGGGCGGGCCGCGTCGTGGACGAGGACGACGGCGACGTCCTCGGGCAGCGCGTCGAGTCCGAGCCGCACCGACTCCTGCCGGGTCCCGCCGCCGGGCACCACCAGGAAGTCGGTGCGCTCGGGCAGGGCGTGCTCGTCGAGCAGATGCCTCACCTCGGGCGCGCCGTCCGGCGGCGCGACGACCACGACCAGGGACACATGGCGGGAGGCCGCCATGGCCCGTACGGCGTGGATGAGCATGGGCGTCCCGCCCAGCGCGCGGAGCGCCTTGGGGGCGCCCGGGCCGAGCCGAACGCCGCGGCCGGCCGCGGGAATCACGGCGGCGGTGCGGTAGGGACGCGATTGATCAGACATCGGTTGCACTCCGAAGCATCGGCATGTTTGTCTCCACGGCCGACGTGGGTATGGGCTCAAGCGAGCCGGGCGCTACGCCATGACTCGACCGGGACCCTTTCCGTGACCCCGGGCGAGACGGGTACCACCCCGGCCGCTCGGGATCGGCGTCACACGTCGACCTCACAAGATCGCGAGCAAAGTACCGGGGGATCGTCGACGAGGCCAACGCATCGGCGCATCGGGGAGAACATCCGGTTTCATCAGGCCACGGCCACGCCGCCCGCAGGCGTCGGCCCGACCGGGTGCGCCGCCGGGGCGTCACCGTGCCACAGCACGGACATGCCGCAGCGCCCGACGACACACCGTGAAAACGGCTGGTCAGCGGGCACCGCGGCACATTATTTACGACCGGTGCGATCCGGTTCAGGACGCGAGGACCTCGTCAAGAAGAGCCTCGGCCTTGTCCTCGTTCGTGTTCTCCGCGAGAGCGAGCTCACTCACCAGGATCTGGCGAGCCTTGGCGAGCATGCGCTTCTCACCTGCGGAGAGTCCACGCTCGCGCTCACGACGCCACAGGTCACGAACGACTTCCGCGACCTTGATGACATCACCGGATGCGAGCTTCTCGAGATTTGCCTTGTAGCGTCGGGACCAGTTCGTCGGCTCCTCGGCATACGGCGCGCGCAGCACCTCGAAGACCCGGTCCAGCCCTTCCTGCCCGACCACGTCGCGCACACCTACGAACTCCGCATTGTCCGCCGGTACACGCACCGTCAAGTCGCCCTGAGCGACCTTGAGCACCAAGTAGGTCTTGTCCACGCCTTTGATCTGGCGAGTTTCGATAGCCTCGATCAGCGCGGCCCCGTGATGGGGATAGACCACGGTGTCGCCAACCTTGAACGTCATGTGACAGGTACCCCTTCCGTGGCTATCAAGAGTAACACGAGAACAGCTTCTCCTGAATGGCGTTTTCGCAGGTCAGGGCATATCTCGGGGCTTGACAACTGCAACACGGACGTGCTGCGGAGGGCTCGCGGAGGACGGTATTCGCAGGTCGGAGCCGCTGTGCGGGCGAGGAGAAACGCGGACGTTACACCTACCGGAACCCACTCGGAAGTGACGAGACGTCCCGTTTTGCCGGGTTCCGGGAGATGAAGATTCCGCACTCCGTTCGGAGATCGATCACCCGTACGACGGTTAGTGCCGACGGCAGTACTGGTGGCCAATGAAATTGATCAACGCCGGACGCCGTGAGGATTATGTGCAATGAATGCGCCACAGCCCCTTGAGCAGCGGCTGAACAGGGACAAGCGCGGGGGGGGAACATCCGGCGGAACGCGTGGCGGAACATGTGGCGGAACATGTGGCGGAACATGTGGCGGAATTGATCAAGCGCGTTATGTGAACGGCGTGCGAATGATCTCGCGCACGCCGGCCCGCGATCACCGGCCCGCGATCATCCGAGCCGTCGTGCCGGATCCCCCGGGCCGTCAGGGGCGGGTCGGGTGCGGGGCGGGGACTGCGGCTCGGTAACCTGGCCGCTGACACACCCTTAGGGCGGCTTTACACCGCTCGCCCGACCCCGTCCGTAAGTCCGCTCGTTCAAGGAGTTGCCGCCGCCGTGAGCCGCAGCCTTCGACACGGCGCCCTCGCCGCCACTGCCATCGTGTTCTCGATCGCCGCGCTCTCCGCATGCGGAGCCGGCAAGAACGCGCAGACGCTCGAAGTCAGGCCTGACAACGCCGCCACGTCGTCCGGCGACATCAAGATCCAGAACGCCAACGTGGTCACCCAGCCGGAGCACGGCGCCGAAGGCCCGGCCGCGGTCACCGCCACGGTGTTCAACAACGGCACCGAGCCGGAGACGCTGGACGCCATCACCCTGACGGGTGGCAGCGGCTCCGTGGAGCTGCACGCCGCCAAGGGTTCGGGACCGGTCGTCGTACCGGCCGGCGGCCGGGTGATCCTCGGCGGCAAGGGCAACGCCTCCGCCGTGATCGAGAGCGGCCGCGAGGCCACGCAGAACGGCAACGTGCAGCCGCTGGTCTTCAAGTTCAGCCGGACCGGCGACATCCCGCTCGGCGCCTCCGTCGTGCCCGCCACCGGCTACTTCAAGGGCTTCGGCCCCAGCGCGCTGCCGGAGACCCCGAAGAAGCCGGAGAACTCGCCCGAGGCGACGCCGACCGGTTCCGCGTCCGAGACCCCGGGCGCCTCGTCCGGCAGCCCCTCGGCCCCGGCCTCGGAAGGCGACACCACCACCCCGAGCGACGCGGCGTCCGACTCCCAGCAGCCGGGCTGACCGCACCCCGCACGACAAGCAGGTGTGGCTGAGGCGCCTCCCGGTCCGGGAGGCGCCTCAGCCACACCTGCTTGTCGTATCGCCCCGGTGCCGGGGCGGCGGGCCGGTTTACGGCTCGAACTTGTACCCGAGACCCCGCACCGTCACGAGGAACCGCGGGGCGCCCGGGTCCGGCTCGATCTTGGCGCGCAGCCGCTTCACGTGGACGTCGAGGGTCTTGGTGTCGCCCACGTAGTCCGCGCCCCAGACCCGGTCGATCAGCTGCATCCGGGTCAGCACCCGGCCGGCGTTGCGCAGCAGCATCTCCAGCAGGTCGAACTCCTTCAGCGGCAGGTCGACCTTGCCGCCGGAGACCGTGACGACGTGCCGGTCCACGTCCATCCGCACGGGGCCGGCCTCCAGCGCGGCCGGAGTGACCTCCTCCGGCTCCCCGCGGCGGCGCAGCACCGCGCGGATGCGGGCGACGAGCTCGCGCGAGGAGAAGGGCTTGGTCACATAGTCGTCGGCCCCTATTTCCAGGCCGACGACCTTGTCGATCTCGCTGTCCTTGGCGGTGACCATGATCACGGGGACATTGGACTTGCTGCGCAGCTGCCGGCAGACCTCCGTGCCGGGCAGGCCGGGCAGCATCAGGTCGAGGAGCACGAGGTCGGCGCCGTTGCGCTCGAACTCGTCCAGGCCGTCGGGGCCGGTGGCCGCGATGGCGACCTCGAAGCCTTCCTTGCGGAGCATGTAGGACAGGACGTCGCTGAAGGATTCCTCATCCTCGACGACAAGCACTCGGGTCACGGAAGAGCCTCCGGGGCAGGGAACGAATCAAAAGTGTCGGGTGCGGCGCCCGGGTGGGACGCCTCGTCGCCGTTGACGATGAGGGGACCGCCCGATGTGCGGTCCCGGGCCCTTACGGAGCCCGCTTCGGGCAGCCGCAGGGTGAAGGTGGAGCCCTGGCCCTCGGAGCTCCAGACGGTGACCTCCCCGCCGTGCGAGGCGGCCACATGCTTGACGATGGCGAGGCCGAGGCCGGTGCCACCGGTGGCGCGCGAGCGGGCCGGGTCGACGCGGTAGAAGCGTTCGAAGACCCGTTCCCGGTCCTTCTCCGAGATGCCGAAGCCCTGGTCGGTCACGGCGATCTCGATCTCGTCCCCGCCGGGTACGACCACCCGGCGGACGGCGATGCCGACGCGGGTGCGGGCGGGGCTGTAGTTGACGGCGTTCTCGACGAGGTTGCCGAGCGCGGCGGCGAGCTGGCCGCGGTTGCCCCATATGCGGAGCTCGGCGGTGCCGCCCGAGGCCATGGTGATCTGCTTGGAGCCGGCCTGCTGCCGGCAGCGGTCGATGGCCTCGGCGACCAGCTCGTCCACCCGGACCGGCTCGGCGTCCTCCAGCGGGTCGTCGTTCTGCACCCGGGAGAGGTCAATGAGCTCCTGTACGAGGTTGGTGAGCCGGGTCGCCTCTATCTGCATCCGGCCGGCGAACCGCTCCACCGCCTCCGGATCGTCGGAGGCGTCCATGACGGCCTCCGAGAGCAGGGACAGCGCACCGGTCGGGGTCTTGAGCTCATGGCTGACGTTGGCGACGAAGTCGCGCCGGACCGCTTCGATGCGACGGGCCTCGGTGAGGTCCTCGACCAGCAGCAGCACCAGCCGGGAGCCAAGCGGGGCGACCCGGGCGGAGACCGCGAGGGCCTCGCCACGGCCCGTACCGCGCCGGGGAAGGTCCAGCTCGACCTGTCGTATCTCCCCGTCACGGCGGGTGTCCCTGGCCATGTTCAGCATCGGCTCGACAGCCAGGCGCCCTCCCCTGACCAGCCCCAGCGCGTACGCGGCGGAGCTGGCCTTGACGACGCTGTCGCTCTCGTCGAGCACGACAGCGGAGGAGCTGAGCACGGACAGGACCGTGTCGACGCCGGGGGGCAGAGGGGCACCGCTGTCGGGCCGCAGGGACGTACGCGTGGGTTTCTTCTGGTCGCGCTCGCTCCAGCGGAACGCCAGCATCGCGATCACGCCGGTACACACCCCGGCGATCGCTGCAGCTGCGGCGACCGCCGCGTTCACGTCCATGGCTCCAGGTTATGCGGCTCCACCGACACTCTCCCAGCCGTCCGAGTGCCTATCCGAACACTCGTCGCCCAGAGTTCACCGAGGGGCAAGCACCGGTTCACTTGGCCGGTCGGAACCCGACGCGTACGGCCGTCACGGTGGCACCGTGGGGTTCAGAGCTGGCCCCGGCCTCGGTTTAGGACTGGAGAGGGACTTCCCATGCGTGACGCGTACCACGAGGAACTCGACTCGATCGGCGAAGGGCTGGTCGAGATGGCCCGGCTCGTCGGATCGGCGATCGGCCGGGCGACGACGTCCATGCTCGACGCCGACCTCAAGCTCGCGGAGACCGTGATCGCCGCGGACCAGAAGGTCGACGACCTCCAGCACGACCTGGAGGCCCGGGCCATCGCGCTGCTGGCCCGCCAGCAGCCGGTGGCGACCGACCTGCGGATCGTGGTCACGTCGCTGCGGATGAGCGCCGACCTGGAGCGCTCGGGCGACCTCGCCCAGCACGTCGCCAAGCTGGCCCGGCTGCGCTTCCCGCAGAAGGCGGTCCCGGACGACCTGCACGCCACCATCCTGGAGATGGGCCAGCTCGCGCAGCGCCTGATGGCCAAGGCCGCCGAGGTGATCATCACCAAGGACGTCGACCTGGCGCTCCAGCTGGAGCAGGACGACGACGAGATGGACCTGCTGCACCGCACGCTGTTCCAGCACCTGATGGACGACCGCTGGAAGCACGGCATCGAGACGGCCGTCGACGTGACGCTGCTCGGCCGCTACTACGAGCGGTTCGCCGACCACGCGGTGTCGGTGGCCAAGCGCGTCGTCTACCTGGTGACGGGCGAGCACGCGGACGAGATCCAGCAGCCGACGCCGGTCGAGGGCGCGTAACCGGCCGAGGACGCGGGGAAGGGCGGCCAGGGACTCGCACATGCGTTCCTGCGCGTGTGCGCCGTTGACGCGCCCGCCCGGCTGGGCATGCAATGGGGTGGGGCGGCACGACCTTTCCGTACGCCCCGGTCGTGGGCCCCGGGCGGGCGTACGGCCCTGTCGTACACCTTGAGGAGGAACCATGGCCGATTCCCCCACGACCGAACCACAGCAGGAGACACCCGCCGACGTGGCGCACCGGGTCGTCGTCGGCGCCTGCGGCTGCGGATCGGGCTGCGGGTGCGGCTGCCAGTCCGGCGCGCCGTGCCAGTGCGGCGGCTGCTCCGGCTGACGGGCGCGCACAGCGGCAGAGGGTGCCCCGCACGGACCGGCATCGTCCGCACGGGGCCGCCCCGTGCCCGTACCCGGGTCAGGCCGTCCGCTCCACGACAGGCTCGGCACCGCCACCGGCACCCGGGACCGAGCCCGCTCCGGCCGCTTCCGCCGCTACGACCTGTCCGCTCACGACCGCGGGGGCCGGCGCCGAAGCCGCGCCGCCCTGCGGCAGGTTCCGCATGAGCAGCCAGTAGCCGAACGCCGCCGCGGTGCCCAGCACCGCGCACGTCCCCCACAGCCACCCGGCCCCGAAGTGGTCGATCACCACACCGGACATCAGCGGGGCCACGAGCGCCGCGGCCGACCAGGACAGGGCGTACATGCCCTGGTAGCGGCCCCGGCCGTGAGCAGGAGAGAGCTGGACGACCAGACCGTTCTGCACGGGCGCGTTGACGATCTCGGCGAGCGTCCAGACGCAGATGGTCAGCGCGTAGACCGCCACCGAACCGGCGAAGGCCGTCAGCCCGAACCCGTACCCGGCGAGCAGCGACGACACGATGAGCAGCTGGCGCGGGTCGCGGCTCTGGATGAACCGGGTGACCGGGATCTGGAGCACCACGATGAGCACGCCGTTGACGGCGACCGCCGAACCGAAGTCGGAGCTGCTGAACCCGTCGGCCCCCATGGCCACCGGCAGCCCCACGTACCCCTGCTGGAAGATCAGAGCGATCACGAACGACAGCCCGACGACGCCCATGAACCGTCCGTCCCGCAGCACCGTGCCGAGCCGGATGCCGTCGCCGGCGGCGTGCGCGTCCGTGGCCGTGGCCGCGGCCTTCTGCGGCCGGGACTCCGGCACCTTCATGAAGACGACGACCGCGCAGCCCAGCGTCATCACCGCCTCGCCTACGAAACCGGCGAGGTAGCTGTACTCGGCGACGAACCCGGCCCCGGCGGACGAGACCGCGAACCCCAGGTTGATCGCCCAGTAGTTGAGCGAGAAGGCCCGCACCCGGTCCTTCGCCGGGACGATGTCGGCGATCATCGCCTGGACCGCGGGGCGTGAGGCGCTGCTGGCCATGCCGACGAAGAAGGCGACGGCCGCGATCGCCACCGGATGGACCATGAAGCCGAGCACGGCCACCGAGACGGCGGTCGACAGCTGCGCGACGAGCATCGTGGGCCGCCGCCCGAAACGATCCGTCATCACGCCGGCCACCAGCGAGGAGACGACCCCACCGAGACCGTGCAGGGCGGCGACCAGACCGGCGTACGAGGCGGAGTAGCCCCGGTCCAGGGTCAGGTACAGGGCCATGAAGGTGGCGACGAACGCCCCGAGGCGGTTGACCAGGGTGCTGGTCCACAGCCACCAGAACTCCCTGGGGAGACCGGAGACGGATTCACGGGTGGCCCGTCCGAGACCGGCGACAGACATACGGGTTCCCCCAGGACGTACGGATGTGGATGCGGGCGGTAAGCGGTCCGCCAACGGTCCGAACATTACAAATCCTGGATTCGGCGCTGCCACCCAATTGACGGCCGGCGTCAATCCACGCGGCGCTGTCCGCCCTGTGGCCGGGCGCGCGCGGCCCGTACGGGTTCGATTACGCTCGGACCCATGGCCGACGCACCGTACAAGCTGATCCTCCTCCGCCACGGCGAGAGCGAATGGAACGCGAAGAACCTGTTCACCGGATGGGTGGACGTCAACCTCACCGAGAAGGGCGAGAAGGAGGCGGTCCGCGGCGGTGAGCTGCTCAAGGACGCCGGCCTGCTCCCCGATGTACTGCACACCTCGCTCCAGAAGCGCGCCATCCGCACCGCCCAGCTCGCGCTGGAGTCCGCGGACCGCCACTGGATCCCCGTCCACCGCTCCTGGCGCCTGAACGAGCGCCACTACGGTGCCCTCCAGGGCAAGGACAAGGCGCAGACCCTCGCCGAGTTCGGCGAGGAGCAGTTCATGCTCTGGCGCCGTTCGTACGACACCCCGCCGCCGGCCCTCGAGGACGGCACCGAGTTCTCCCAGAGCGACGACGCGCGCTACGCGACGATCCCGCCGGAGCTGCGCCCGCGCACGGAGTGCCTGAAGGACGTCGTCGACCGCATGCTGCCGTACTGGTACGACGGCATCGTCCCGGACCTCCTTGCCGGCAAGACCGTCCTGATCGCCGCGCACGGCAACAGCCTCCGGGCCCTGGTCAAGCACCTCGACGGCGTCTCGGACGCCGACATCGCGGGCCTGAACATCCCGACGGGCATCCCGCTCGCCTACGAACTGGACGAGAACTTCCGCCCGTTGAAGCCGGGCGGGACGTACCTGGACCCGGACGCGGCGAAGGCCGCCATCGAGGCCGTGAAGAACCAGGGCAAGAAGAAGTAAGCAGAGCTGAACTGGCCCCCCACCTGCGGGTTTTCCGCGTGGTGGGGGGCTTTTTGGTGCGCTGGGCCGTCTGTGAGCCGTCACGTGCTCAACGGGCCGTCAGGCGCGTCGGCTCCAGCGGCGGATGCGGACTTCGAGGACGATCAGCAGTGCCACGGGGACGGCGATCTCTGCGGGGGCGTCAGCCCAGAGTGCGAGTGCACCGCCGGCTGTGCCGATGAGCGCGAGCGGCAAGTCACGAGGACAGATGTCGACGGTGACACCTGTGCGTGGGACCATGAGGCCTCCATCTGTGGTTGGTTCCTGGCTAGGATTCCGAGTGCGGAAATGGAAACGAATGCCGCCCATGCACGGGCGGCATTCGCATGTGGTGAGACTTTCGCACAGCCCTGCTTCCAAGACAAACGTGCAGCTAGAAGAGGGTTTGACTTCAAAAGTAGAAATGTAACGAGCCGCAGCGGGACGAGGCGCCCTCATTTCACTTGATGAATAGATCACTGCATGGCCTGGATGGCCTGGATGGCGCAACCACCCTCCCCGACAAGGGAGTTCCCTTGCCAGGGAGGGATCCTAGCGTGGCCCCACACGCCTGGTTCGCTCTTCGAACATTCACCATCATCCGTTTATGGATGGAACATTCCGCCCGCGGATGGAAGCACAGCTTCTGAGCCTCATTTCAGGCCGCACGCTTAGTTTTTGAGCCTACATCGCTGCGGTGGCTCACTTTCTGTGCGGTTCAATTTCGTACGCGTGCTCGATTGCCTTACGCGTCCGGTCCTGGCTGGACGGCATCAGGTGCCCGTACACCCGCAACGTCAAGCCGGGGTCCGAGTGCCCGAGGTACTCGGCCAACGCCTTGACGTTCTCCCCGGCATCCAGCAGCACCGACGCGTAGAAGTGCCGCATCGCGTGCATCCCGTTCTCGCGTGACTCGGCGTGCTGAGCGCCGGCCGCAGGAACCGGAATGACTCCGGCCGGCCAGAGCCGTTTTCCACGCCTCCTCGTTCAGCGAGGTGCGCCAGACATGACCACCGCGCGGTCCCATGAAGATGAGCCGCTTGGTCACCAGCGGTCCGCCCGCGACCTTCCATAGCAACGTGATCTCGACCGGCGGGAACTGCTTCATGTGTGCCCGCAGGGCGTCAGCGACAGGGCCGGTAAGCGGCACATCTCGCAGCTTGCCGCCCTTGGGCGGAGCGAAGACCGGCTTGCTGCGGCTCAGCTTGAGCTGCTGGACGACGTGCAACGTGTCCGACCGAAAGTCGATCGCGTCCACCGCGACACCCAGGACCTCGCCTTGCCGCAGGCCGCAGCCGCCGCCGAGGTCGACCATCGCCTGATACCGGTCTGGCATGCCCGCGCGCACAGCGAAGAGCCGTTCCGTCGTCCAAGGCGTGACGCGCTTCGTGTCAACGGTCGGCGGCCGAACCGAGCGGGCAGCGCAGGGATTTCGAGGAAGGTGCCCGTCGTCCACGGCCGCGCTGAGAGCCGCCCGCACGTTGGAGTAGATCGTCCGGACGTACGAGCCACGGACACCGTTCGCCTGGAGCTGCTGCACCCAGTCGCGGATGTGCGCCGGCTGGAACGAGCCGAGCGGACGCGTGCCGAGGTACGGGAACGCGTGCAGCCGGAGCTGCGACTCCATCGAGGCTTGCGTGTTGGGGTCCGCCCCTTGTGTGGACACCCAGCCCTCCGCGTACTGCTGGAAGGTGGTCCGGGCCGCGCGGGGATCGATGTACTGTCCCCGCGCCATGTCCGCTTCGGTATGAGCCAGCCACTGATCGGCGAGCCGCTTCTGTCGGTCCGGGAAGCTCCTGGACTTCTCCGTACCGTCCGGACCGACGTAGCGCGCCCTGTAGCGAGCACCGGAGCCGTGGCGCTCCGACTTCACCTTGCTCGGCTTGCCGTCGGGGCCTGGCACCGTCACGAACCAGCGGTCTTGGACGTGTCCGGCCATCAGGCAGCCAGGAGGCGAGGTGGACAGGGTGGAAGTCGAGTGGATTCCCCAACGTCCACCCGACTTCCACCCGACCCAACCGGCCGGCAACACGACTGCGGACCCGCTGGCCAGAGAACTGAGCTGATTCCACTCTCCGCCACTGGTAAAGGACGGCATGGCTGGAACGATGCCTCGGTGAACTACTTCTCGTATTCCAGCATCGGTCCTGGGCATGACCGGCATCGGCCTTCGGAGCCCAGGCGGGCCGAGCCCGGCCAGTGGCCGAAGCTGGAGGCCGCTCTCGCGGTGGTCAATCGCGACCTGACGGCGACTCTGCCGGGTCAGGACGCGCTGATACTGATGGTCGACCCGCCCGGGCAGCCCTTGCCCCCGAACGGAATCGACAGGGGGCGGGTATACGTGGCGATGCCCGATGGCCGTTGGCACGGCAATTCGGTGAACGCGTGCGACCTGGAGGAGAGCGACCCGCCAGAGCCGGACGATGCGACAACGGTCCTGACTGTGGTCGCGGATGCAGCCCAATCGACCATCATGGAGTTGCTCTGGCAGGTCTGGCCGATCTGTGAGGAACACAAGATCGGTGTGCACCCTCGCCCCGCAGGGACCACCGACGGCTGGCATCAGGGCGAAACGGACGTGACCGGCCCACCGGTGTGGTGGTGCCAGGGCAGCCGGGACGGCAATTCCCACGACGTCTCCCTGGTGGGCGAGCTGGCCGCCACCCTGCCGGGATAGCAGCGACGCGCACTGCGTCACAGCGAGCGCAAACGAAAAGGTTGCCGATAACCGCGGCGCCAGACAACTGCGCAGTGCCGCCGGAATCCACCTATCGCTGCAACCCGCGAAGTACGGAGCTAGACCCCACCCGCAGCCCTGGCTGCATAAACCCCGCTGTCACCCGATCATGCAGCAGTCCCCTGCCTTTGGCTCTGGTTGCTGTACAGCAGCGGCGTACAGCAGCCACAGCAACCGCCCCCGCCCGCCGTCGCTTCTCTGGAGCCACGTAACAGCCCGTACGGCCGTCGCTGACCGATCCGGCTAAAACTACGGACAGAAGTGCCCGTCTCCCTGCCGTGCCGCGATCAGCCTGGACCTAGCGGGGAGCCACGGGCATTGAAGGACGGGACGCATGAGAACGGCCCCCGACCGATTCACCTGGTCGGGGGCCGTTAGTCTGCGGTGGCCTGGGATTTGGACTCATGGTCGCGTCGTCGCGACGACGGCATTTCTAGCCTTGCGAGAGAGTGAAGCTAGAACCGTCCGCGGATCTGCTTACCCGTATCCCTCTCCGGGTGGTTCAGCGCGTCATAGACTTTGTGGCCGGAGTCACGGGCACCGCCCGCCCAAGAGACGGCGCCCCGGTCGGTCACCTTGGCAGCAATGCCGCCCCAGTACTTCGCCTCACGCTCCCACTCGATGCCCTCCAACAGACGCTCCAGGGTGACACCCTCAGGCAGAGGGTCGGCGCTCCAGGACATGGTGCGATTCATGGTCGCACCCAGGCCAGCCACGACGGCGGGGGCAGTGACGGCAGTCTTGGCATGGAAGAGAGTCGCGTTCGCCTGGAGGAACGCGCCAACCGTCTCCATCACCTCCCGCTGGACTACGGCCTTGTCCGGGCGGTCGCCGCTCTCGTCAGCGGGGATGTCCTCGTACTCGATGCCGGTTGACGCGGCGTGGATACCGGCCTTACCGAGCATGGCCGTGGCGACGAGGGTCCGCAGGACCGACATCGTCATCCACTCCACGGCCTTGTCCGACACCTGACGCTTGCCGGTGAGAATCAAGCTGGAAAGTGGGACCGCGGTTTCCCCGCTCGGCACCTTCAGCGACTCCATCAGCTTGCGGGTCAAGGTGGTGCCGAAGTCGCGGCCGTCCATGGACATGGCCAAGGACTTGTCGACCGGCACGCCCTTCAGGTTGCGGTCGTGGAAGATCTGCCGGGCGGCCATGACGCTGATGCCGTGGAAGATCTCGAATGACAACGGAATCGCGCCGAAGTCGAAGTCCTCCAGGCCGTAGGCACTCGGGTTGATCTTGATCCGGTGCCAGGCAGTGACCTGAGTCTCGCTGTCGAGAGCGAAGAGGCCGTCCTTGATCGGCAGGGCCGACGAGCCGTCCTCAGAGATCACCAGTGGGCGCGGCGACCACAGGGTGATCTGTGGCAGCGACCAAGCGTCGTCGTAGTCCCCTTTCAGCCCAGCCGCAATGTAGTCGGCGTACTCGCCGACGTTCTTGGCCTTCTTACTGCCGGCAGTACCGAGGAGGCGCTGGATCTCGGCTCGCGTGCGGGCGTACTCACTGATCGGCCGGCCGGCCTTCTGTGCGCGCTTGGTGGCGTCCTCGACCTCTTGGGGGTCATTGACGATGGCCAGCAAGTTCTCACAGTCGATGACCCCGTTCGCCATGACCCCCTTGCGGATCTCCCGGAGGTTGACGGGCAGGCCAGTGGTCACCGGCTTCAAAGACGTGGACATATTCAGGATCCCCCCTGCAAGTACAGCACTTGACGTGTCGTCACATCGCGGGACGCTATCCGACACCCCGGCAGCAGGTCAACTGAGGTAGCGAAAATCTTCGATTGCTTCCACCTCAGTTGAGGATTTCCATCTGCGGTGGAGGTAGAGGCTCTCCCTCACAGGCCGCGGTTGGCTCTGTCGGATACACCAGCGTCCGCAGCAACAAAGGGATCCCAGTGAGCGTCGACCGGATCAGCCCACGACGATCAGGCTTGCGCGTCAGGCGGCACGACCAAGGCTTACGGATCAGATGGCTCCGAGGCGGCCGCTGGGCCG
The DNA here is from genome assembly GCF_019399235.1 of Streptomyces poriferorum. Classification (GTDB taxonomy): domain Bacteria; phylum Actinomycetota; class Actinomycetes; order Streptomycetales; family Streptomycetaceae; genus Streptomyces; species Streptomyces poriferorum. The sequence continues at coordinate 24,037 of NZ_JAELVH010000114.1, read as the reverse complement.
TCTCTGGGCCGTCCGGGGTTGCTCAACGGCCCCCGACGACGACCAACGGCGAGTTTTCACCCGGAGTCGATCAGTGTCCCCGCCTGCGAAAGCCCTGGTCGGCGAGATATCCCGCAAGACCCAAGGCAAGAAGTAGCAGCCCACACACCGAGCCCCCTGCCTGCGGATCATCCGCGAGCGGGGGGCTCTTCGCTGTCGCGCCGCCTGCGCCACCACCGCGATCCGGCGTGGGGTGCGCGACGCGCCACTGCGCCCCGCGGCCTCCGCGTGTGACGGCGCTCACTCGGCGTCGTACCCTGTGGCGCATGCGGGGAGAGCGGGGAGAGCAGCCATGAGTGAACCCCTGAAGACCTTTGTCGGCGGCGCCGAGGTCGAGGTACCCAACAGCATCCCGGCCATCCGCGACGCCCTGCCCGAGGCGAGACGCGAGGAGTTCGACCGCGCCATCAACGAGGCCGGGGTGCACGAGATCCAGGCCGTGATGCGGCACTGGATGCTGGAGGCCGTACCCGACCCGGAGGCCGAGCGGATCCTGGACCGGCTGGCGCGGGACGAGGCCGAGAGGCGGAGCGTCGCTTGAGCCTCAGGATCTCCTACGCGCCTCCCGCCGACGACACCCTGGCCAAGATGCGGGACGGCGACACCTTCCGGGACGAGATGGCGCGCACGCTGGGGCATGACCCGTACGGGCACGGCTCGTCCGCCGTCAAGGGTGAGCACGATCGCCGTGAGGCGACGGTCGCCGGGGCGATCGTGCTCTACTACGTCTCCGGATCGGTCCTGACCGTCACCGTGGTGCGGCTCGTCCCACTGCCGTAGTTCACCGCGCCCGCACGGGGTGCGTAGCGTCGCGCGGGCGCCTGATTTCGGATCAGGCGAGCTTGGCGGCCTGGGCGTCGATGACGGCGGTCGGCAGCTCGAAGTCGCCGCCCTCGGCGGCCGCGCTCAGGTTGAGCGAGGTCAACGAGGCGAGCGTGGTGCCCTGGCGGAGCTGGATGAGCTTCATCGCGTACTTCTCGCCCTCACCCTCGACCGTCACCGTCCAGGCGACGGCCTCCTCGGCGCCCTTGACCGGCACCTCCGCGATCTTGGTGACCTTCTGCTTCGCTCCGGCGGCGGTGAGCGTGAAGCCGGAGGCGCACTCGGTCGCGGCGGTGCGCAGACCGGCCAGCGCCTCGTCGGCGCCCTTGCCGTCGTATGCCTGGAGCGTGGCGAGCGTCGTCGTGACGTCCATCACCGCCTCGAGCATCTTCTCCGGGTCGTCGCTCTTCTTCGGCAGGCCGGCCACCTTCCGCTGCGTGGACGCGGCGGGCTTTCCGGCCTTGGCACCCATCAGGACGTCGGCGAACACGTCGCAGGCGGCCTTGTCGACCGTGACGGCGTCGCCTTCGATGGCGTCGGCGGGAGTGGCCTTGGCGACCTTGTGGTCCTTGACGTCGCCCTCGGCCAGCGAGACCTTCTCCAGCTCGGCCGCGGTCAGCGCCTTGGCCGTGGAGTCCGCGCCCTTGTCCGCCGGCTTGGCGGAAGCGGAGTCGGCCGCCTTGCCGTTGTCCTTGCCCGCGTCCCCGTCCGAACCGCAGGCCGCGGTGAGCAGGGCCAGGGACATCACGGTGGCGGCAACGGCGGTACGGCGTATGGCAGTGGGTCGCATGGCCCGTCCTTCTGTCTCAAGGTGTTTCGCCCGCACGAGAGCGGCCGTCGCCGGGTTCGGTACGGCCGTGAGGAATCGTGGGGGTTTGCCAACTCTATGAGCAAGCTGTGGTTTGACTGCCCGTCAAAGCGGGCATCGCCCGTGATCGTGACGACGTCGTGATCACCTCGTGAAGGCCCTGACCGGTCATTTGCCACAGATGGCAGCATCACGTCGCGGGGTGACCACTCGAAGGGGGCCCGCTGATGTCCGTCGATTCCACCCTGTCCACCGTGCTGGGTTCCGTGGGCGTGCCGCCGGAGCTGGTCGTCTCGTGCGATCCGCTGACCGGAGGCACGTACAACGCGGTCACCCGCGTCGGTCTCACCGACGGCCGGCGGTGGGTGGTGAAGACGCCTCCGCCGGGCGGGAGTCATCTCGCGTACGAGCGCGATCTGATGGTCAACGAGGTGACGTTCTACACCGCGGCGGCCGGTCTCGCCGAGGAGACCGCCGTCCCGGGCATCGTGCGCAGCGGCCTCGACCCGGCCGCGCCCGGGGGCGCGTACGTGATCATGACGGAGCGTCCGGGGCAGCCCTGGCACGAGGTCGGCGGCGCTCTGGCCGACGCCGAGGGGCGGCGGCTGCGCGCGGAGCTCGGGCGGATCGTCGGCCGGCTGCACACCGTGCCGGGGCCGGGCGGTTTCGGCTACCCGTCCGCGGCGCTGGGCCCGTTGGCCGCCACCTGGCGCGGTGCTTTCACGGCGATGACCGGCGCCGTGCTGACGGACGCGGAGAGGTACGGGGCGCGGCTGCCGCGTACGCCTTCGGACATCCGCCGCCGGCTCGACGCGGCTTCGTCCGTCCTGGACGACGTCGCCCGGCCCGCCCTCGTCCACTTCGACCTGTGGCAGGGCAACATCCTGGTCGCCGGGGAGCCGGGTGCGCGGCGGATCGGCGGGATCATCGACGGGGAGCGGATGTTCTGGGGCGACCCGGCCGCCGACTTCGTGTCGCTCGCACTGTTCGGGGACATCGAGGAGGACGAGGACTTCCTGACCGGGTACGGGGAGTCGGCGCCGGGCGGGCCGGTGGAGTTCGACGGTTCCCTGCGGGCGCGGATCGCGCTGTACCGCGCGTACCTCTACCTGATCATGCTGGTGGAGACCGTGCCCCGGAAGGCGTCCGGGGAGCAGTTGGAGTGGACGTGGAACGAGGTGGCGCCGCGGCTCGAGGCGGCGCTCGACGACGTGGGGCAGGCGCTGCGGTCCTGATGGCGGCCGCAGCGCCGGCGGTCCTCCCTCAGCGCCCCAGGGCCCGTTGGGCGTCGTGGAGGTTGGCCGGACGGACGGCCTCCGGGGTCCCGTACGCCTCCAGGCGAGTGTGCAGGTCGCCGGTGAAGTCGGGGACGTCGATCTGGTCGAACTCCGTCACCTCGCTCACCCCCACCGTCGCGCTGTACGGGGCGAGGCCGTCGATCCGCATCAGGCCGGCCCGGCCGTTGGTGACGCGGATGTTCCAGTGGGTGAAGCGGGCGCCGAACAGCGGTCCGGCGCTCGCGTCGCCGCCGTGGCGCCCGTTGTTGTTCACGGTGATGTCGGTGCGGACGTTGGCGAACGGCATGCCCCGGTGCGAGTCGAAGGTGCCCATCTCCATCGCGCCGCGCGACCACACGTTGTAGCTGGACAGGCCCTCGACGTTGATGCCGTGCAGCTGGGTCCCGGAGGGCGCCGGGACGGTGCGCTGCTCGATGGTGAAGTCCTCGATCAGGTTGTCGTGGCTGCCTTCGCGGCAGTAGTACGGGTGGTGCGAGCCGCGCCCCGCGACCTTCGTGCGGCGCAAGGTGCAGGCGGAGGCGCCGATGAGACCGAAGCCGTTGTCGACGTGGCGGACGGTGATGTCGTCCGCCCAGCAGTCGTACGCGCACTGGAACGCGACGCCGTTGTAGCCCTTGTCGAGCAGGTGCGGCGACTGCGGGGTCTCGACCGCTTGGAGGGTGAGGCCTTCGACACCGGAGCCGGTGAGCGGGGCGGCGAGGGTGGTGAGGCGCGGGTCCCACTCGGGGCGGACGTCGAGCGGGAGGGGCCGCTCCAGGGTGACCCGGCGGCCGTGGACGGCCGTGACGCGGACCGGCCACTCGTAGGGGACGTACGAGGTCAGCTTGGTCTTGTCGTCCCAGTAGTACGCCTCCGGTCCGGCGCCGCCGCCCGCCATGTGCTCCAGGAGGGTGTGGGCGGAGTCGTCGACGAGGCGGAGCAGGACGAGTGCCCCGCGCTTCAGCTTCCGGGTGTCGTCGACGGTGATCGTACGGTCGCCGAGACGGGCGGGGGCGACGGTGGTCAGGGTCTGCCACTCGTCCCTCTTGTTGCCGGTCCAGCCCTCGAAGGGCCAGGCCTTCGCCTTGATGGCGTCGGTGAGCGAGGTCCAACGGGCTTCGGGGCAGAGCCAGATGAGGCCGCCGGCCCAGGACCAGCTGGACTTGTCTCCGCCGTAGCGGCTGCCGTACGCGCCGATGAGCTCGGTGAGGTTCTTCGTGGCGATGAGTGTGGTGCGACCGCTGCCCGCGCCGCGCAGCACGACGTTGCTGTGGCCGATGCGGATGATGTCGTCGATGCGGTACGTGCCCTCGGGGACGATCACCGTGCCGCCGCCGCGTTCTCCGGCAGCGGCGATGGCTCGGTTGATCGCGGGGGCGGCGTCGGCCGAGTTGTCCGGCCGGGCGCCGTAGTGCAGGACGTCGGCGGTGAAGCCGTGGCCGGTACGGGGGCGGGGCAGGGCCGAGCCGCCGCGGTAGCCGGCCCGTCCGATGAACGGGATCTGCGGGTGCGTGAAGGGCGCCGCGGTGAACTCCCGCCAGAGCGGGGACAGCTGTGACCGCCCGCCGGCCGGGACGCTTGTGACACCGGCCGGGGCGCTCGTGACGCCGCTCGTGACGCCGCTCGCGGCGAAGGCCGTCCCGCCGCCGAGTGTTCCTGTTGCCGCGGCCGCGGCAACGGCCACCGCGCTGCCGAGCAGTCCACGCCTGCTGAAGTCCCTCTGCGTCGCCTGGGGCGCCATGAGCCGGTCCGCCTTCCATGATTTTCACGGATGTGAACGACGTTCATATCTGCGTCGGCGGCGAGCATGCCACGAGCCCGGGGCGCGGCGAAAGAGTCGCGCACCGGGGAATACGCAAGGAGAAATACTCAGGCAGGGAGCGGCCGGGCGGCAGTCGTCAGTCGACGGGGCGCTGGGTCAGGTGTGTGAACGCTTCGAGGTTCCGCGTGGACTCGCCGCGCGACACCCGCCACGCGTACTCCTTGCGGATCGCGCTCGCGAAACCGAGTTCGAGCAGGGGGTTGAAGGCGCCGTCGGCAGCCTCCAGGACCACGCCGAGCAGCCGGTCCAGCTCCCCGGGCGTCACCACGGACAGCGGAAGCTTGCCGACGAGGTAGATGTCCCCGAGCGAGTCGATCGCGTAACTCACTCCGAACAGCCGGAGGTTGCGCTCCAGCAGCCAGCGATGCACTGCCGCGTCGTTCTCGTCGGGGTGCCGGATGACGAAGGCGTTGAGGGACAGCGAATGCGTGCCGACGATCAGCGAGCAGGTGGTGGCGAGCTTGCGGGTGCCGGGCAGCTGGACGACGTAGTGACCGGGCGCGGGGCTCTCGTAGTCGAGCCCGGCATCCTTCAGCGTCACCTCGATGACCTGGGCGACCTGTGTGACCTGCGGCGTCGCCGCTTCCTCGGGTACGTCAGCCATGGAGCGAGCGTACGTCAGGCGCCGGGCGCCCGTCCGGCGGGAACCCGCCGGCCTCACCCGTGGTGCGAGCGCACCCGCCGCCGGTGGTCCTGCACCGCGCCGGTGTAGACGTCCGCTGTCGCCGCCGCCGCCGTGTCCCAGCCGAAGCGCTGCGCGTGCGCGGCTGCCTCGCCGCCCATCCGGTCGACGAGCTCGGGCGCGACCGCGAAGCGCTCCAGCGCCGCCGCGTACGCCTCCGGGTCGTGCCCGGGGATCAGGAAGCCGCTGACCCCGTCCCGTACCGCCACCGGCAGTCCGCCCACGGCCGCCGCGACGACCGGGGTGCCGGCCGCCTGGGCCTCTATGGCGACCAGGCCGAAGGACTCGCTGTACGAGGGCATGACCAGCACCGACGCGGCCCGGAACCAGTCGGCGAGCTGGTCCTGCCCGACCGGCGGGTGGAACCGCACGACGTCCGCGATACCGAGGCGGGCGGCCAGCTTCTGCAGGCCCTCCGGCTTGGCGAGCCCGCTGCCGCTGGGGCCGCCGACGACCGGCACGACGATGCGCGACCGCAGCGACGGGTCCCGGTCCAGCAGCGCGGCGACGGCGCGCAGGAGCACGTCCGGGGCCTTCAGCGGCTGGATACGGCCCGCGAAGAGCGGGATCAGGGCGTCCTGCGGCAGACCGAGGCGCGCACGGGCCGCGGCGCGGCCGTCGGCGGGGCGGAAGCGGTCCAGGTTGACGCCGGGGTGGACGACGGCGACGGCGCCCGGATCGGCGTCGTAGAAGCGGACGAGCTCGTCCGCCTCCTCGGCGGTGTTCGCGATCAGGCGGTCGGAGGCGTGCACGATCTGGGTCTCGCCGATGACGCGGGCGGCGGGCTCGGGGGTGTCGCCCTCGGCGAGCGCGGCGTTCTTGACCTTGGCCATGGTGTGCATGGCGTGGACGAGCGGGACGCCCCAGCGCTGCGCTGCGAGCCAGCCGACCTGGCCGGAGAGCCAGTAGTGGGAGTGCACCAGGTCGTAGTAGCCGGGGCGCTGACCGGCCCACGCCTGCATCACGCCGTGCGTGAAGGCGCAGAGCTGGGCGGGCAGCTCCTCCTTGGCCAGACCCTCGTACGGGCCCGCGTCGACGTGCCGGACCAGGACGCCCGGCGCCATCTCGACGGCCGGCGGCAGCGCGCCGGTGGTGGAGCGGGTGAAGATCTCGACCTCGATGTTGATCGCGGCCAGGCGCTTGGCGAGCTCCACGATGTACACGTTCATACCGCCCGCGTCACCCGTACCCGGCTGGTGCAGCGGGGATGTGTGCACGGAGAGCATCGCGATCCGGCGCGGCCTGCGGTGGCCACCGGGGAAGGAGCCGGAGAAGCCTGCGGGGAACCTGAGACGCGGCGCGACCCGGCTGCTGCCGAGCCGGGAGACGTACTGACTCACGTCGTCCGGTCCTCCTCGCTCAGGGCACTGGTACCGACCTCGTTCACGGCATGGCACGGAAGGGGCGCGGGCACTCCCGGCAGGAGGGCGCACGGACCCTTTCGCACAGGCTGGAACAGCGGAACTCCTCCTTTCATTTCCGCTTTGCCAAATCATTACGGTACGGCTCCGGCGCGTCGCGGTGCGGGGCCGCCGGGACCGGGCGAGTGGTTACGCTCTGTGTCATGCGCCCGATCGGCACCGCCACCCGCGGGACCACCAACCCGAACCGGCTGCGCCGCATGGACCGCTGGATCGCCGCCACGCACGGCCCCGCCCTGCGCCGCGCCGACGCCCCCGTGGCGGTCGACCTCGGGTACGGCGCCGCGCCCTGGACCGCCGTCGAGCTGCTGGAGCGCCTGCGCACCGCCGAGCCCCGCACCCGCGTGGTCGGCATCGAGATCTCCCCGGAGCGCGTCGAGGCGGCCCGGCCGTACGAGCGCGAGGGCCTCACCTTCCGGCACGGCGGTTTCGAGATCCCCCTGCCGGAGCGGCCCGCGCTGATCCGGGCGGCGAACGTGCTGCGCCAGTACGACGAGGCCGAGGTCGCCGCCGTCTGGCAGCGGCTGTGCGACCGGCTCGCGCCGGGCGGCCTGCTGGTGGAGGGCACCTGCGACGAGATCGGGCGCCGCCACGTCTGGGTGGCGCTGGGCCCCGAGGGCCCCCGCACGGTCACGTTCGCGACCCGGCTCGGCTCTCTCGGCCGCCCGTCCGACCTCGCGGAGCGGCTGCCCAAGGCGCTGATCCACCGCAATGTGCCGGGCGAGCCCGTCCACGCCTTCCTCCGTGACTTCGACCGGGCCTGGGCGGCGGCGGCGCCGTACGCCTCACTGGGCGCCCGGCAGCGCTGGATCACGGCCGTGCGGACGCTGTCCGGCGCGTGGCCGCTGACGGACGGCGTACGGCGGTGGCGCCAGGGCGAAGTGACGGTGAAATGGGCGGCACTCCAACCCGAGCGGTAGCCCAACACGCGGAGAACTGGGTGAACTCTCCCGGCACCGGGAACGTCGGCACGACATCGTTCGTCCCAGAACAGGGGGCCTGATCCACACGGGCGGACACCAGGGGCCGGGAAGCGCCAAGAGGGTTCGCGAACTGCGGAGATGTGTCTGCCTCTGTTGCTTTTCGGTAGGGCATGGCACGATCTCGTCGGCGCCATAAGTTACTGACGGTAAATCAGATTCGTATCTGTATCCGTAGTCTGTATCCGTATCCACATCGCAGGGATCCGCTCGGAGGGGGAGCTTCGTGTACCGACGCCACTGTGCCGCTGCCGCGATCACTCTGGTCTGCGCCATGGCCGTCCTGGCCTCGCCGGTCCAGGCCTTCGCGGCACCCGCGCCCCCCTCACCCGCCGCGGACCGGCCGGTGAAGAGCCTCGAAGAGGTGCGCCAGGAGATCGACGGCCTCTACCGGGCCGCCGGATCGGCCACGGACGCGTACAACCTCGCCGAGGAGAAGACCAAGAAGCAGTCGGGCGAGATCGTCAAGCTGGCCCAGGCCATAGTCGAGGGCCAGGCGAAGATCGCCGAGCTCAAGAGCAGAGCGGGCGCCCAGGCCCGCGAGGAGTACCGCAATGCCGGACTGCCCCCGGGCGCCCGGCTCATGCTCAGCGGGGACCCGCAGCTCTTCCTGGACGGGATCGGCCGGGCCCAGCAGGGCCAGAAGGCCGCCAAGGGGCTCCTGGGGGAACTGAACAGGACCCAGGAGGACTTGCAGACGTACACGCAGGACGCGAGCACCAACTGGACGAAGCTCGAAGCCAATCGGGTCAAGCAGGCCAAGGCCAAGAAGAAGATCAACGAGCAGATCGCGGCGGCCAAGAAGCTGGAGTCCCAGCTGGAGAAGAAGGAGCGCGCCCGCCTCCTCCAGCTGGAGCAGGAGGCGGAGTACAAGTCGCAGAGCGCCTGGCTGAGCTCCGGAGCGCTGAAGGAGATCAACCGCGGGGCGAGCGCGAGCGGCAAGAAGGCGGTGGCCTTCGCAACCGCCAAGATCGGCCTGCCGTACGAGTGGGGGGCCGTGGGGCCCAAGTCGTACGACTGCTCCGGACTGACCTCGCAGGCCTGGGCGTCGGCCGGCCGGCCGATCCCGCGCACCTCGCAGGAGCAGTGGCGCCTGCTGCCGCACATCGCGATCAAGGACATGCGCCCCGGCGACCTGATCATCTACCACAGCGACGCCAGCCACGTCGGGATGTACATCGGCGACGGCGCGATCGTCCACGCCCCGCGCCCGGGCCGCGACGTCACTCTCGCCGGAGCGGGCTCGATGCAGATCCTCGGCGTCGTCCGCCCGGACAGCTAGGACCTCTCGTCGGGTCGGGTCGGGTCAGCCGGGACCGGGGACCTCAGGCCGGGTAGCCGGATCGGGGAGCTCTCCGGCCGGATCAGCCCGGATCGGAGAGCTCGGGCCGGAGCCGAGAGCTCGGGCCGGGGCCGAGAGCTCGGGCCGGATCGGAGAGCTCGGGCCGGGTCAGCCCGGATCAGCGGTCGCCGGCCGGATCAGGGAGCGGGGTCCGGTGGGTGTCCGCACCGCGCGAGTACCGGCGTGAGCGGCGCCACTTGGGCCCGGGAGGGCGGCGTGACCTTTGTCATGCCGCTCCGGGCGCCTCGGAACGGCGCATCGCGCCGGATCCGTGACCTGACGCGGCTTATGGCGCCGCATATGCCGGAGGCCGAGTGCGGTGCACCATTCCGTTCCCGCATCCCGTACCGCTATCGTCCCCGTCTGGCGGGACGTCGATCGTCGTTCCGCCGCGCCCTCGGGGGGAGGGAAGGAAACCCGAACCGATGCCCGTACCCGTACCGCAGCAGCGTGCCGTTCCCGCTGCGGAGGCCAGCAACGGCACCGACCTCACCCTCCTGGTGATCGAGGACGACCCGGCGGGCACCTTCAGCGTCCCGGAACTCTCCGCCGCGACCGGTGCCCGGGTCCGTATCCGCGCCGCCCGCAACCTGACCGAGGCGGGCCGGCTCCTCACGGACGACGTGGACTGCATCCTGCTGGACCTGGCGCTGCCGTCCGGCGACCGGGGCGCGGAGGCCGACGGGCTCGCGACCCTCCAGCACGTGCTGCGGATCGCGCCCCGGCACGCCGTGCTCGCCCTCACGGCCGAGGACGACGCGGAGCTGGCCGCCGAGGCCGTACGGGTGGGGGCACAGGACTACCTCTTCCGCGGCGAACTCGACGGCAGACTGCTCAGCCGCGCCATCCGCTACGCCGTCGAGCGCAAACGCGCCGACGTCACCCAGCACAAGCTCACCGAGTCCCGGCTGCGCGCCCAGGAGAACGCCCGGCTGGAGCGCGGTCTGCTGCCCACCCCGCTGCTCGACGGCTCCGATCTGCGCTTCGCGGCCCGCTACCGCCCCGGCCGCAGCCGCGCGCTGCTGGGCGGCGACTTCTACGACACGGTCCGCACCCCCGACGGCACGGTGCACGCGATGATCGGCGACGTCTGCGGCCACGGGCCGGACGAGGCGGCACTCGGCGTGGAACTGCGCATCGCATGGAGGGCCTTGACCCTGGCGGGACTCTGCGGCGACGAACTGCTCTCCACGCTCCAGCAGGTCCTGGAGCACGAACGGGAGAGCGAGGAGATCTTCGCGACGCTCTGCACCGTCGACATCGCCCCCGACGGCCGCCGCGCGGGCCTGTGCCTGGCGGGCCATCCCGCACCCTTGATCGCCCGGCAGGGACGGGCCGCGCACCTGCTTCCGTACGAGGACGGCGGCCCGGCACTCGGCCTGCTGCCGCGCGCCCGCTGGCCGCGCCGGCAGGTGGAGCTGGGCGGCTCCTGGACCCTGATGATGTACACCGACGGGCTGATCGAGGGCCGCATCGGCAACGGCACACAGCGTCTCGGCCAGGACGGCATGGTCGCGATGATCAACCGGCAGCTGGCCGAGGGCCTGGCCGGCGAGGACCTGCTGGATGCGGCGGTCACCCATGTCCGTGAGCTGAACGGCGGCGAACTGACCGACGACGTCGCGGTCCTCCTGCTCGACCGCGACCAGGACACCGCGCGCGACGCCGCCGGCCACCGGGCGCAGAACGGCGGCCGGGGCCGGAGCATCCCGCGCCCCCGCCCCGGACAGGTGTCACCCGCAGGCGCTCAACGCCCGCCGTTGTAGGGCCCGTACGGCCCGTCGCTGCTGGATCCGCCACTGCGGCGGCCACCGCCTGACACGGCCTTGAGCGCGGGCCGTACGTCCACGAAGAACACGATGGACGCGATCAGCCCGGCGATCTGCAGGAAGAGCATCGGCACCCAGAGGTTCACCACCACCGCGATGCCGAGAATGATCAGCCAGAACGACTTCTTCTGCTTGTCCGCGGCACGGTAGGCGTCCTCGCGGGCGATAGCGGCCATGACGAAGGCCACCACGGCGAGGACGGTCATGGCCGTGAAGATCAGCCCGAGGATTGAATTGAAGCCTTCGAGCAACATGAGGTGCACCGCCTAGTGAGTGGATGAGCGCTCGCGGCCAAGGTACCGGGACAACGACCGGGGCACGTGAAAAGGTGCCCGCCCGCCGCCCCGGCACACTCGCCGGGCAACGCCGCGCTACTTGGTGGTGGGCGGCGTGGTCTTCTTGGCGGCGGGCTTGCGCGCGGGCGCCTTCTTGGCGGGCGCGGCTGCGGGCGACGGCTTGGCCGTCTCGGCCTTGACGGCCTTCGGCGCGGGCTTGACGGCCGGCGCCGGCTTGGCGGCGGGCTTGGCCGTCTCCGGCTTCGACTCCTTGCGCGGCTCGACGACGACGGCGATCTCGACGATCTCCTCCGCGGTCTCACCACGCCAGGTCCGCACGCTCTGCTCGCCGCGCTCGGCGACCTTCTCGTACGTCTCCCGGGCCCTGACCGCGTACTCCGCTGCCACGCCGACGCCGCGCAGCGCCAGGTCCTGGGCGCTCTCGCCCAGCTTCTTCAGGTCGGTGTCGAACGCCCCGATCACCTCGGTGACCTTGGCCTGGAAGGTGGCCTGCGCCTCCTTGGCCTGTCCGGCCACCTTCTCCTGCACGGCCTTGGGGTCGGTGTTGCGCACCGCCTCGATGCGCTCCGGCGCCTCGGCCCGCAGCTGCTCGATCAGGGCCGGAACCTTCCGGGCCTGCCGCACGGCGAGATCGGCCGTGCCGGCGGCGAAGTAGAGGGGGGTCGGGTCGGTGAGGGTCTTGCGCAGGTCATCGGTGATGGCCATGACTGTGGTCCTCCCGGATCATCAGACTCAGTGATTCAGTGATTCAGTGATTCAGTGACTCACTGTGAGGGTTTTGAAGGCTTGGAACCTGTATCGGCAGCACTACCGTCGGCACTGAAGGGCTCATCAGCACCGGATGGGTGCCCCTCGCCGTCCGCGGGCTCGTCCTCGAACCCGTTCTCCTTGCGGAAAGAGGCGTAGATCTGCAGCAGCACGCTCTTCTGCCGCTCGTTGATCGACGGATCGGCGAGAATCACCGCCCGCGTCTCCAGCTCGTCCCGCTCCCGCTCATCCAGGATCCCGGCCCGTACGTACAGGGTCTCGGCAGAGATCCGCAGCGCCTTGGCGACCTGCTGGAGGACCTCGGCACTGGGCTTGCGCAGCCCGCGCTCGATCTGGCTGAGGTAGGGATTGGACACCCCGGCGGCATCGGCGAGCTGCCGCAGCGACAGCTGCGCGGTACGGCGCTGCTCGCGCAGGTACTCGCCGAGATTGCCGACGTTGAGTGAGGCCATAGGTCGATAGTGGACCCTGGTTGCTAACTATTGCAAGCAGGTGCTTGCAAAAGTGTGCCGTACCACTCGGACGGATGACGGTGACTCGTCACGCTAACTGTCCGTTCCCAGCGAAGATGCGGAGTCCCACCAGATGTGCGGGCCGGGGGGCTAAGTCCCAGTGATTCTGATCAGGCGGATGAGCGGATGCCGGCGAGGGCAGTACGTGATGATCAGTCCATGACCGAGATCATCTTGATGTCAGATCCGAAGATCGCAGCCATACCGACGAGGGACTGCGACGAACCGCTCCTTGATGTCCGACGTCACGATCCCTTCCCCGTCGACGCTCGCGAGCAAGACGATTCCGGGGCCTTCGCACACCTGCGCGAGGGGGTCCTGAGCCGCCTTGTCGATGCCCGAAATCTTCTGCCAGACGGCATCCGGTTGCTGTTCATCGAGGGGTACCGACCGCCTGCGCTGCAACGTTTCTACTTCGAGCGGTACGCCGAAAGGCTCCGGAACGATAACCCCGGCTGGTCCTCGGAACAGGTCCGTGCTGCCGCAAGCCGGTTCGTGTCTCCCCCGGAAATCGCCCCGCACAGCGCCGGCGCTGCCGTCGACCTGACTCTCGTCGCCGCCGATGGCAAGGAACTCGACATGGGAACGCCGGTGGATGCCAGCCCGGAAGTGAGTGAGGGCGCCTGCTACACCGCCGCACGCAACATCGGTTCGGAGGCACGGGTCAACCGGCAGATCCTCGCTGAGGCCCTGACTGGGGTGGGCCTGGTCAACTACCCGACCGAGTGGTGGCACTGGTCCTATGGCGATCGCTACTGGGCACTTGCTACAGGCACCGGCCACGCCATCTACGGGCCACGAGAGCTTGGCTGAGCCTGCGGAGGCTGTCACTCACGTGAGTGGTCTCGTCCCGTTCTAACTGCGTAGACCTGCTGAATCTGCACGGTGGCTTTCATGGGACTACGTGGGCTGGTGGGGCTAGCGCCGGAGGCGATGGGCGGGTTCGAGGTCGGGTGGCGGAACGCCGCGGGCGGGTACCGGCTGCCGTTGGCCGAGGCAGCAAGTGTGGAGTTCGAGGCAGGGCTGCCGGTGCGGGGGTTTCCTTCGTATCGCGGGCAGCGGCATTTCCCGGGGTTGTACTGGTCGGCGACTACGGGCGGACCCGGAGATCGAGCCCGAAGCGGCCGCGGCCATCAGGCGGCATGGCGGGCCACACGGATGTCTCCGGGCAACGGTCCAGGCCCACCATCCGACACCGCAGGGCAACTGCACAACGGAGCAGGCTGATTGGCGGACGGGATGCGCCATTCGGGCTCTCCCTCAGGGTCGAGAAAGCTTGGGGGGTTCAGCCGAGGAGCAGGATCCCCAGGAGCAGGATCGGCTCCGTCTGCCTCAAGTAAGGTGATTCGGCATGATCGAACACGAGATTGAGATCAGCGAAGATCTGGTCCGCGACCTTCTGCGGGAACAGCATCCGGACCTGGCCGAGCTGCCGATCCGTGAGGTGGCGGGCGGCTGGGGCAACCAGATGTGGCGCCTCGGGGACCGGTTGGCCGTCCGGATGCAGCGGATGGACAAGAGCCCCGGTCTTCAGCTCAAGGAGCGCCGCTGGCTGCCGGTGCTGGCCTCGCGTCTGCCGCTTCCGATCCCGACTCCGGTGCGCAGCGGTGCACCGTCCGAACGCTTCCCCAAGGTCTGGACCGTCATGACCTGGGTTGAAGGCACGCCCCTGGACCACGGCTCGATCACCCGGGGCGACCACGCGGCCGACATGCTGGCGGCCTTCCTCGGAGCGCTGCACACGGAGGCGCCCATCGACGCGCCGGACGCCTCGGACTTCGGCGCTCACCCCAAGGACTGCGCGAACGTCTTCGAGGACTTCCTGCGGGCCCTGGATCTCGGGCACTTCACCGAGGAGGAGATCCGGGCCGTGTGGGACGACGCAGTCGCGACTCCCGAGTGGGAGGGCCCTCGGGTGTGGGTGCACGGTGACCTGCACCCCGCGAACGTCGTAGTCGCGGACGGCACACTGGCAGGCATCGTCGACTTCGGCGCACTCTTCGCCGGCGACCCGGCCTGGGATCTTGCGGCCGCCTGGCTGCTGCTCCCGGCAGGCGGCGCCCTTCGGTTCTTCGACGGTTACCCACACGCGGATGAGGCGACGATTCGACGGGCGCGCGGGCTGGCCGCGATGAAGTGCCTGTTCCTGATGCTGATGGGCCAGAACGGCGACCGCGGCCTGCCCGGCGGCAAGTCGAACTGGGGGCCCGCAGGCCGGTCAGCACTCGATCGTGTTCTGAAGGGCCTTTGACGTCGGCATGGACCCGCCCGGGCCTTCCCGGCAGCCGTGCACTCGCTGACGGGGCCGGAGCACTCACTCCCCGGCCGTAACGCTGGACGGGCCGCGGCCCCGCTTCGCTCCGCCGGCTCTTGTGCGCATCCGCCGGCCGAAGCGCCCGGTCAGGCTCAGTCACGATGGCTGAGCCCGGGAAGCGGCTCCGTCGGTGGGCTCTGCCAGGGTGTCCGTCATGGAGGAACTGGTGGAGCGCGTCGACGATCAGGACCGTGTGCTGGGGACGGTTGTCAGCCGCCGGCAGGCCGTCCGGGAGGGCTGGCTGCACCGGGTCGCCGTGACGGTGTGCCGCGATGAGCGCGGTCGGATCCTCGTCCACCGGCGGGCGGATGGGCTGCCGCGCTTCCCCGGGCTCCACGAGGTGATGGTCGGTGGCGCCGTGAATGTCGGTGAGTCCTACGAACAGGCGGCCGCGCGGGAGCTGGCCGAGGAGCTGGGCGTCCGTGTGCTGCCGCGCCTGCTGTTCACGTTCCTCAACCGGAGCGGTCTGAGCCCTCACTGGCTCGGCGTGCACGAAGCCGTGGTGCCCGACACCGTGGACGCCGATCCCGACGAGGTCGCCTGGCACGGCCGGCTGACCGAGCCGGAACTGCGGTCGGCCCTGCTGGAGTGGCGCTTCACCCCGGACAGCCACGAAGCCTTCAGCCGGTATCTCGCGTTCCGGGCCGCGCGGTCCTGACCTTGCCCGCTTCTCGGCCGGATGCCGGATCGACGGCCACCGGGGGCCCTTGGTTGACCTTCACCTTGGGGGAGCCCACAGCATCGGTGGTGCCGGGTGACGCGCCCGGCACGAGGAGGGACGGGCATGGAGCTGCTGACCATCGGGACGTTCGCGAAGGCGTCCCGGCTGTCGCCGAAGGCGTTGCGTCTTTACGACGAGCTCGGCCTGCTGACTCCCGCCCGCGTCGACGCGGTGACCGGCTACCGCCTCTACGCACCGGCCCAGCTGGATCAGGCCCGGCTGGTCGCCTGGCTGCGACGGCTCGGGATGCCTCTCGCCCGTATCCAGCAGGTCTGCACGCTGGAGGCGGGTCCGGCAGCCGAGGAGATCCGCGCGTTCTGGGCCCAGGTCGAAGCCGACATCGCCGCACGGCGGGACCTGGCCACCTTCCTCATCGACCACCTCTCCTGGAAGGACCCCGCCATGTCTGCGATCAGCAAGCCCCTGGGTATCCGTTACGCCGCACTCTCCGACACCGGCCTCGTCCGCGAGAGCAATCAGGACACCGCCTACGCGGGGTCCCGCCTGCTCGCCGTCGCCGACGGTTTCGGCAGCGGCGGCGCTCCCGCGAGCGCCGCCGCCGTCGACGCGCTCAAGAGCCTCGAAACCGACAGCATCCCGGCGGGCAGTCTCCTCAACGCCCTCGAAGCCGCGATCGGCCGCGCCGAGCAGGCCGTGCACGGCGTCTCCGGAACCGGCCCGTCCGCCGAAGCAGCCGGAACCACACTCACCGCGATGCTCTGGACCGGCACCCAGCTGGCCCTCGTCCACATCGGCGACTCCCGTGTCCACCTCCTGCGCGACGGGGAGCTGTTCCAGATCACCCACGACCACACCGTGGTGCAGTCGATGATCGACGAAGGACGCATCGGCCCGGAGGAAGCCGCCTCCCACCCCCAGCGCTCCCTGCTGATCCGCGCCCTGGGCCGGGGCGCGGACGGCACCCCCGCCATGCGTCTCCAGGACGCCCGGCGGGGAGACCGCTACCTGCTCTGCTCCGACGGACTGTCGACCGTCGTGCCGGCCGAGGAGATCCACCGGGTGCTCCACAGGATCAGTGAGCCCGAAGAAGCGGTCCGCGAACTCATCGCCCTCGCCAACGGCTCCGGCGGCCCCGACAACGTCAGCTGCGTGGTCGCCGATGTCGTGGAGCTCCCGCAGGCCCCGAAATCCCGTTGACGGGCCACGCCGGGCCGACGCTAGTCTTGCGGAGGCCGTGCGAGAGAACGAGGAGGTGGTACCCGTGAACGCAGTATCGACATGGGTGCTCCCTTCCGGAGTCATGGTCGGGCGATAGGTCGTCCGGGAGCGCCGTATCCGTGCACTCCCGAAAGGCACGACCATGCGGTTCACTTCCGAACAGCACCTCGACGACGGCATCCTCGAACGTGCGTTCACCCTCGGCGGGATCCCCGGCATCCTGTGGACGCCCGTACCGGCATCCTCGTCACCGGCGCCACTGATCCTGCTCGGCCACCCTCCCCTCGGACTGGGCAGGATGTACCCGCGGCTGGCGGCCCGGGCCCGGCACTCCGCGGCGCAGGGATTCGCCACGGCCACCATCGAGCTCCCGGGAAGCGGCGACCGGCCCCGCCTGCCCGTCGTGGACCGGGCCCGCGCCGACCTGCGCCGGGCGTTGGAGGCCGGCGAGCCGGTCAGCGACGAGATCATCGACGCGCTCGTCCTCCCGCTCGTCGACCAAGCGGTCCCGGAATGGCAGTCGGCCCTGGACACGCTCCTTTCGCTGCCCGGGATCGGCGGCCCGGTCGGTTACTCGGGGGGCGTGATCTCCATCGGCATCCGGCTGGCGGTGGTCGAGCCGCGCATCGCGGCGGCCGGCCTCTTCGCCGGGAGTTTCGTGCCGCGTTCCATGTTCGAGGAGGCCCGCCGGGTCACCGTTCCGCTCCATGTCCTGCTGCAGTGGGACGACGAGGGGAACGACCGGCAGGCGGCCCTGGACCTCTTCGACGCCTTCGGGTCCAAGGAGAAGACGCTGCACGCCAATACGGGCGGTCACACCGGCGTCCCGCAGTTCGCCGGGGACGACGCGGCCCGCTTCTTCACCCGGCATCTGAAGTGAGGCGGCCCGGACGCCACGCCGTCAGCGGACGGTAGACGCTGCCGCCGGACGCAACTGCGCAGGTGCCCCGACGGGCAGGTCGGGGCACCTGGGCGTCTGCGTCGACCGACCTTCGGGACTCGGTACGGATGCCCGGCAGGCGTGCTCAACGGCCTTGACCTGAAGCGCGGTTGAGCTTCTAGCGTCTCTCTCGGTCGAACATCGACGACGGGAGAACACGCTCATGATCCTCGTGACCGGAGCCACCGGGAACATCGGCAGCGCACTGCTGAAGGAACTGCACGCACACGGTGCCGGGCCGCTGAGAGGGCTCACCCGTCACGCCGCACGGGCGACCTTCCCCGAAGGAGTCGAGGCCGCGCAGGGCGACTTCGCGGAGCCGGCGTCACTGAAGGCCGCGCTGGAGGGGGTGCGTGCGCTGTTCCTCGTATCGCGGCTGGGACCGGACGCCGGCATCCTCGAAGCCGCGCGGCAGGCGGGCGTGGAGCACGTGGTGCTGGTGTCGTCGATCACCGCCCTGACCCATCCGCACCTGGTCCCCGCCCAGGAGAACCTGGCGGTGGAGCAGCTGCTCAAGGAGAGCGGTATGGCCTGGACGATCCTGCGGCCGACCCAGTTCGCCTCGAACACCCTGATGTGGACGGCTTCGGTCCGTGAGCACGAGACCGTGCACGCACCGTACGCGGACACAGCGCTGCCGACCATCCATCCCGCGGACATCGCGTCGGTGGCACGGGTGGCCCTGACCGAGCCCGGCCACCGGGGGCGCACGTACGCCCTGACCGGCCCGGAACCGGTGTCGGCGCGCCAGCAGGCCGAGGCCCTCGCGGCGGCGCTGGGCCGGGAGGTGCCCTTCGCCGAGATCAGCCGCCGGCAGGCCCATGCCCGGATGGCCGCGGTCTTCGGAGCGGAAGCCGCGGACGCGGTACTCGACGTCACGGGCGGAGACGTCAACGACGAGCTGCTGGCGGTACGGGACACGGTTCCGCAGGTCACCGGGGTCCCGGCCCGGCCGTTTCGGCAGTGGGCCACGGAGAACGCCGCGTCCTTCCGCTGAGAAACGGCCGGCGGCGCCTCCCCGCGGTCCTGACAGCGGTCGCTCGCCCCGTCCCGCTTGCGCGACCGCGCGTCGCGGGTGCGGGGGCCGTGGCGTCAGAGAGCGATCAGCCCCGCCGCCGTCTCCCGGAAGCCGCAGGCGTCGAAGTAGAACGGCCGCAGATGCTCTTCGAAGTCGACGTGAAGCCACGCGCACTTCGCGGCACGGGCCTCCTCCGCGGCAACCGCGACCAGCCCGGCGCCGACCCCTCTCGACCGGAGGTGCCGGGCCACCACCGTGTCCAGGATGAAGGCGTGCGCTCCTCCGTCCCAGACGACGTTGACGAATCCGGTCAGCGAACCGTCCTCGTACGCGCAGACCCAGCCGAGGCTGTGGCGCTCAAGCCGTGCACGCCAGTCGGCCGGAGTCCCCGGTGAGCCGAAACCGTCGGCGTGCAACGCGTCGAGGGACGCGTTGTCGAAGTCGCCCCGCCACTCGTACGTGATCGTCACGCCCGGGATCCTACGGCGCCGCCCCGTACCGGCCGGAGCGAACGCCGAAGGCCGTCCGGCCCGGCTCAGCTGTGCCGCATCCAGACGTTGGGCTCTCGGTACACACCGCGATCGGCGGACCGGTCGACCCGCAGCAGGCTCAAGCCGTCCGGAATCACGTAGTCACCCGACTCGGGAAGGGCCAGGCCCGTCCACCGTTCCCACTCGGCGACGGTGCCGGTCATCGTCTGCGACGCGGGAGCCGCCGCGAGGATCTCGGCGCCGAGACGCTGATGGGTCCGCATCCACGGGTCGAGGGCCATGCCGTCCTCGCGGCTCCATCGCATGAAGGTCTCGATGGGTGTCAGCGGATACCGGGCCTTCGTCGTCGGACGGACCGGCGCGACGACCTGGGTCAGGCCGGCCTCCCCGGCCGTCCGGCGCAGAGCCCTGATCGTCTCCCCCGCCAGCCCGCGCCCCTTGAGCGACGGGGTGACGACAGCTCCGCAGATGACCAGCGTGTTGGCTTCGGTCCCCTGCTCCCGGCCCTCGACCGCGCGGACGAGGGCCTGGGTGTACCCGGTGGGGAGCGTCCCGGTCAGACCGTCCCAGTGGATGGGTACACCCCAGCCCGACGCGACCGGCACCTCGCGCTCGTCCACCAGCGTGAGGTCCAGACCGGCGAACCACTCGCCGACCCTGCCTATGTACTCCTTCACCAGCCGGTCGGCGCTGATGAATTCCGGAAAGCCCTCGCTGAAGAGCTCCTTCAGCTGTTCGTCCGGCCACGTACGCGCGTCGGTCCGCTCGATCTTGAGATCCATGCCTGTTCATAGCACGGACGCTCGCCGCGCTCCGGCAGCCGGGCGGTCAGCCGGACATCGCCAGGCCGTACAGCGCCGCCAGGGCCTCGTCGATGGGGTGCGGCTGCGGGTAGCCGTCGGAGTCGAGCCGGTTCCATCTCTGCATGTTGACCGCGACCGCCATCTGCCGCCGTCCGTCGGCGCGGATCATGGCCAGTGCCCCGCCGCCCCAGACCGTGCCGCCGTGGCCCCAGAAGGTGGCCTGGCCGGAGCCCTCCATCGGGTACAGGCCGAGGCCGTAGTCCATCAGCTTTCCCTCCTGGGAAACGACCGGGACGGTCCGCTGCATCTGCGCCAGCGACGACGGGCTGACGACCTCCCCGGCCAGCAGCCTGCCGAAGAAGCGGTTGAGGTCCGCGACGGTCGACGTCAGCGAGGCCGACGGCCCCGCGTACGACATGTCGAAGACGCTGTAGTCGCGCGGCGGTTCGAGCATGCCGAACCACGCCTCGTAGAGGTTCGAGTGCGGCCCGTCCATGTACGGTCCCGTAGGGAATCCGGTGTCCTGGAGCCCGGCGCGCTCGATGACGTCCCGGGTGATGCACAGCTCGGCCGTTGTGCCGCTCACCTCTTCCAGGAGTTGGGCGAGGAGCAGGTAGTTGGTGTTGGAGTACAGCCCCGGAGTACCGCCCGGGGCGCCGGCGGCCGGCGCGGTGACCCCCTTCTCGATCAGGTCGATGGGGTCGAACCGCGTGAACCGGTGCTCTTCCAGGCTCTCCGGCCCCGTCTTCGCGACTGCGGGCATCCCCTTGAGGGACGGATAGACGTACGGGAGGTACTCGGCGAGGTTGCTGGTGTGGTTGATCAGCATCCGTACCGTGATCGCGTCGCCGCGTTCCCCGGGAACCAGCTTCGGAAGATACGTGCCGATCGGTGTGTCGAGACCGATCCGGCCGTTCTCGACCTGCCGCAGGACCGCTGCGGTGGTGAAGGTCTTGGTGATGCTGCCGACGCGGTGCCGCATGTCGGCGCTGACGGGACGGCCGGTGGCGACATCGGCGACGCCGGCAGCGCCGCGCCACACCCGGTCACCGTCCCGCACCTCGGCGAACAGACCCGGCATCCCGGCTCGGTGGACACGGTCGAGGGCCGCTTCCAGGGCGGCACAGTCCAGTGTGTTCTTCACGTCATGCGTCCTTTCGTATTCCCCGGGGTGAACTCCGCGTGGGTCGCCCACCCCCGGATGACAGGGCACGAGTGGCATGCCGGTCCGCCTCGCGGCCGTCCGGCACCCCCTTGTCCTCATTATGCACGCGGTGCGTGCAACACCAAGTGCATACGTTAGGCTGAGATCGGACGAGAGGAGCGGCATGGCAGGCAGAAGGCGTTGGTCGACAGAGGAAATCCTCGACGCGGCGGTGGAGTTGCTGCGCTCGGGCAGCACGGAGTCGTTCAGCGTGCGCAAGCTCGCCGCGACCCTCGGGACCGATTCCTCCAGCCTCTACCGGCACTTCCGCAGCAAGACCGAACTACTGCGGGCGGTCGCCGACCGGATTCTTCTGGACGCGATGGAGGACCACCTCCCCGAGGGCGACTGGAGGCAGCGCATCACCTCCCTGGCCCTGCGTGTGAGGGAGGCGTTCGGCAGGCAGCCCCAGCTCGCCGCGGTCTGGGGACGTTACGCGTCGGGCGGGACCGGTTCCCGGCTGGTCGTGGAAGAGGTACTGCAGGCCCTGCGCGCGTCGGGGCTGCCCGACGAGGAGATCCCGGTGCGCTATCACCGGCTCGCGGTCCTCATCGCCGCGCTGGTCACCTCCGAGGCCGGAGTCAGCACCATCACCTCGCAGGAGTACGAACAGGGCATGGAGCTGTTCCGCGTCTCGGTACTCGGCGCCGACCCCGAACGCTTCCCCGCCCTGGCCCACTTCGCCCGCGACGTCCGCCCTCTCGGCGCGGACCGCGGCGCCGCTTTCGAGGAGCTCCTCGCCGCACAGCTCGATCAGATCGAGGGCGTGGTCCGCTCGGCGTAACCAAGCGCCGCCGGCCGGATCAGGTCGGGTCGGGTCGGGTCGGGCCAGATCAGGTCAGGCCGGGCGCGTGCTGCGGAACGCCCGCCGGTAGCTGTCCGGCGGGACGCCGACGATCTTCTTGAACTGGCGCCGAAGCGTCGTGGCGGTCCCCATGCCCGTGGCGACGGCGACCGCCTCGATACTCTCGTCGGTCGCCTCCAGCAACTCCTGGGCGCGGCGCACCCGCTGGATCAGGAGCCACTGGATCGGGGTCTGCCCGATCACCGACCGGAACTGCCGCCCGAGGTGCCGGGGGCTCGTGTTCGCCTTCCGCGCCATGTCGGTCACCGACAGCGGCTGGTCCAGCCGTTCCTGGACCCAGGCGAGCAGCTGGGCGAGCGCGTGGTCGCCCGAGGCCTGTACCGGGGTGGACACGAACTGGGCCTGTCCGCCCGGCCGGTGAGGCTGCATGACGAGGCGGCGGGCGACCGAGTTGGCGACGGACGCCCCGTGGTCCAGGTGGATCAGGTGCAGGCACAGGTCCACGGCCGCGGCCTTGCCCGCGGACGTGAGGACGCTGCCGTTGTCGGTGTACAGCACGTCCGGGTCGACCTCGGCCAGCGGATGGCGGGCGCTCAGCTCGGCGGCGTGGGCCCAGTGGGTGGTGGCCCGCCGGCCGTCCAGGAGGCCCGCGGCACCGAGCACGAACGCCCCGGTGCACAGCGAGGCGACCCGCGCACCCGCCTCGTGCGCCGCGCGTACGGCCTCGACCAGCTCGGCGGGCGGGGGCACATCGATGTCGACGCACGCCGGCACGATCACCGTGTCGGCGGCCGCCACCCGGTCCAGCCCGTGCTCGGGCTCGACCTTGAACGGTCCGACCCGCACCGGACCCGGCCCGCAGAGCTGTACGTCGTACCAGCCCTCCGTCGCCTCGCGCGGGGGGTTGCCGAAGATCTCGTACGCCACGCCCAGTTCGAAGTGCAGCAGGTCACCGGCGGCCAGCAGCGCGACAGTTGGCATGTCCGAAAGTGTACGCATGCTGTCGGTCCGGACCCTCACGGTCGCGCTCCTTCCCCGCCGAGACTGGAGTCCTCACCACATCGAGAGCGAGCGGGGAACCATGAACACAGCGGCTGCGGTACTGGTCTACGGGGCGACCGGGCACACCGGGCGTTTCATCGTCGCCGAGCTGCGGCGGCGCGGGTTCACCCCGGTCGCCTCCGGCCGGAACGCGGCCCGGCTGGAGGCGCTGGCGGCCGAGTGGGGCGATGTGGAGGGACGGCCGGCGGACGTGGACGACCCGGCCGCCCTGGACCGGGCCCTCGCCGGCGCGGCAGCGGTCATCAACTGCGCGGGCCCCTTCGCGGTGACCGGCGGCCCGGTCGTCGAGGCGGCCCTGCGGGCGGGGATTCCTTACGTCGACGTCGCCGCGGAGATCGAGGCGAACGCCGCGATGTTCGCCGACCACACGGAGGCGGCCCTGCGATCGGGTACGCACGTGGTGCCCGCGATGGCCTTCTACGGCGGACTGGGCGACCTGCTGGTCAGCGCGGCGATGGGCGACCGGACTGCCGCGGACTCGGTCGATGTCGCGTACGGGCTGAGCAGTTGGCGTCCTACGGCAGGCACCCGGGAGGCCGGGCAGGTGTCCCACGACCGCCGCGCGGGCCGTCGGGTGCGCTTCACGGACGGCGCTCTGCGCTACCACCGGGACGAGGTGTCGCGGGGCGAGTGGCTGTTCCCCGAGCCGCTGGGCAGGCGCCCGGTGATCGAGGAGTTCACCATGGCCGATGTCGTCACGGTGCCCAGCCATGTGAAGGTGCCCGAGGTCCGCACCCACATGTCCGTCGAGGCGGCGGGCGACCTGGCCGGCGAGGACACCCCGGCACCGGAGGCGGTCGACGCGCTGGGGCGCTCGGACCAGACGTTCGTCGTCGACGTCCTGGTCCGCGCGGACGGCGTCGAGCGCCGCGCCACGGCGCGCGGCCAGGACATCTACTCGG
>NZ_JAELVH010000113.1 GCF_019399235.1 Streptomyces poriferorum | reverse complement strand
CGGGGCCCGGGCCCCGGCCGGGGGAGCGGTCAGTAAACATGTCCACGACGGTCTCCTCAGCTTCGGGTGGTGTAGAGACGCGCGTCGCCCAGACGCGTGCGCAGGGTGGCGAGCGAGCGCGAGCACTGGCTCTTCACGGTGGACGGGCTGCAGCGCAGCAGCTCGGCGACCGTCTCCACGCTCAGGTCCTCCCAGTACCGCAGGACGACCATGGCCCGTGCGCGGGGCGGCAGTTCGGCGAGCGCGGCCAGCAACGTGACCGTCAGCTCGGGGCCGGCCTCGGGCGCGGGCGCGGCGATCGGCGTATGGGCACGGAAGTCCCGTAGCCGGCGCCGCCGTTCGGCGATGTAGGTACGGGTCAGCACCGTGCGGGCGTAGGCGTCCGGATGGTCGGCCGCGCTCGCCCGGCCCCAGTGCTGGAACAGCTTCGCCAGCGTCGTCTGGGTCAGATCACGGGCGGCGTCGGCGTCGCCGCACAGCAGGTACGCGGTGCGGTACAGCCGGCGCTGACCCGCGCGGGCGAACTCCTCGAAGCCAGTGGCGTCCGGGCTGTGTCCGGCTGTCATCCGGCCCCCTCTGCGGTCTGTCGGTGGTCACTACGTCTCTTACTGAGTGCCGACGGGCCGGAAAGGTTGAAGCTGGATCTGGATCGGTGCCCGAACGCGGGGCGTGAGCGGCGGACAGTGTGCTCAGCGGCCGGCCGTCCCCTATCGAGCCCGCCGAGGCACTGCGCCGCTGATCGGCGCCGCGGAAGTCCCCGACAGCGGGCCCGCCCCGCCGCGGCAGGGCCGGGCTGCTTGAATGGGCGGGTGACCCGAGCCTCCCTGGACAAGCAGCCGCACGAAGTCGCCTCGATGTTCGACGACGTGGCGGCGAACTACGACCTCACCAACGACGTGCTCTCGCTCGGCCAGGCCCGGCTGTGGCGCAAGGAGGTCGCCGCCGCGGTGCACGCCCGGCCCGCGGAGAAGGTCCTCGACCTGGCCGCCGGGACGGCGACGTCCTCGCTGCCGTTCGCCGCGACCGGGGCATACGTCGTGCCGTGCGACTTCTCCATCGGGATGCTGCGCGAGGGCAAGAAGCGCAACTCCTGGCTGCCGTTCACCGCGGGCGACGCCACGAAGCTGCCGTTCCGCGACGAGACCTTCGACGCGGTGACCATCTCCTTCGGGCTGCGCAACGTCCAGGACACGGACGCGGCGCTCCGCGAGCTGTACCGGGTGACCAAGCCGGGCGGCCGGGTGGTCATCTGCGAGTTCTCCCAGCCGGTCCGGGCGCTGTTCCGGACCGTCTACACCGAGTACCTGATGCGGGCGCTGCCCCCGGTCGCGCGTGCGGTGTCGTCCAACCCCGACGCGTACGTCTACCTCGCCGAATCGATCCGCGCCTGGCCCGACCAGGCCGGGCTGGCGTCCAGGCTCCAGCAGGCCGGCTGGTCGAAGGTCGCCTGGCGCAACCTCACCGGTGGCATCGTCGCGCTGCACCGGGGCGTACGCGCCTGACGGCGTCCGGGGGCGCTCCCCGCGGGGTGCGCCGGGTGAAATCCGGTGCCGGGGATCCGAGTTGACGGGAACGGAGTTGACGGGAACCGGGTGACGTGGAAGATGTGTCCGTTGATACGGCACGCGTCCTTCCCGTTCCCCTGTGTCACCGTTCCGGCCGTCCCCGTCTCCCCGTTGCGGAGTCCTCATGCCGTCGTACTGTCCCTTCTGCGGGTCCCCGGCGCCGGACGAGGCGCGCTTCTGCATGAAGTGCGGGCGTGAGCGCCCACCGGCGCCCGCGTCGCCTCCACAGGCGCCCACCTCGCCTCCCCAGGCCCCCGCAGCACTCCCGGCGGCACCGGCCGCGCCCCCGCCACCCGGTGCGCCGCCCACCGTCGCTGTCCCGTTCGCTCCGGCGGCGGGACCGCCGCCCCCGCCCGGGTACGCCCCGATGCCGTCGGTCCCGGCGGCTCCTTCACCGCTCGGCGCCTTCTTCGGACGGGTGTTCCGGGGTGACTGGGCAGGCTCGGTGAAGGCCGCCGCCTGGCCCACCGGACTGATCGTGGCCCTCGCGGTGGCGCTCTCCATTCCCACGTACGGCCAGGGCGACGACGTCGTCGTCGGCTGGAGCGACCGGCTGCGGATCGCGCTCGCGATGCTGCTCCAGGCGTTCGGCGGCGGATTCGAGCTGAGCGCGACCGGGCCCGGCCGCCTGAACGGCTCCGACTACGACACCGGTTACGGCTCCGACTACGGATCCGGCGGTTCGGACTTCGGGTCGGACTTCGGCGGCCTGGACCCGGGTGCCCAGGGCAGCTACACACTCGCCATCGTCCCGCTCACCGTCACCGTGCTGTGGATCGGCGCACTGCTCCTCGGCGCCCGAGCGGCCCGCAGACAGGGTGGCGGCCTCGAAGCGGCCGTGCGGATCAGTCTCGTGGCCGGCGCCGCCGTCCTGGTCCTCGGGCTCTTCGCGCAGCCCGTGATCGAGGACGTCTCGGTCTCGTCGTCCCCGGTCCTCGCCGCGCTCGGTGCGCTCGTGATGGCGCTGCTGGTCACCGGCGGCGTACTGCAACGCGACGCGGCGGCCCAGTGGCTGGCGCAGCGCCTCGGGACGCTCACCCTGGTCCGGGCAGCCGGCACGGCGGTCCGGGCGCTCGGCATCGTGCTGCTGCTGTGCTCGCTGACCGGCTTCGTCATGTACGCCACCGCGGACGACGTCGACGGCGAAGCCCTGCTGGTCGCCCTGCCGCTGCTGCCCAACATCGGACTGCACGTGCTCGGTGTGAGCTGGGGCGCCCACTTCGAGTACGACCTGCGGGGGCAGGCGGACTTCTTCGGCTCGGGCATGGAGCACGGCGGCTTCGGGCTGTCCGACCTGGGGGACGTGGCCGGCGGCTGGGCGGTGGCCGGGGCGCTGGCCACCGGCGTCGTCTGCGCGCTCACGATCGGACTGCTTGCCGCGCGCCGCTCGGCGGGCAGGGGCGAACAGGCCACCGCGGGCGGCCTGTTCCTGCTGCTGGTCCTGGTGCTGGCCGCGCTGGGCGGAGTGTCGGCGCAGTTCTCCGGCACCGTCGACGACGTGGACGGCCGGGGCGCCGTGGAGTTCGCCCTCAGCCTGTCGGAGGTGCTGCTGTTCGGCCTGCTGTGGGTGGGCGGCGCGGTGTTCGTCGCCCCGTACCTGCTGCGGCTCACGGGGCTCGCGGGGGCGGCGCCCGGGGCTTACCCGGCGGCGCCGGGGCCGTACGACCCCTACGCCGCCCCGTACGCGGCGCAGCCCGCGACCGCGCCCGCCACCGAACCGTCCGGCCGAGGGCGGACCGTCGCCGTCTGGTGCGCGACGCTCGCCGCCGCGCTGCTCGTCGGCGGCGGGGCGACCGCCGGTGTCCTGGCCCTGACGGACCGTGACAGCGGCGGCGACAACAAGCCCGCCCCGGTCCGCAGCAGTGAGCCCGCCACGGAACAGTCCGACGCCGACACGTCCACCGACCAGGTCACCGTCCCCACCGCCCCGGACGCTCCACGTCAACGGCCGGCCCGGGACGTCACCGTCGCAGCTCCAGCCGGAAGCACCGCGCCTCCTGGCCCGCCCGTGGCGTGGTGAAGCTCTCCGCCTGCTCCATGCCCAGACGCCGGGCGACCGCGATCGACCGCTCGTTCAGCGCGTCGATCGTCGCCACCACCCGCTCCACCCCGGCCGCGCGCAGCCGCTCCAGCGTGATGCGCGCGGCCGCGGTCGCGTAGCCACGGCCCCAGGCCGGACGGGCGAGCCGCCAGCCGATCTCGATCTCACCCACGGGGCCGTACGTGGTGTGCGGCCACGGCTGGGCACCCGTGAAGCCGAGCACCTCGCCGTTCCCGTCGAGCACGGTCCACAGGCAGAAGCCCAGCTCCGCGTCATGTCTGCGCTGGCGGGCCGTCCACTCGTCGTACATGGACAGTTCGGACGACCGGCCTCCGAAGAACTCCATGACCTCCGGGTCGTCGAAGACGCGGTGCCAGGCCACCGCGTCCTCGTCGGTCGGGACACGCAGCTGTACGACGGGGAGCGCGGGAGGTGCGAGCGACATCGGGGAGCCCTTCGGAGGGTTGATCTACAGGCCCCCATAGACTGCACGGGACATGTGCCGCGCGGCACGCGATTTCGAGTCTTCGGGAGATCCGACCGTGACCGAGCCTCTGTCCGAACACAGCGCGGACGTGATCGTCGTCGGGGCAGGCCCAGCCGGCTCCACCACCGCGTACTACCTCGCCAAGGCCGGACTCGACGTCCTCCTCCTGGAGAAGACCGCCTTCCCGCGCGAGAAGGTCTGCGGCGACGGCCTCACGCCGCGTGCGACCAAGCAGCTCGTCTCCATGGGCATCGACATCTCCGAAGAGGCCGGCTGGCTGCGCAACAAGGGCCTGCGCATCATCGGCGGCGGCGTCCGGCTCCAGCTGGACTGGCCGGATCTCGCCTCGTACCCGGACTACGGACTGGTCCGCAAGCGCGACGACTTCGACGAGCAGCTGGCCCGCCAGGCGCAGAAGGCCGGCGCGCGGCTGCACGAGCGCTGCAACGTCGGCGCCCCCATCAAGGACGAGCGCACCGGCCGGATCATCGGGGTGGAGGCGAAGCTCGGCGAGGAGAAGACCCCGGTCACCTTCCACGCCCCCCTCGTCGTGGCCGCCGACGGCAACTCGACCCGGCTCTCCGTCGCGATGGGCCTGCACCGCCGCGAGGACCGTCCGATGGGTGTCGCGGTCCGTACGTACTTCACCTCTCCGCGCCATGACGACGACTACCTGGAGTCCTGGCTGGAGCTCTGGGACCGGCGAGGGGCCGAGGACCGGCTGCTGCCCGGCTACGGGTGGATCTTCGGCATGGGCGACGGCACCTCCAACGTCGGCCTCGGCATCCTCAACTCCTCCGCCGCCTTCAAGGAGCTGGACTGGCGCGAGGTCCTCAAGGCGTGGTGCGCCTCCATGCCCGAGGACTGGGGCTACACCCCCGAGAACATGACGATGCCGATCCGGGGCGCCGCCCTCCCGATGGCGTTCAACCGCCAGCCGCACTACACCAAGGGCCTGCTGCTCGTCGGTGACGCGGGCGGCATGGTCAACCCGTTCAACGGCGAAGGCATCGCGTACGCCATGGAGTCGGGGCAGATCGCCGCGGACGTCATCGTCCAGGCCCACGCCCGCGCGACCCCGGCCCAGCGCGAACTGGCCCTGAGCAACTACCCGAAGGTGCTCAAGGAGACCTACGGCGGCTACTACACGATGGGCCGCGCCTTCGTGAAGCTGATCGGCAACCCGAAGGTCATGAAGGTCGCCACCCAGCGCGGCCTCACCCACCCGCTGCTGATGAAGTTCACGCTGAAGATGCTCGCCAACCTCACCGACCCGACGGGCGGCGACGCGATGGACCGGATCATCAACGGCCTGACGAAGGTCGCGCCCCGCGCCTAGCGGACGCGACCCAGGGCCTTTGCCCCGTCCGCAGGAAGTGGACCGGGGCCGCGAGCACCACGAGAAGTGCCGTCGCGGCTCCGAGCCACATGACGGCGTGGAGCGAGGCGTGGTCGACGACGTAGCCGCCCGCCAGTGCGCCGGCGGCGATCGTCGCCTGGAACGACGCGGTGAACAGCACCGAGGCCGCCTCGGGGGCGCTCGGGGCCGCGCGGGTGAACCAGGTCTGTGAGCAGACCGGGACCGCGCCGTAGCCGAGCCCCCACAGGACGAGGAGTGCGAGCGCGCCCGCTTCGGACCGGCCGAGTACGGGCAGGAGCGCCGTCGCCGCGGCGATCGTGGCGGCGGCCGCGGCGAACGCGGTGCGCGGCCGGCGCGTCACCAGGGCGCCCCCGAGGAAGTTGCCGGCCACGCCCGCCGCACCGTAGACGAGCAGGAAGCCGGTGATCATGCCCGGCCCGGCGTGGGTGGTCTCGCGCAACAGCGGTGTCACGTACGTGTACGTGCCGAAATGTGCCAGTACGACGAGGAACGTCATCAACAGCGCGAACCGGGTGTCCGGGCGGCGCAGCAGGGCGCGGAGCACGGCCGGGCGGGTGACCCGCTCCGGCGGCAGCGCGGGCAGGGTCAGGAGCAGCAGGGCCAGCACGCCCGTGGACAGCAGCCCCATCGTGACGAACGCGGTGCGCCAGCCCGCCAGATCGCCGATGAGGGTTCCGGCGGGGACGCCGAGCACGGAACCGAGGGGGACGGCGGCGAAGATGACCGCGGTCGCCCGGGCGGCGGACGGGGCGGGGACCAGCCGGCCGGCCAGACCGGCGCCGATCGACCAGAAGCCGCCGATGGTGATGCCGACCAGGACCCGGGCGACGAGCACGACCCAGTAGGCGGTCGCGGCGGCGGTGAGGAAGTTGGCCACCGCGAGGAGAAGAACGAAGGCGGCGAGCATCAGCCGCCGGTCGGCGCGGGCCGTCGCGAGGGTCACCACCGGGGCGGCGACGGCGGCGAGGAGGCCCGGCATCGTCATCATCAGGCCCGCCGTGCCGTCCGCGACGGCGAAGTCGGCGCCGATCGGCGTCAGCAGACCGATCGGCAGGATCTCGGTGGTGACGACGGCGAAGATGCCCAGCGTCACGGAGAGGACGGCCGGCCGGCCGCGTAAGGGCGTGGGGTGAGCGGCGTAGGTGCGGCGAGCGGTCGTGGTGGACATGGCGTGGCCGTCCTGTGTTCGGTGAAGCGGGAGCTGTTCGCTCCAGTTCACAAGCTCCCGTCTACGGAGTCCGGCAGGTTCCCGACCTCACCCGTGGCCGCTGGGGGTGAGGTCGGGAACCTGCCGGGAACGCCGAAGGGCCGCAGCTCCCGAGCGGGGGAGCCGCGGCCCTTCGATGTGCGCCGAGGCGCTTGTGAATCCGTGAACTCAGAGGACGCGGACCGCGCCCGACGGCGGGTCGTAGTCCAGGGACTTCTGCACCACACCGGTGGAGGAGTTCTGCGCGCCGACGAACTGGCCGCCGCCCACGTAGATGCCGACGTGGTACGCGCTGCCCGCGCCGCCCCAGTACAGGATGTCGCCCGGCTGGAGGTTGCTCAGCGAGACCTGGGTGCCCGCGGTCGACTGGCTCTGCGAGACGCGCGGCAGGTCGACGCCCACCGTGCGGAACGCGGCCTGGACGAGGCCGGAGCAGTCCCAGGAGTTGGGGCCGGTGCCGCCGGACACGTACGCGTCGCCGATCTGCGCCTGCGCGAACGCGACGACGGAGGCGGCGGTGCCCGTGGCGGTGGAGGAGTACGACGTCGTGGCGGTCGACGAGGAGCCGGACGAGGACGAGCCGGAGGACGTGCTCAGCGTCGTGCGCTCGGCGGAGCGGGAGGCGCGCTCGGCGGCCTCCGCCTTGGCCTCGGCTTCGGCCTTCGCCTTGGCTTCGGCCTTCTTCTTGGCCTCGGCCTTGCGGACCGCCTCGGCCTTGGCCTTCTTGGCGTCCTTGGCGGCGGTGGTGGCCGCCGCCTCCTCGTGGGCCTGCGTCTCCAGGTCCAGGGCGACCTGCTGCGTGGCCTCGGCGGACGCCGCGACGGTGGTGGAGACCCCGGCCGTGATGGTCGGCATCTCGATCGTCTGGGTCACCGGCTCGGCCTGGGCCGGACCGGCAGCGCCTGCGACCGCGATGGTGCTGAGGACGCCACCGGCAACTCCGGCCCGCAGCGCCGTCTTCGAGGCGTTTCGGCGGGGCTTCCGGTGGCTGGGTATGAGAGCGGTGTGGGACATGGGTACTAGCGCTATCAGGGCCTCAGGGGTCCCATCAAGAAACGTGTGTTGCGACACAGTTACGTCCGGAATCTGTGAATCCGCTTTCTGAGGGCCTTTATTGACGCCGTAACGGGCAAATCGGGCAGGTGCGATCACCGCTGTGATCACGGGTTTTCAGTAATACGCCCGAATTGCCCGTCACTTACCATCCGTTCACACCGTTGGCCAAGCCCGCTTCTCCGGCACCCTTGCGCGAGTGACGCAGGTCACAGCATGGTCTCCGCGAGACGGGCATACGAGCGGCTCGCGCGAGGAGTGCCGTACCGGCGGATGTCCGGGGGTGGGGAACTGGCCGCCCGCCGCGAATGATTCGCCCGATAGGGGATGGATGCCGGGATGCGTCCACTTCGTTCCATCGGACCCCCCGCGCGGGTGACGCGGACCTGAACGCAGAGTGGGGCAGATCCCTTTATCACCCGATCGCGTCCATCGCCAATTTGGCGCCCGGCGCTGTCGCTTGATAGAGCGACACCCCTTTGACCAGCGGTAACAGCAGGAGATGTCACGTCTCGTGATCACTCGGCCGCTTCGCGTATGAAGATCACCGCTCATCCGACTTCATGATCGTTCGTCAGGTGGTGGAGATCACAAAGGTGTTGTCGTACCCCGTGTCGCAGATCACAGGATGGCAGGCATAGGATGCGGGGCAGTCGGGCTTGTGAACTGCCTCACATGTGCACGATCTTGGTGAGGTGGCGAGCCAGGTCGCCCGATGCGGTCCAACGGTCAAGGACGACTGGAAGGAGCGAGGAGCGTGAATGCCTACGCGCCCATCCTCGTGCTCGGTGCCCTCGGGGCAGGCTTTGCGATCTTCTCCGTGGTCAGTGCCACGCTTATCGGCCCGAAGCGGTACAACCGGGCGAAGCTCGAAGCGTACGAGTGCGGTATTGAACCCACCCCGACTCCAGCCGGAGGCGGCCGTTTTCCCATCAAGTACTACCTGACGGCGATGCTCTTCATCGTCTTCGACATCGAGATCGTCTTCCTCTATCCCTGGGCGGTCACCTTCGACGCCCTGGGGATCTTCGGGCTCGTCGAGATGCTGATCTTCGTGCTCACCGTCTTCGTCGCCTATGCGTATGTATGGCGTCGCGGCGGCCTGGAATGGGACTGAGGGGCTGAGGGGCACACATGGGACTCGAAGAGAAGCTGCCCAGCGGCTTCGTGCTGACCACTGTCGAGCAGGCCGCCGGCTGGGTGCGGAAGTCCTCCGTCTTCCCGGCCACCTTCGGCCTCGCCTGCTGCGCCATCGAGATGATGACGACCGGGGCAGGGCGCTACGACCTGGCCCGGTTCGGCATGGAGGTCTTCCGCGGATCGCCGCGGCAGGCGGACCTGATGATCGTGGCGGGACGGGTCAGCCAGAAGATGGCACCCGTCCTGCGGCAGGTCTACGACCAGATGCCGAACCCCAAGTGGGTCATCTCCATGGGGGTTTGCGCGTCATCGGGCGGAATGTTCAACAATTACGCCATTGTTCAAGGTGTTGATCATATTGTCCCGGTTGATATCTATTTGCCGGGCTGCCCACCGCGGCCCGAGATGCTGATGGACGCGATCCTCAAGCTCCACCAGAAGATCCAGGGCTCCAAGCTCGGGGTCAACGCCGAGGAGGCCGCCCGCGAGGCGGAGGACGCGGCCCTCAAGGCACTGCCCCTGATCGAGATGAAGGGGCTGCTGCGATGAGCGACCAGGAGTCCGGAGCGGGCGCGGTCCCCGCCCCGCGCGACGAGCACGGCGAGGTCATCGGCGTACGCAAGGGCATGTTCGGCGCCGACAACGGCGGCGACACCTCCGGCTACGGCGGCCTCATCCGTACCGTCACCCTGCCGGGCGCCACCTCGCGCCCGTATGGCGGATGGTTCGACGAGGTGGCCGACGAGCTCGAAGGTGCCCTGGAGGAACAGGGTCTGCTTCCCGGGAACGCCATCGAGAAGACGGTCGTCGACCGCGACGAGCTCACCTTCCACATCGCCCGCGAGCACCTGACCACCGTCGCCAGGACTCTGCGCGACGACCCGGCACTGCGCTTCGAGCTCTGTACGGGGGTGAGCGGCGTCCACTTCCCCGGTGACAAGGGACGCGAGCTGCACGCCGTCTACCACCTGCGCTCGATCACCCACGGCCGGCTCATCCGGCTGGAGGTCTCCGCACCGGACGACGACCGGCACATTCCGTCCCTCGTCGCGGTCTACCCGACCAACGACTGGCACGAGCGCGAGACCTACGACTTCTTCGGGCTGATCTTCGACGGGCACCCCGCCCTCACCCGGATCATGATGCCGGACGACTGGCAGGGCTTCCCGCAGCGCAAGGACTACCCGCTCGGCGGCATCGCCATCGAGTACAAGGGCGCCCAGATCCCGGCTCCGGACCAGCGGAGGTCGTACTCCTGATGACCACTCCCCACGCAACGCCCCGCGCCACGACCGAGGGGACTGTATATACAGTCACCGGCGGCGACTGGGACGAGGTCGTCGAATCGGCGGTCAAGTCCGACGACGAGCGCATCATCGTCAACATGGGCCCCCAGCACCCGTCCACGCACGGAGTGCTCCGGCTGATCCTGGAGATCGACGGCGAGACCGTCACCGAGGCCCGCTGCGGCATCGGCTACCTCCACACCGGCATCGAGAAGAACCTCGAGTTCCGGAACTGGACGCAGGGCACCACCTTCGTCACGCGCATGGACTACCTGACGCCGTTCTTCAACGAGACGGCGTACTGCCTGGGAGTCGAGAAGCTCCTCGGCATCGAGGACCAGATCCCCGACCGGGCCACCGTCCTGCGCGTGCTCCTGATGGAGCTCAACCGGATCTCCTCGCACCTGGTGTGCATCGCCACCGGCGGCATGGAGCTCGGCGCCACGACGATCATGATCTACGGCTTCCGCGATCGTGAACTCGTTCTCGATCTCTTCGAGCTGATCACCGGCCTGCGGATGAACCACGCGTTCGTCCGCCCCGGCGGACTCGCCCAGGACCTGCCCCCGGGCGCGGTCGACCAGCTGCGCGAGTTCGTGAAGACCATGAAGAAGAACCTGCCGGAGTACGACAAGCTCGCAACCGGCAACCCCATCTTCAAGGCCCGCATGCAGGACGTCGGCTACCTCGACCTCACCGGCTGCATGGCGCTCGGCGCCACCGGCCCGGTCCTGCGCTCCGCCGGACTCCCGCACGACCTGCGCAAGACCGATCCCTACTGCGGGTACGAGAACTACGA
The DNA here is from genome assembly GCF_019399235.1 of Streptomyces poriferorum. Lineage (GTDB taxonomy): Bacteria > Actinomycetota > Actinomycetes > Streptomycetales > Streptomycetaceae > Streptomyces > Streptomyces poriferorum. The sequence goes on along the minus strand of NZ_JAELVH010000113.1, from coordinate 15,675 downwards.
GTTCGACGTCCCCACGGCGGACAGCTGCGACTCCTACGGACGCTTCCTCATCCGTCTGGAGGAGATGCGCCAGTCGCTGCGCATCGTCGAGCAGTGCATCGACCGGCTCGCGCCGGGACCGGTCATGGTCGCCGACAAGAAGATCGCCTGGCCCGCGCAGCTCGCGCTCGGACCGGACGGACTCGGCAACTCGCTCGACCACATCAAGAAGATCATGGGCACCTCCATGGAGGCCCTGATCCACCACTTCAAGCTGGTGACCGAGGGCTTCCGGGTCCCGGCCGGGCAGGCGTACACCGCGGTCGAGTCGCCCAAGGGCGAACTCGGCGTGCACGTCGTCTCGGACGGCGGCACCCGTCCCTACCGGGTCCACTTCCGCGACCCGTCCTTCACCAACCTCCAGGCCATGGCAGCGATGTGTGAGGGCGGCCAGGTCGCCGACGTCATCGTCGCCGTCGCATCCATCGACCCCGTGATGGGAGGCGTCGACCGGTGACCGAAGCACGCAGCGAAGTCAGTCTGGGGATGCCGCAGCTCCCCGCCCCCGCCTACCCGGCCGAGGTGCGCGCCAGGCTCGAAGCGGATGCGAAGGAAGTGATCGCCCGCTACCCCGGCAGCCGTTCCGCGCTGCTGCCGCTGCTGCACCTCGTGCAGTCGGAGGAGGGGTACGTCTCGCGTACGGGCATGGCGTTCTGCGCCGAGGTGCTCGACCTCACCACCGCCGAGGTCACCGCGGTCGCCACCTTCTACACGATGTACCGGCGCAGGGCCGGCGGCGACTACCAGGTCGGCGTCTGCACCAACACGCTCTGTGCGGTGATGGGCGGCGACGCGATCTTCGACCGGCTCAAGGACCACCTCGGCGTCGGCAACGACGAGACGACCGAGGACGGCAAGGTCACCCTCGAACACATCGAGTGCAACGCGGCCTGCGACTTCGCGCCCGTCGTGATGGTCAACTGGGAGTTCTTCGACAACCAGACGCCCGAGAGCGCGACGCAGCTCGTCGACGACCTGATCGCCGGCCGCACCGTCGAGCCGACCCGGGGCGCCCCGCTGTGCTCGTACAAGGAGACGGCCCGGATCCTGGCCGGCTTCCCCGACGAGCGCCCCGGCGCCGTCGCGGCGTCCGGCGGCGCGGGTCCCGCCTCGCTCATCGGCCTGAAGCTGGCCAAGGGCGAGGCCACACCACAGCCCCGCGTGGTGGGACCGCGGGGCGAGGCCCCGAGCGACGAACCGCAGAAGGGCGCCGAACACCTCAGCTCCCATGACGCGCCACAGCAGACCTCGGCCTCCGACCCGGACCACCCGGCCGGTCCCGCCGCCGAGGAGGGGGAGTGATGACGTTGGCCGCCGAAATCGACAAGAACGGGACCAGTCCCGAGAAGCTTCTCGCGCCTGTCCTGTCCGCCTTCTGGGACCAGCCGGAATCCTGGACCCTGGACACCTACCGCCGCCACGAGGGATACGAGGGACTGCGCAAGGCGCTGGCCATGTCCCCGGACGACCTCATCGCGTACGTCAAGGACTCCGGTCTGCGCGGCCGCGGCGGCGCCGGCTTCCCCACCGGGATGAAGTGGCAGTTCATCCCGCAGGGTGACGGCAAGCCGCACTACCTGGTGGTCAACGCCGACGAGTCGGAGCCCGGGACGTGCAAGGACATCCCGCTCCTCTTCGCCAACCCGCACAGCCTGATCGAAGGCATCGTGATCGCCTGCTACGCGATCCGCTCCTCGCACGCCTTCATCTACCTGCGCGGCGAAGTCGTCCCCGTACTGCGGCGGTTGCACGAGGCCGTGCGCGAGGCGTACGAGGCGGGCTATCTCGGTACGAACATCATGGGCTCCGGACTCGATCTGGAACTCACCGTGCACGCGGGTGCCGGTGCGTACATCTGCGGTGAGGAGACCGCGCTGCTCGACTCGCTCGAAGGACGCCGCGGCCAGCCCCGGCTGCGCCCGCCCTTCCCCGCGGTCGCCGGTCTGTACGCCTGCCCCACTGTGGTGAACAACGTCGAGTCCATCGCCTCGGTTCCCGCGATCCTGAACAAGGGCAAGGACTGGTTCAAGTCCATGGGCAGCGAGAAGTCCCCGGGCTTCACGCTGTACTCGCTCAGCGGGCACGTCTCGGGCCCCGGCCAGTACGAGGCACCGCTCGGCATCACGCTGCGCCAGCTCCTCGACATGAGCGGCGGGATGCGCCCCGGCCACCGGCTCAAGTTCTGGACCCCGGGCGGCTCCTCCACCCCCATGTTCACGGAGGAGCACCTCGACGTGCCTCTCGACTACGAGGGCGTCGGCGCCGCCGGATCCATGCTCGGCACCAAGGCGCTCCAGTGCTTCGACGAGACCACCTGCGTGGTGCGGGCCGTCACCCGCTGGACCGAGTTCTACGCCCACGAGTCCTGCGGCAAGTGCACGCCATGCCGTGAGGGCACGTACTGGCTGGTCCAGTTGCTGCGCGACATCGAGGCCGGCAAGGGCCAGATGTCCGACCTCGACAAGCTGAACGACATCGCCGACAACATCAACGGCAAGTCGTTCTGCGCCCTCGGCGACGGTGCCGCCTCGCCGATCTTCTCGTCGCTGAAGTACTTCCGCGACGAGTACGAGCAGCACATCACCGGCAAGGGCTGCCCCTTCGATCCCGCCAGGTCGACCGTCTGGGCCGACGACAAGAACGCATCCCAGGGGGTGAACGCATGACAGTCACCACGAGTGCGCCCTCCGGGGGCGGCGAGGCGGCGCTCCCGCCCGAGGACCTGGTCACGCTGACCATCGACGGCATCGAGATCAGCGTGCCCAAGGGCACCCTGGTCATCCGGGCCGCCGAACTCCTCGGCATCGAGATCCCGCGCTTCTGCGACCACCCGCTCCTCGACCCGGCCGGCGCCTGCCGCCAGTGCATCGTCGAGGTCGAGGGCCAGCGCAAGCCGATGGCGTCCTGCACCATCACCTGCACCGACGGCATGGTCGTCAAGTCGCAGATCACCTCGCCCGTCGCCGACAAGGCGCAGCGCGGTGTGATGGAGCTGCTGCTCATCAACCACCCGCTGGACTGTCCGGTCTGCGACAAGGGCGGCGAGTGCCCGCTGCAGAACCAGGCGATGTCGCACGGCGACGCGACCTCCCGCTTCGACGGGAAGAAGCGGACGTACGAGAAGCCCGTCCCGATCTCCACCCAGGTGCTGCTGGACCGTGAGCGGTGCGTGCTCTGCGCGCGCTGCACCCGGTTCTCCAACCAGGTGGCGGGCGACCCGATGATCGAGCTGATCGAGCGCGGCGCGCTCCAGCAGGTCGGCACCGGCGAGGGCGACCCGTTCGAGTCGTACTTCTCCGGCAACACCATCCAGATCTGCCCGGTCGGCGCGCTGACCTCGGCGGCGTACCGGTTCCGCTCCCGCCCGTTCGACCTGGTGTCGACGCCCTCGGTGTGCGAGCACTGCGCCGGCGGCTGCGCCACCCGCACCGACCACCGGCGCGGCAAGGTCATGCGGCGCCTCGCCTCCAACGACCACGAGGTCAACGAGGAGTGGCTCTGCGACAAGGGCCGCTTCGGCTTCCGCTACGCCCAGCAGCGCGACCGGCTCACCACCCCGCTGGTCCGTAACGAGGCGGGCGAGCTGGAGCCGGCGAGCTGGCCCGAGGCGCTGGCCGCCGCGGCCGCCGGACTCTCCGCCGCACGCGGCAGGACCGGTGTCCTCACGGGCGGCCGGCTGACCGTCGAGGACGCGTACGCGTACAGCAAGTTCGCCCGGGTCGCCCTGGACACCAACGACATCGACTTCCGGGCCCGGGTGCACAGCAACGAGGAGGCCGACTTCCTGGCCGCCCGCGTCGCGGGACGCGGCCGTGACCTGGACGGCAACGGGGTCACGTACACCTCGCTGGAGAAGGCCCCGACCGTGCTGCTGGTCGGGTTCGAGTCCGAGGAGGAGGCACCCGGGGTCTTCCTGCGGCTGCGCAAGGCGAACCGCAAGCACGGACAGCGCACCTTCTCCGTCGCCTCGCACGCCACCCGCGGCCTCACGAAGGCGGGCGGCACGCTGCTGCCGGCCGCACCCGGCACCGAGACCGAGTGGCTGGACGCCATCGCGGGCGGGGTCGGACTGGACGGCGACGGTGCCGTGGCCGCCGAGGCCCTGCGCGGCGAAGGCGCCCTGATCGTGGTGGGTGAGCGGCTGGCCGGAGTGCCCGGCGGGCTGACCGCCGCGGTACGGGCGGCGACCGCGACCGGAGCCACCCTGGTGTGGATCCCGCGCCGGGCCGGCGAGCGCGGTGCGGTGGAGGCGGGCGCGCTCCCGTCGCTGCTGCCCGGCGGCCGCCCGGCCACCGACCCGCGGGCCCGGGAAGAGGTGGCGTCCGTCTGGGGCGTGGCCGAACTCCCGTCCCGCTTCGGCCGCGACACCGGCCAGATCGTCGAGGCCGCGGCCTCCGGCGAACTGGGCGCGCTGCTCGTCGCCGGTGTCGAGGCCAACGACCTGCCCGACCCGGCACGGGCCCTGGAGGCCCTGGACCAGGTGGGCTTCCTGGTCTCCCTGGAGCTCCGGCCCAGCGAGGTCACCCACCGCGCCGACGTGGTGTTCCCGGTGGCCGCGGTCGCGGAGAAGTCCGGCACCTTCCTCAACTGGGAGGGCAGGGCGCGGATGTTCGAGGCCGCGCTGAAGCCCGAGCAGATGACGCGGAACCTCGCGCCGGGCGATGCCCGGGTGCTGCACATGCTGGCCGACGCGCTCGCCCACGCCGGAGGCTCCGACGGGACCAGTCACTTCGCGCTGCCGGACCTGAAGTCCGTACGCCGCGAGCTGGACCGGCTGGGCGGCTGGACCGGTACGCACGCGGACGACCCGCGCGCCTCCGCCCAGCCGCTGCCCCGGCCCGGCGACGGCGAGGCCATCCTCGCGGGCCACCGGATGCTGCTCGACCTGGGCCGGCTCCAGGAGGGCGACACGGCGCTGGCCGGGACGCGGCACGCCGCGGTCGCCCGGCTCTCCGCCGCCACCGCCGCCGAGACCGGCGTCAAGGACGGCGATCTGCTGGCCGTCTCCGGCCCGGCGGGCAGCGTACAACTGCCGCTCCAGGTAACCGAGATGCCGGACCGGGTGGTCTGGGTGCCGCTGAACTCCGTCGGGCGCGGTGTCCCGGGCGACACCGGTGTCCAGCCCGGCGGTCCGGTCCGGATCGGCCCCGCCGCACCCGGCATTTCCGACGTCACACCGGAGGTGGGGGCGTGAGTGCCTTCGCTCAACTGGCCACGGCCCCGCGCGGCGCCGTGCTCGCCGCCGAGGACCTGTCGATGTTCGGCACCGACCCGTGGTGGCTCGTCGTCATCAAGGCGGTGTTCTGCTTCGCGTTCCTGATGGTGACCGTGCTCTTCTCCATCGTGTGGGAGCGCAAGGTCGTCGCCTGGATGCAGCTGCGCATCGGCCCCAACCGGCACGGCCCCTGGGGCATGCTCCAGTCGCTCGCCGACGGCATCAAGCTGATGCTGAAGGAAGACGTCATCGTCAAGCGGGCGGACAAGGTCGTCTACGTCCTCGCCCCGATCATCGCGGCGATCCCGGCGTTCATGGCGATCGCGGTCATCCCGTTCGGACCGTCGGGCAACGAAGTCTCGATCTTCGGGCACCGTACGGCGATGCAGCTCACCGACCTGCCGATCGCGATGCTCTACATCCTCGCGGTCGCCTCGGTCGGGATCTACGGCATCGTGCTGGCGGGCTGGTCCTCCGGATCGACGTACCCGCTGCTCGGCGGGCTCCGCTCCTGCGCGCAGATGATCAGTTACGAGATCGCGATGGGCGCCGCGTTCGCCTCGGTCTTCCTCTACTCCGGGTCGATGTCGACCTCGAAGATCGTGGAGGCACAGGAGGACCGCTGGTTCATCATCCTGCTGCCGGTCTCCTTCATCATCTACATCATCACGATGGTCGGTGAGACCAACCGAGCCCCGTTCGACATGCCGGAGTCCGAGGGCGACCTCGTCGGCGGCTTCAACACCGAGTACTCGTCGATCAAGTTCGCGATGTTCATGCTCGCCGAGTACGTCAACATGGTCACCGTCTCCGCGGTCTCCGTGACCCTGTTCCTGGGCGGCTGGCGGGCCCCGTGGCCGATCAGCACCTTCTGGGAGGGCGCGAACCACGGCTGGTGGCCGATGCTCTGGTTCGTCCTCAAGGTCCAGCTGCTGCTGTTCTTCTTCATCTGGCTGCGCGGCACGCTGCCCCGGGTCCGCTACGACCAGCTGATGAAGCTGGGCTGGAAGGTCCTGATCCCGGTCTCCGTCGTCTGGCTGATGATGGTCGCGACCGTACGGGCGCTGCGCAACGAGGGCTACGACTTCTCGCGGATCCTGCTCTACGTGGCCGGGGCCGTGATCGCGGTCCTGCTGATCTCCTTCGTCGTCGACATCTTCCGCGACAGGAAGGGCCGGGAAGCCGAGGCCCACGCGGAACCGGAGCCGGCGTTCGACCCGATGGCGGGCGGATTCCCGGTGCCGCCGCTGCCCGGACAGACCCTGCCGCCCGTGCCCAGGCGCAGGCCGCGCCGGGAGCGGGAGCTCGTTGTCAGTGGTGGCATGGATACTCAGAGTGACGAAAATCCGAGTGACGGAAAGGAGGCCGGCGGTGTCTGAACTGTCTGAGTCGCCAGGGTCCAAGAAGCCGGCGAAGTCCACGCAGGCTTCCGGGTCCTCGGGGTCCCCGCAGTCCTCGGGTTCTTCGGAGGACAAGTTCCAGAATCCGGTGGCCGGCTTCGGCGTGACCTTCAAGGCCATGTTCAAGAAGCGGCTGACCGAGCAGTATCCGGAGACGCCGAAGGTCACGGCGCCGCGCTTCCACGGCCGGCACCAGCTCAACCGCCACCCGGACGGGCTGGAGAAGTGCGTCGGCTGCGAGCTGTGCGCCTGGGCCTGCCCGGCGGACGCGATCTACGTCGAGGGCGCGGACAACACCGAAGAGGAGCGCTACTCCCCGGGGGAGCGCTACGGCCGCGTCTACCAGATCAACTACGCGCGCTGCATCCTCTGCGGACTGTGCATCGAGGCCTGCCCGACCCGGGCGCTGACGATGACCAATGAGTTCGAGCTCGCCAACACCACCCGCGAGAGCCTCATCTACACCAAGGACGAGCTGCTCGCGGGCCTGGAGGAAGGCATGGTCGACAGCCCGCACGCGATCTTCCCCGGCACGGACGAACAGGACTACTACCGGGGCCTGGTGACCGAGGCCGCCCCCGGTACGGAACGCCAGCTCGCCGTCTCCAAGGGCGAGAAGCCCGACGACGGGGACAACGAGAGCAACGGCGCCACGCAGGAGGTGGACGCATGACCGGCCTGGCCGCAGCGGCCTCCCAGACCTCGACCGGCGAGGCCTTCCAGTTCTGGGTGCTCGGCACGGTCGCCGTGATCGGCGCCCTGGCCACCGTGCTCATGAAGCGGGCGGTGCACAGCGCGCTGAGCCTGGCCGGAACCATGATCATCCTGGCGGTGTTCTACCTCGCCAACGGTGCCTACTTCCTGGGCATCGTCCAGGTCGTCGTCTACACCGGCGCGATCATGATGCTGTTCCTCTTCGTGGTCATGCTCGTCGGTGTCACGGCGGCGGACTCGCTGAAGGAGACCCTCAAGGGCCAGCGCTGGCTGGCCGCAGGATGCGGGCTCGGCTTCGGTGTCCTCCTGGTCGCCGGAATCGGCAACGCCTCGCTGAACAGCTTCAACGGCCTCGGCGCGGCCAACGCCGAGCACGGCGGAAACGTGGAGGGGCTCGCCAGCCTCATCTTCACCAAGTACGTCTTCGCCTTCGAAATCACTGGCGCCCTGCTGATCACCGCCACGGTCGGCGCGATGGTGCTCACGCACCGCGAGCGCACCGAACGGGCGAAGAACCAGCGGGAGATGTCCGAGGACCGCGTGCGCAGCAACCACCTGCCGCCGCTGCCCGCACCCGGCGTCTACGCCCGGCACAACGCCGTGGACGTCGCCGGACTCCTCCCGGACGGCACGCCGTCCGAACTCACCGTCATGCAGACGCTGCGCAAGCGCGGCCAGATGCGCGATGTGTCCCATGAGTCGCTGGCCGGCCTCAAGGCACTGGAGCAGCGCTCCGGTGAGCGGCTCGGCCGGGACACCGCAGAAGAAGAGGAGGTCGCCAAGTGAATCCGGTCAACTACCTCTATCTCGCCGCTCTGCTGTTCACCATCGGCGCGGCCGGGGTGCTGATCAGGCGGAACGCGATCGTGGTGTTCATGTGCGTGGAGCTGATGCTCAACGCCTGCAACCTCGCGTTCGTCACCTTCTCCCGGATGCACGGCAATCTCGACGGCCAGATCATCGCCTTCTTCACGATGGTCGTCGCCGCCGCGGAGGTCGTGGTCGGGCTCGCGATCATCGTGTCGCTGTTCCGTTCCCGCCACTCGGCCTCGGTCGACGACGCCAGCCTGATGAAGCTGTAAGGGGCGCTTGACCGTGGAAAATCTCATTGCGCTGCTCGTCGCGGCGCCCCTGCTCGGAGCAGTGGTGCTGCTCTGCGGCGGCCGACGCCTAGACCGCGTGGGCCACTGGCTGGGCACCGCGCTCGCCGGCGCCTCCTTCGTCGTCGCCGTGGTGCTCTTCACCGACATGCTGGGCAGGAGCGCCGACGACCGCGCGCTGCACCAGAAGCTGTTCAGCTGGATTCCGGTCGAGGGCTTCCAGGCCGATGTGGCCTTCCAGCTCGACCAGCTGTCGATGACCTTCGTCCTGCTGATCACGAGTGTGGGCACCCTGATCCACATCTACTCGATCGGCTACATGGAGCACGACGAGCGCCGGCGTCGCTTCTTCGGCTATCTGAACCTGTTCGTCGCGGCCATGCTGATCCTGGTCATCGCCGACAACTACCTGCTGCTGTACGTCGGGTGGGAGGGCGTCGGTCTGGCGTCGTACCTGCTCATCGGCTTCTGGCAGCACAAGCCCAGCGCGGCCACCGCCGCGAAGAAGGCGTTCCTGGTCAACCGGGTCGGCGACATGGGCCTGTCGATCGCGATCATGCTGATGTTCACCACCTTCGGCACCTTCGCCTTCGGCCCCGTCCTCGAAGCGACCGGGGAGACGAGCGAGGGCAAGCTGACGGCGATCGGCCTGATGCTGCTCCTCGCCGCCTGCGGCAAGTCCGCCCAGGTGCCGCTGCAGTCCTGGCTCGGTGACGCGATGGAGGGCCCGACCCCGGTCTCGGCCCTGATCCACGCCGCCACCATGGTGACCGCCGGCGTCTACCTGATCGTCCGCTCCGGCGCGATCTTCAACGGCGCCCCGGACGCACAACTGGTCGTCGTGGTCGTCGGAGCGGTCACGCTGCTCTTCGGTGCGATCGTCGGTTGCGCGAAGGACGACATCAAGAAGGCCCTCGCCGGGTCGACGATGTCGCAGATCGGCTACATGATCCTGGCCGCCGGGCTCGGCCCGATCGGCTACGTCTTCGCGATCATGCACCTGGTCACGCACGGCTTCTTCAAGGCCGGGCTCTTCCTCGGCGCAGGTTCGGTCATGCACGGCATGAACGACGAGGTGGACATGAGGAGGTACGGCGGGCTGCGCAAGTACATGCCGGTCACCTTCGTCACCTTCGGCCTCGGCTACCTCGCGATCATCGGCTTCCCCGGTCTGTCCGGCTTCTTCTCCAAGGACAAGATCATCGAGGCGGCCTTCGCCAAGGGCGGCACCGAGGGCTGGATCCTCGGAGCGGTCACGCTGCTGGGTGCCGCGATCACCGCGTTCTACATGACGCGCGTGATGCTGATGACGTTCTTCGGCGAGAAGCGCTGGCAGCCGGACGCGGAAGGCCACGACCCGCATCCGCACGAGTCCCCGAAGTCCATGACCATCCCCATGATCGTCCTGGCGTTCGGCTCGGTCTTCGCCGGAGGCTTCTTCTCCATCGGCGACCGCTTCCTGCACTGGCTGGAGCCCGTCACGGGACACAGCCACGGGGACGCCCCGGTCAGCGCGACCACCGTCACGGCCGCCACCATGGTGGTGCTCGTCATCGGTGTCGCCGTCGCCTGGGTGATGTACGGACGCAAGGCCGTGCCCGCGGTCGCCCCGCGCGGCTCGCTGCTCACCCGGGCGGCCCGCCGCGACCTCCTCCAGGACGACTTCAACCACGTGGTCCTGGTCCGCGGCGGCGAGCACCTCACCCGCTCCCTGGTCTACGTCGACCACTCCCTGGTCGACGGCGTCGTCAACGGCACGGCCGCCTCCATGGGCGGGCTCTCCGGCCGGCTGCGCAAACTGCAGAACGGCTACGCCCGCACCTACGCGGTCTCGATGTTCGGCGGTACGGCGGTTCTCATCGCCGCGACCCTGCTGATGAGGGCGGTCTGATCACATGTCCTTTCCCCTCCTGACAGCGACGGCGGCGCTCCCGGCGATCGGCGCGGTCGCCACCGCCGCCGTCCCGGCAGCCCGGCGCACCGCAGCCAAATGGCTGGCGCTCGCCTTCTCGCTGGGCACCCTCGTGCTGGCGGGCATCGCGCTCGCCCGCTTCGAGCCCGGCGGCAGCCGCTACCAGCTCACCGAATCGCACGCCTGGATCAAGGACTTCGGCGTGCGGTACGAGCTGGGGGTGGACGGCATCGGGCTGGCGCTCATGGCGCTCACCGCCCTGCTGATCCCCTTCGTCATCCTGGCCGGCTGGCACGACGCCGACCCCCTGGAGACGAACTCCTCCCGCTGGCGCCCCACCCAGGGCTTCTTCGCCCTGATCCTGATGGTGGAAGCGATGGTGGTCCTCTCCTTCGTGGCCACCGACGTCTTCCTCTTCTACATCCTGTTCGAAGCCATGCTCATCCCGATGTACTTCCTCATCGGCGGCTTCGGGGACCGGGCCCACTCCGGGAGCGACGAGAACGCGGCGGCCCAACGCTCGTACGCGGCCGTCAAGTTCCTCCTCTACAACCTGGTCGGCGGCCTCATCATGCTGGCCGCTGTGATCGGGCTCTACGTGGTCGCGGGGACGTTCTCGCTCTCCGAGATCGCCGCGGCCCGGGCCGACGGCTCGCTGACCATGGCGACCAGCACCGAACGCTGGCTCTTCCTCGGGTTCTTCTTCGCCTTCGCGGTGAAGGCCCCGCTGTGGCCGCTGCACACCTGGCTGCCCAACGCCATGGGTGAGGCGACCACCCCGGTCGCCGTGCTGATCACCGCGGTCGTCGACAAGGTCGGCACCTTCGCGATGCTGCGCTTCTGCCTCCAGCTCTTCCCGGAGGCCAGCAAGTGGGCCACCCCGGTGGTCCTGGTGCTGGCACTGATCAGCATCATCTACGGGGCGCTGCTCGCCGTCGGCCAGCGCGACATCAAGCGGCTCATCGCCTACGCGTCGATCTCGCACTTCGGCTTCATCATCCTGGGCATCTTCGCGATGACCAGCCAGGGCCAGTCGGGTGCGACGCTCTACATGGTCAACCACGGCATCTCGACCGCCGCGCTGATGCTGGTGGCGGGCTTCCTGATCACCCGGCGCGGCTCGCGGCTCATCGCCGACTACGGCGGAGTGCAGAAGGTGGCGCCGGTCCTGGCCGGCACCTTCCTGATCGGTGGCCTGGCCACGCTGTCGCTGCCGGGGCTCGCCCCGTTCGTCAGTGAGTTCCTCGTCCTGGTCGGCGCGTTCGCCGCGTATCCGGCGGTCGGCATCATCGCCACCACCGGGATCGTGCTCGCCGCGATCTACGTCCTCGTCCTCTACCAGCGGACGATGACGGGGCCGGTCAAGGCCGAGGTCCAGGGCATGGCGGACCTCAAGGTCCGTGAGCTGGTGGTGGTCGTCCCGCTGATCGCTCTGCTGATCTTCCTGGGCGTCTACCCGAAGCCGCTGACGGAGATCGTCAACCCGGCGGTGCAGCACACCATGTCGGACGTACAGAAGAAGGACCCCCAGCCCGAGGTGGAGGCCGCCAAGTGAGCGCAACAGCTGTCCACAGCCTGTGGACAATGGCGGGCGGGGTGACATCGGCCGCCCCGGACGAGAAGTTCAAGGCCCCCGTCATCGAGTACACCCAGCTGACGCCGGTCCTGATCGTCATCGGAGTCGCTGTCCTGGGCGTGCTCGTCGAGGCCTTCGTGCCGCGCCGGGCCCGCTACTACACACAAGTGTTCCTGGCCGTCGCCGCCCTGGTCGCCGCGTTCGCCGCGGTGATCGGCCTGGCAGCCGCCGGATACGGCACGACCAAGGCACACATCGCCGCGATGGGCGCCATCGCCGTCGACGGACCCGCCCTGTTCCTCCAGGGCACCATCCTGCTGACGTCGCTGGTCGCCGTCTTCACCTTCGCCGAGCGGCGCCTCGACCCCGAGTCGCACGGCAGCCGCGTCGACTCGTTCGCCGCGCAGGCCGCGTCGGTCCCCGGCAGCGACAGCGAGAAGGCCGCGGTCAAGGCCGGGTTCACCACCACCGAGGTCTTCCCGCTGCTCCTCTTCGCGGTGGCGGGCATGCTCGTCTTCCCGGCGGCCAACGATCTGCTGACGCTCTTCGTGGCCCTGGAAGTCTTCTCGCTCCCGCTCTACCTCCTGTGCGCCGTCGCCCGCCGCAAGCGGCTGATGTCGCAGGAGGCCGCGGTGAAGTACTTCCTGCTCGGCGCCTTCTCCTCGGCGTTCCTGCTCTTCGGGATCGCCCTGCTCTACGGGTACGCGGGCTCCGTCTCGTACGCGCAGATCGCCACCGTCGTCGACGGGTCCATCCAGCAGATCGACCCGGCGCTCGCCGACACCATGGGCAACGACGTGCTGCTGCTGATCGGCGGCGCGATGATCCTGACCGGTCTGCTCTTCAAGGTCGGCGCCGTCCCGTTCCACATGTGGACCCCGGACGTCTACCAGGGCGCCCCGACCCCGGTCACCGGCTTCATGGCCGCGGCCACGAAGGTCGCCGCGTTCGGTGCGCTGCTGCGGCTGCTGTACGTGGTGCTGCCGGGCCTCACCTGGGACCTGCGCCCGGTCATGTGGGGCATCGCGATCGTCACGATGGTGGGCGGCGCGATCGTCGCCATCACCCAGACCGACATCAAGCGCCTGCTGGCCTACTCCTCGATCGCGCACGCCGGATTCATCCTCGCCGGTGTCATCGCGGCCACTCCGCAGGGCATCTCCTCGGTGCTCTTCTACCTGGCCACGTACTCCTTCGTGACGGTCGGCGCCTTCGCCGTCGTCACCCTGGTGCGCGACGCGGGCGGCGAGGCGACGCACCTGTCGAAGTGGGCCGGGCTGGGCCGGCGCTCCCCGCTGGTCGCCGCGGTCTTCGCGGTGTTCCTGCTGGCGTTCGCCGGTATCCCGCTCACCTCGGGCTTCTCCGGAAAGTTCGCGGTGTTCAAGGCGGCGGCCGAAGGCGGTGCGAGCGGACTCGTCGTCGTCGGTGTGATCTCCTCGGCGATCGCCGCGTTCTTCTACATCCGCGTCATCGTGCTGATGTTCTTCAGCGAGCCGAAGGCCGACGGCCCCACGGTCGCCGTCCCGTCCCCGCTGACAATGACGACGATCGCGGTCGGCGTCGCGGTCACCCTGGTGCTGGGCCTGGCCCCGCAGTACTTCCTGGACCTGGCGAGCCAGGCCGGGGTCTTCGTGAGGTAGCCGTAGGCACCACTGCTGGACCAGCGCCGGACGGGCTTGGAAGTCAAGCCCGTCCGGCGCTGTCGTAGGCGGCGCCTATCGTGGCAGGGGAGAGCGCAGGGACAGAACGGGACAGCCGTCGGGGGAACAGAGCGATGAGCATGACGGGCGGAACAGGTGTGACGGACATGACCACCGGCATGACCACGGATACGACCACGGACGTGAGCACGGACGTGACCGAGAGCGACGCGCGGCGGACGCTCCACCGGGTCTTCGGGTACGAGACGTTCCGCGGCGAGCAGGAAGCCGTGGTCGACCACGTGGTGGCCGGTGGGGACGCCGTCGTGCTCATGCCTACCGGCGGCGGCAAGTCCCTCTGCTACCAGATCCCGTCCCTGGTCAGACGGGGTACGGGCATCGTCATCTCCCCGCTGATCGCCCTGATGCAGGACCAGGTCGACGCCCTGCGCGCGCTCGGTGTGCGGGCCGGGTTCATCAACTCCACGCAGGACTTCGACGAGCGCCGCTCGATGGAGGCCCAGTTCATCGCCGGTGAGCTCGACCTGCTCTATCTCGCCCCCGAGCGGCTCCGCCTCGACTCGACCCTCGGCCTGCTCTCCCGCGGCGAGATCTCCGTCTTCGCGATCGACGAGGCGCACTGCGTCGCCCAGTGGGGCCACGACTTCCGGCCCGACTACCTGGCCCTGTCCGTGCTGGGTGAGCGCTGGCCCGACGTCCCGCGCATCGCCCTGACGGCCACGGCGACGGGCGCCACGCACCGCGAGATCACCCAGCGCCTCGGCATGCCCGACGCCAAGCACTTCGTGGCCAGCTTCGACCGGCCCAACATCCAGTACCGCATCGTGGGGAAGTCGGACCCGAAGAAGCAGCTGCTCTCCTTCCTGAAGGAGGAGCACGCGGGCGACGCGGGCATCGTCTACTGCCTCTCGCGCAACTCCACGGAGAAGACCGCCGAGTACCTCTGCCGCAACGGCATCGAGGCCGTCCCGTACCACGCGGGCCTGGACGCCGGGACCCGCGCGACCCACCAGTCCCGCTTCCTGCGGGAGGAGGGCCTCGTCGTCGTCGCGACGATCGCCTTCGGCATGGGCATCGACAAGCCGGACGTCCGCTTCGTCGCCCACCTCGACCTGCCGAAGTCCGTCGAGGGCTACTACCAGGAGACCGGCCGGGCCGGCCGTGACGGAGCCCCGTCCACGGCGTGGATGGCCTACGGACTCCAGGACGTCGTCCAGCAGCGCAAGCTCATCCAGGGCGGAGAGGGCGACGAGGCCTTCCGCCGCCGGGCCGCCGCGCACCTGGACTCCATGCTGGCGCTCTGCGAGACCGTCCAGTGCCGCCGGGCCCAGCTGCTCACCTACTTCGGCCAGGACCCCACCGCGTCCTCCTGCGGCAACTGCGACACCTGCCTGAACCCGCCCGAGACCTGGGACGGCACGGTGGTCTCCCAGAAGCTGCTGTCCACGGTGGTCCGGCTGAAGCGGGAACGCGGACAGAAGTTCGGCGCCGGCCAGATCATCGACATCCTGCTGGGCCGCAAGACCGCGAAGGTCATCCAGTTCGACCACGACCAGCTCTCGGTGTTCGGCATCGGCGAGGAACTGGCCGAGGCGGAATGGCGCGGCGTGGTCCGCCAGCTGCTGGCCCAGGGCCTGATCGCCGTCGAGGGCGAGTACGGCACGCTGGTGCTCACGGAGGAGAGCGGCACCGTGCTCGGCCGGGAGCGCGAGGTGCTGCTGCGCAAGGAGGCCCCGAAGCCCGCCTCCCGCTCCTCCTCGTCCAAGGGCGAGCGCAAGGCGAAGTCCTCGGCAGCCGCGGCCGAGCTCCCGGCGGAGGCCCTCCCGGTCTTCGAGGCCCTGCGCGCCTGGCGCGGCGCCCAGGCCAAGGAGCTGGGCCTCCCGGCGTATGTGATCTTCCACGACGCCACGCTGCGCGAGATCGCGACCCTGCGTCCGTCATCGCTGGGCGAACTGGGCGGGATCAGCGGCCTGGGCGAGAAGAAGCTGGCGACGTACGGGGAGGGTGTGCTGGAGGTCCTGGCGGGCCTCGTCCATGTCGAGGCCCGCCAGGACCTCC
>NZ_JAELVH010000112.1 GCF_019399235.1 Streptomyces poriferorum | reverse complement strand
GGCGCCGACGGCCGGGGGCGACGGCCCCGCCCCCGCCCCCGGCCGTCGCCGGCGGGCCACCGGCGGAGGGCTGGGGTGCGCGGCCGGAACTGGCGCTGGCCTGCCGGCTGACCATGGGGATAGCCATGTTCGCCATGCTGCTCACCCTGTGAGACAGGGAGGCCCGCAAACCGTGGCGTACGTCACTTGCCGAGCGCAGCCATACCCGTGCGTGCCGTACCGCTCATAGGCTGACGCCATGTTGGTCTCCCTCGTGCTGCTGCTGCTCGGTGCGCTGGCCGCCGTCGTGACCCCGCGACTGATGGCCCGGGCCGAGTGGCCCGAGCACGAGCCCGTGGTCGCGCTGTGGGTGTGGCAGTGCGTGGTGGCCGGGGTACTGCTGTCCTTCGCGCTGTCCATGACGTTCAGTGCCGCCGCGGCCTGGCAGGCGGTGCGCGGACATGTGTTCGCGCCTGCCCCGCACGCGGTCGTGGAGGCCTACGCACTCGCGGCCTACGGACCGTGGTCGGCGGTGATGGCCGTGCTGCTGGCCCTCGGCGGGGTGTGGACGGCCGCGATGCTGACCCGGCAGATCCGCCGCGTCCGTCTGGAGCGCGGGCGGCGGCGGGCCGAACTCCTGGAGCGTTCACCCCTGCTGCCCGGAGAGGAGCCGGGCAGTGGCCGGCTGGTGGTCCTGGAAGGGGAACGCCCCGATGCCTGGTGGCTGCCGGGCACGGCGCCCCGGCTCGTCGTCACGACCGCCGCGCTGGGCCGTTTGAAAGGCCGTCAGCTCGACGCGGTGCTCGCGCACGAACAGGGGCACGCGAACGCCCGCCACGACTGGCTGCTGAACTGCTCGGCGGCGCTGGCGTCCGGGTTCCCGCAGATTCCGGTGTTCGCGGCCTTCCGCGGCGAAATGCACCGGCTCGTCGAACTGGCCGCTGACGACACCGCCTCGCGGCGGTTCGGCCGGCTGACGATCGCCCTGGCGCTGGTCGAACTCAACGAGGACCGTGGGGTGTTCGGCCCTTGCCCGACGCCGGACGCGCAGATGCCGCTGCGGGTGAACCGGCTGCTGTCGCCCGCGGGCCGGCTCACGATCGGCCGCCGGCTTCGGCTCACCGCGGCGGCCACGCTGCTGCCGGCGATTCCGCTTCTGGTCGCGTTCGTACCGGCGCTCAGCGCACTGGGGTAGGCGGCCCCGGCGCCTACCCCAGCCCGTCCGGGCCCGACCGCTCCGGGCACCCGACGCAGGGGCCGGCCACGACCGCTCCCGGCACCCGACGCAGGGTCCGGCCACGACCGCTCCCGGCACCCGAAACACTTTCCGGCCGCTACGGCTCCGGGATCCGGCACCCGTCGCCTCCCGGCACCCGACGCGCTGTCCGGCCGCGTCGGATCCGGGCTCCTTCCGCACGGTACGGCCGCGCCGGGATGGCCCTGTACCCCACCCGTCGGCGAGGATCCCCTTATGCACTCCCGGCTCCTCTCCCCCGCGCACCGCCCCCGCACCCCCTCACCGGCACCGTGGGCGGGAGTCGTCTGCGGGGCTCTCGCGGTGGCGCTGCTGGTCCTGGTCGCCGTGCGGTGGTCCCCGCTGACGCGCCTGGACCGTGACATCGCCGAAGCCCTGCACCGGCGGGCGGTGACGGAGCCGGGCCTCGTCCACCTGAACCGGATCCTGACGGACTGGCTGTGGGACCCGTGGACGATGCGTGCGCTGATCGCTGTCGCCGTGGTCGTCCTGTGGCGGCGCGGCTCCCGGGTGCTCGCCGCCTGGGTGGCGGTGACGACCCTGGTCTCCAGCCTTCTCCAGCAGGGCATGAAGGCCGCCGTCGGCCGCGAGCGCCCCCGGTGGCCCGATCCGGTGGACTCCGCCCACTACGCGTCGTTCCCCTCCGGACACGCGATGACGGCCACGGTGAGCTGCGGTCTGCTGCTGTGGCTGCTGCACCGGTCCGGCTGCCGGCCGTGGATCCGGCGCACGGCCCTGGCCGCCGCGGCGGTCTCGGTGCTCGGAGTCGGCCTGACCCGGCTCTATCTGGGCGTGCACTGGCCGTCCGACGTACTGGGCGGGTGGCTGCTCGGCGCGGCCCTGACCGCCTTCGCGACGGCCGGGTACGGCCGCTACGCCGCCCGCCCCCGCACGGACAGGGACTGAACAGGCGTTTGCGACCCCGCGCGGCCGAACAGGCATTCTTGCCCACCCGCACCGCCTCGGCGAGGATCGGGGCCATGCCGATCAAGGGTGCTCTCTTCGACTTCTCCGGGACGCTGTTCCGGATCGAGTCCGTCCGTTCCTGGCTCGCCGCCACCCTCGCGGAGCGGGGGGTGAGCGTGGACGAGGCCGACTTCGAGCGGTACGTACGGGAACTGGAGGCCTCGGGCGCGCTGCCCGGCGGCCCGCCACCTCAGCAGGTACCCGGCAGGCTGGCCACCGCGTGGGCCTCCCGCGACGAGAGCGCGCACCGGCACCGCGAGGCATTCACGGGCCTGGCCCGCGAGGTGGAGCTGCCGGATCCGGGACTCTACGACGCCCTGTACGACCGCCACCGGACCCCGGACGCCTGGTGTCCGTATCCGGACGCCGCGGAGGTGCTCGCCTCGCTGAGTGACCGGGGTGTCGCGATCGGCGTGGTCAGCAACATCGGGTGGGACCTGAGGCCGGTCTTCCGGGCGCACGGTCTGGACGCCTACGTGGACGCGTATGTGCTGTCCTTCGAGCACGGCATCCAGAAGCCGGACGCACGCCTCTTCCACACGGCCTGCACACTTCTGGGACATCATCCGACCGATGTGGTGATGGTGGGTGACGACCGGCACACGGACGCCGGGGCGTCCGCGCTGGGGTGCGAGGTCCGATTCGTCCAGCACCGGCCGGTCGACGAGCGGCCGAACGGGCTGCGGGAGCTCGGACTGGCCGCCGGGGTTGCCTGAGAGACATGTGAGAGATGTCCCTGACGCGCCATGGGTCGGATTGTCACATCGGGGCCTTAGCCTGGTACCTATGCCCCCGACTCCGTGCCCGTCCGGTTCCGTGCGTTCCGCCGCAGAGGTGAATGAAGACATTCGCGACCTGTGGCAGCGCTCGGGCGGATACCTGTCCCCGGAGGACGAGGAGGAGTACCAGCGGCTGCTGGTCGAGTGGGCTGCGGCCACCGGCGGCGGCGCCAGGTCCGCGGCCTGACCCGTGCGTGAAGCGACGGCCCGCGTGCCCCGCGTACGCCTTCCTGATCTCGTGACCCGCGTACGCCTTCCTGATCTGCTGCCGGGCCGGGTTTCCGGTTCCGCTGTGCGGCGGCCCTCGGCGGGTCGCACTCTGGAGGCATGACTTCTGCGCCGATCGTGATCTTCCGGCCGTCCCCCACCGGCGGGCGGCGCGTCACCGTGCAGCGCGACGGGCGGGTCCAGATACTCGGCCTCGCACACTCGGATCACGATGTGATCGTGTTCCTGGAGGGTGCGGGGCTCGACGACCCCGAGAGGATCCTGGACAGCCCCGAGTGGGTCGAGTGGCGGGGCGGCAGGGCACATCGGTACGAGGCCGCCTGAGACGTCTGATTCCGGCGATCCCCTGCGTCGCCGGAACCAGCCGGTCACCCCGGCCGGAGCGACGGTCCGGGGACCGCGCGACGGACTGTGTTCATCACGCCTGCCGGTGCGGGGGTACAGCATGTCCCGGCACGGCGGATCGGTCAATGAACTTACGGCCGTGCGAAGGCCGGTCCCGCCCGGGAAGCCCGGGCGGGACCGGCCGAGTCAGCCAGTGCGGTGGACTCAGCGGTCGAAGTAGTCCGGCTGCGTCTGGACGTTGAGCTCGTCCGTACGCACCCGCTTCGCCGGGTCGGTCCGCCGGTCGTCGATCTTCAGGACGTCGAAGCCCTTGGCGATGTCATTGGAGTAGATGTAGCCGTTGTAGTAGTAAGCCGACCACGGGCCGGCCGTGGTGACCTCGTCGGTGCTGACGGGGCCGCGCTCGAAGAAGCCGATCTCCTTCGGGTGGGAGGAGTCGGTGAAGTCCCACACCGAGATGCCGCCCTGGTACCAGGCCTGGACCATCAGGTCGCGGCCCTTGACCGGGATGATCGAACCGTTGTGGGCGACACAGACCTCCGTGTCGGCCTGCGGGCGGTCGATCTTGAAGTAGCTGCGGAAGACGAGCTTGCGGTGATCGCCCTTGCCGACGATGTCGTAGATGCCGTCGGCGCCACGCTTCGGGCCGATCTCCTCGTTGCAGGTGGCCGCTCCGCCGCCGCCGAGCTCGTCGGTGAAGACGACCTTGTCGGCCCGCTGGTTGAACGTCGCGGAGTGCCAGAACGCGAAGTTCACGTTGTCCTGCACCCGGTCGATGATCTTCGGGTTTTCCGGGTCCTTGATGGAGAACAGCAGACCGTCACCCATGCAGGCACCGGCCGCCAGGTCCTTGGACGGCAGCACGGTGATGTCGTGGCAGCCCGTGGTCTTGGAGACGCCCGGGTTGACGGAGCCACCCGGGTTCCCGCCGTCCGGGAAGAGGACCGGGAAGTTCACGATGCGGGCGTCCTCGGGCGACTTGCGCGGCACCTTGATGACGGAGATCCCGTCGTGCGGCGGCTGGCAGTCCGGGAACGTCTCGTTCGGCGAGTACGAGGACACGTACACGTACACGTTCTTGCGCTCGGGAACCAGCGTGTGGGTGTGCGACCCGCACGCGGTCTCGACGGCGGCGACGTACTTCGGGTTGCGCTTGTCGCTGATGTCGAAGACCTTCATGCCCTCCCAGGAGGACTTCTCCGTGGCGGGCTGGGTGGTGCTGGTGCACGAGTTGTCGCTGCGCGAGGAGTCCGTGGACAGGAACAGCAGGTTCCCGGAGACGGAGATGTCGTTCTGCGATCCGGGACACAGGACCTGGGCGACCGTGCGGGGCGCCTTCGGGTTGCTGATGTCGAAGATCCGGAAGCCGTCGTAGTTTCCGGCGAAGGCGTACTTCCCCTGGAAGGCCAGGTCCGTGTTCAGCCCCTGGAGCGCGTCCTTGGGGACATTGGCGAGGTGGCTGATGTTGCGGCTGTGGACGATCTCGTCCACACCGGGTATCTCACCGCTTCGGATCGCGGCTGCCGCCTCCGCCTCCTGGCTCGCGGAGACATCGGTTCGGCTCGCGGCCGCGTCACCGGGATCGGGTGTCGCGGCCGCGGGCCCGGCCATCAGCAGAGTGGCGAAGAGCCCGGCGGCGGCTGCCGCCACGCCCAGACGTCTGCGCCGCACCGGGGTGGTGTGCAACGAGGTCACTGCGTCCTCCCATGGATCCATAAGTAGTTGACCGGTTCACGGACTCCGGCAGTATCGTCCCTGCCATGGACATCTCAACAGATGGCAACAGAGACGTAATGAAAGTTTTTGATCAAAGCTGTGCGTTGACGTGCTAGGACAGAGCGCAACCAGTCCTGTGCCAACGGAGGTCGCTTTGTTGATTCGTCGTCAGACCTTGCGGTTCCGCCGACTCGTGCTCGGCGCGGCCGTCGCGGCAGCCGTGCTCACGTCGGCCGGCTGCGACGCGGACGGTGGTGACAACGGCGCGAAGTCCGAAGCACACAAGGCCGGTTCGGTCGTGGCACCCGGGAAACCCGGCGAGCCCGCGCGGACGCTCTCCCCCTCGGAGGCCGTCAAGGAGGCCGGGGTGGACACTCCCAACTCGGCGGACGTCCGGTACGTGCAGCTGATGATCCAGCACCACACTCAGGCCCTGGAGTTGACCGGACTGGTCCCCACCCGATCCCGTTCGGCCACGGTCAAACGGCTCGCCGAACGCATCACCGCCGCCCAGCAGCCCGAGATCGGCGCGATGGAGGGATGGCTCAGCCGCCATGGCCTGTCCGGGCAGTCCGGGAAGCACGACCATGGCGCGATGCCCGGCATGGCCACCGCCGGCCAGCTCGAGCAGCTCAGTGCCACGGAGGGCAAGGCCTTCGACCAGTTGTTCCTGGATCTGATGATCACGCACCATCAGGGGGCCGTCACCATGGCGACCGATGTCCTCTCCGAGGGGAACAACGTGCAGGTCGAGGAGATGGCGGGGGACGTCGTGGCCCAGCAGACCACCGAGATCAACCGGATGCGCGCACTCTCCTCCTGACGACGGATGACGGAGACGGATGACGGACGACGGATGACGGCAGCCGTCCGACATCCGTCATCCGGCGAAAGCGTGGTGCCACAGAAGCATTGGGCGCGCCCCTCCCCCACCGGGTCCACCGGTGCGATGCTGGAGACACCCTCCGGGAAGAGGTGCGCCGTGCTTCGTGTCGCCGTCGTCGGCTCCGGCCCCAGCGGGGTCTACACCGCCCAGGCCCTGGTGACCCAGACCCTGCTGCCCGATGTTCGGGTGCACGTCCTGGACCGGCTGCCCTGTCCGTACGGGCTGGTGCGGTACGGCGTCGCACCGGACCACGAGAAGATCAAGTCACTGCAGCAGAGCCTGCGCGCCGTCCTGGAACACGAACGCGTCACCTTCGTCGGCAATGTCGCCGTGGGCGGGGACGGCGTGCCGCCCGAGCGGCTGGGCGAGCTCTACGACGCGGTCGTCTACTGCGTGGGAGCGGCCACGGACCGTCCGCTGGGCATCCCCGGCGAGGACCTGCCCGGAAGCCACTCGGCGACCGAGTTCGTCTCCTGGTACAGCGCCCACCCGGACGCGGCGGCGGACCTCTTCGCGCTGCGGGCCCGTTCGGCCGTCGTGATCGGGGTCGGCAACGTTGCCGTCGACGTGGCGCGGATCCTGGCACGGGGCGCCGATGAGCTGCGGCCCACCGATGTGCCGCAGCCCGCGCTCGGCGTGCTGGCCGGCAGCCGGGTGCGCGAGGTGCACATGGCGGGCAGACGGGGCCCGTCCCAGGCACGGTTCACCACCAAGGAGCTCCGCGAACTCGGCTCGCTCCCCGGGGCCCGGATGGTCGTGGACCCGGCGGAGCTCGCCCTGGATCCGGCGTACGGCGATGCGGGGCCGGGCGCCCCGCCGCTGCCGGCGCTGGTGCGGCGGAACCTCGATGTCCTGCGCGCATGGGCGTCCGCACCGCCCCGGGCGGGCGACAGCCGTCCCCGGACCATCGGGCTGCGGTTCTTCCTGCGCCCGGTCGAGCTGCTGGAGCGGGACGGCCGGGTGGCCGGTGTCCGGTTCGCCCGTACCGCCCCGGACGGAAACGGCGGGGTGCGCGACACCGGAACGTACGAGGAGATCGCTGCCGGACTCGTGCTGCGGGCGGTCGGCTACCGCGGTATGCCAATGCCCGGGCTGCCGTTCGACGCGGTGCACGGCACGGTGCCGCACCGGGCCGGGCGGGTTCTGCGGGACGGGGTGCCGTCGCCCGGGGAGTACGTGGCCGGCTGGATCAAGCGCGGTCCGACCGGAGTCATCGGGTCGAACCGTTCGTGCGCCAAGGAGACCGTCGCGTCGCTGGTCGAGGACGCGCCCCTGCTGGCCGGACGCCCGTCGTCCCCGGACCCGCTGGCCGTGCTCCGGTCCTGGGGGCTGCGGCCGGTGGAGTGGGACGGCTGGCTGTCGATCGAGCGGGCGGAGGCGACGCTGGGCCGTTCGCTCGGCCGGGGGCCGGTCAAGATCCCGGACTGGCCGGGTCTGATGGGGGCGGCACACGGCGACAGCCCGGCGTGATGACAGGCCGGCCGGGCCCGGCCGGAAGCGTCCCGGCCCGGCCCGAAGCTGCCCCGGAGCGGCCGCTGCACGGCCTCGGACTGTCAGCCCTCGTGGAGGCGGCCCGCCTGGAGGTTCGCCGCTTCGAGCACGCGGTCCAGCAGGCCGGGAAAGAGTGCCTCCAGGTCCTCGCGCCGGAGCCCGTTCATCTTGGCCGTTCCGCGGTAGATCTGCTGGACGATGCCGCTCTCCCGGAGGACCCGGAAGTGATGCGTACTGGTGGACTTCGTCACCGGGAGATCGAACCGCGAGCAGGTGAGCTCGCCGTCGGCCGCTGCCAGTTCGCGGACCACGCAAAGCCGCACCGGGTCCGAGAGAGCGTGCAGGACCGACTCGAGCCTGATGTCGTCGCGCGCGGGATGGGCCAGCGTACGGGCGCCGGCTGCCGGGTCTGTGGCGGTGGCTGGGGTCACGGTCACTCCGCATCGTCGCATCGTCCGGGGAACCCCATGATACGAGACCCGTCGTAGTACCTTCATTAGGACAGGATCCGGCCTGAAGGGTGGATAGCGTGGCGTTGTAGCCGGGCACGGGCCCGACAGCCTCAGGAGGCGCAGCCGGATGACGGACACCCTGGACACCCCCGAGAACGCACTTCCCTTCGCGCGGGCCGCCCAGCTCGAATCATGGCTGGAGGAGCACCACGCCGACCGGGCCGGGCTCTGGCTGAAGATCGCCAAACGGGACTCCGGTGTGGAGTCGGTGAGCGCGGCCGAGGTCATCGACTCCGCGCTCTGCTTCGGCTGGATCGACGGGCAGCGCAAGTCCTTCGACGCGGTGTACTACCTCCAGCGGATCACGCCCCGCCGCCGCCGGAGCGCGTGGTCGCTGATCAACGTGGAGAAGGTCGAGGCGCTGACCGAGGCCGGGCGGATGCGCGCGCCAGGTCTCGCCGAGGTCGAGGCCGCCCGTTCCGACGGGCGGTGGGCCGTGGCGTACCCGTCGCAGAGCAGGGCCACCGTCCCGGACGACCTCGCCGCGGCGCTGGACGCCGACGAGCCGGCGCGGGTGTTCTTCGATCAGCTCAGCAGGTCGGACCGCTATCTGGTGCTCCTGCGTCTCATGACTGCCACGACCCCCGAAGTCAGGGCGGCCCGCCTCCAGAAGGTGGTGGCCTCCATGGCGGCGGGCCGCAAGGTCCGCTGATGCCCGGTCAGCCGCTCAGCAGCTCCGGGTCCTTGGCGAGCGAGGCGAGCCGGCCGCCCGGGTCGGCGACCAGCCTGCGCGTCGTCAGGTCGAGGATGCCGGCCACGCCCGTGATCTCGGCGGCCACCGTGCCGTCCTCCTTGAGGATCTGCTGCGCGATGGTGAACGTCTTGCCCTGCCCGTAGTCGAACCGGCAGGACACCCGCACCCGTTCCCCACCGCGCAGTTCCCTGCGGAACTTGACCGTGACCTCCAGCGCGACCGGCCCCACTCCGTCGGCCAGCAGCTTCTCCTGGGGCAGCCCGGCGGCCCGCAGCAGCTCCCAGCGCGCGTGTTCCGCGTACTGGAGGTACACCGCCTGATTGAGGTGCCCCTGCGTATCGAGCTCGTAGCCCCGTACGGTCACGTCCACAAAAAAGGTCATGGACGTCGCAACAGCCGGGCCCATTCCCGCATTCCCGCAGCGGCCCGCCCGAGGCGCGCCGGTCAGCCGGTCGGCGCGGTGAGGTGCGGGAACCTCAGCTCGGTGCGGCTGGAGAAGACGTCGTCCGGACGCAGGACGGTGCTGGGGTGGCCGGGCCGGTTGGGCGAGTCGGGCAGGTGCTGGGTCTCCAGGCAGACGGCGCTGTGGCGCTCGTGGTGACCGCCGCCGGGGGCGGGCAGGGTGCCGTCCAGCTGGTTGGCGGTGTAGACCTGGATGCCCGGTTCGGTCGTCCAGACCTCCATGATCCGCTCGGCTCCGGGGGCGGTGAGCCGGGCGGCGCGGCGCAGGCCGTCCGGTGTACCGGAGCCGTTGAGGACCCAGCAGTGGTCGAAGCCTCCGGCCCGGCGCAGTTGCTCGTCCGGGAGCGCGACGCGGTCCGCGATGCGGTGCGGGGCGGTGAGGTCGAAGGGGGTCGCGTGCACCGCCGCGGCGGGGCCTTCCGGGATGCCCTCGTCGTCGACGGGGAGGTAGTGGTCGGCGTCCACCTGGAGGGTGTGCCCGAGGATGTCGCCCTGTGCGGTGAGGTCGAAGTACGCGTGGTTGGTGAGATTGACGACGGTGGGGCGGTCCGTGACGGCGGTGTAGTCGAGGGCCAGGGTGCCCGCCGTGTCGAGCGTGTACGTCACGGCGACGTCCAGCGCGCCGGGGAAGCCCATGTCACCGTCGGGACTGTGCAGGGTGAGCCGGAGCGTCGCCGCGGTTTCGGTGGCCTCACCCGCGGCCTGCCAGACGCGGGTGTGGAAGCCGTCCGGGCCACCGTGCAGGGCGTGGCCCCGGTCGGTGGCCGGGATCCGGTACGACGCCCCGTCGAGGACGAAACGGCCGTGCGCGATGCGGTTGGCGAAGCGGCCGATGAGGGCGCCGAAGAACGGGTTCTTGCCCGTGTAGTCGTCCAGGGAGACCAGGGACCGCACGACCGACGCGGACGCCCCCCGGGTGTCCGGCACGGTGAGGCGGTGCAGGATGCCGCCATAGCTGAGGATCTCCGCCCGGACTCCGGTGCCGGAGTCGAGCGTCCAGACGTCGACGTCCGTGTGCCCGTGGGCGCCGAACGGTTTGTGGTTCACGGTGGGGCGAGGCATCAGAGATCCTTGGGACGAGCGGACGGCCCGGCGGAACGAGGACGGCGGGCCTGGACACAATCGCCGGACTCCCCCGGCAGTACGGGGGGTCCGGTGCCGGATCTACGGTCCGGCGGCCGGCTCGGCGGCCGTCCGGGGAACGGTCGATTCGCGGACGACGAGCCGGTAGCCGGGCCGGGGCCGCCGGGGTTCGGACACCGGGTCGCCGGAGAGCCGTTCGACGAGGCTGTCGACGGCGAGCCGTGCGATCGCCTCCTTGTCGGGGGCCACCGTGGTGAGCGTGGTGGCCCCGTAGAGGCTCTCCTCGATGTTGTCGAACCCGACGACGGCCACGTCCTCGGGAATGCGCAGCCCCCGTTCGGACAGGGTGCGCATCGCCCCGATGGCGATGAGGTCGTTGTACGCGAACACGGCGTCGGGCCGCTCGCCGCGGTCCAGGAGGGCGGCCATGCCGGAGGCCCCGTCCTCGCGGCCGTAGCCGTCGGTGACGACGACGAGCGACTCGTCGGCCCCGATGCCCGCTGCGGCGAGCTCCTCACGCCAGCCGCGCAGCCGCAGATGGGCCGGCTGGCGTTCGCGGCCGGTACGCGAGCCGAGGAAGGCGATCCTGCGGTGGCCGTGGTCGATGAGGTGGCGCACGGCCTCGCGGGACGCCGCCACGTTGTCGATGGCGATGTGGTCGTACGGGGCCTCGTACTCGCGCTCGCCGAGCAGCACCAGGGGCGCGGTCTCGGTGCGCGCCATCAGGTCCTCGGTCTCCAGATGGATCGGGCTGAGGATGAGGCCGTCGATCACATGGGACCGGAATCCCTGGCTGACCAGGAGCTCCTTCTCCCGCAGGCCGCCGGTGTGGTCGACCAGCACGGTGTAGTCGTGCCGGGCGGCCGCGTCGACGACCTCGCCGGCCAGCTCCGCGAAGTACGGGTTGCCGAACTCGGGGACGGCGAGGGCGATGATGCCGGTGCGGCCCTTGCGCAGATGGCGTGCGGTGAGGTTCGGCCGGTAGCCGAGCTCGTCGATGGCCTGCTGCACCTTGGCCCGCATCTTCGGTGTGACGTGCTGATAGTTGTTCACCACGTTCGACACGGTCTTGATGGACACGCCCGCCCGTTGCGCAACGTCCTTGAGGCTGACGCCCACGGCACTCCCTGAATCGACTGGTCGCGCGTTGACGCGCGGTGGCCCGGCTCTGCCGGTTCGGTTCGAACGGTGCCGGGGCCCGCTGGCCCCGGCACCGGTTCAGGTGGTTCTGCGGCTGCGCGCCAGATAGCGCTGGGCCACGACGACAACGATAAGGAACCCGCCGCTGACGACGGACTGGTACGAGGAGTTCAGCTCGCCGATCTGGTTGATCAGGTTCTGGATGACGGCCAGCAGCAGGACGCCCCAGAGGGTGCCGCTGATCGATCCGGCGCCACCGATCAGGAGGGTGCCGCCGATGACGACGGCGGAGATCGCGTCGAGTTCCATGCCCACGCCGACGATGGTGACGCCGGAGGAGAGCCTGGCGGCACTGAGCGCACCGGCGAATCCGGCCAGCAGTCCGCTGAGCGTGTAGACGAGCATCTTGGTCCGGGCAACGGGCAGACCCATCAGGTTGGCCGCGTCGCTGCTGCCGCCGACCGCGAAGAGCGTCTGTCCGAACGAGGTGCGCTGGAGGACCAGTCCACCGATGCCGAACAGCGCCAGGGCGATCAGGATCGGGTAGCCGAAGCCCCAGATGCTGCCCTGTCCGAGTTCGGCGAACGCGGATCCCTTGGGGATGAGGTAGGTGGTGGCGCCCTCGTCGGTGATCGCGAGGAGCAGACCGCGCGCCCCCAGCAGGGTGGCGAGCGTGACGATGAACGGTGCCATCCCGGCACGGGCCACCAGGAAGCCGTTGAGCAGCCCGATCGCACCGCACACGACGAGCGGGACGAACAGGGCGGCGAGGAAGCCCCATTGGGACGCCCAGGCGGCGAGGACACCGCCCAGGGCGAAGACGGAGCCGACGGACAGGTCGATGCCGCCGGTGATGATGACCATCGTCATACCGAGGGCGACCACGGCACCGAAGGAGGCCTGGACGGTCACACCCCGGGCGTTGTCCAGGGTGCCGAACGTCGGGTACACGAAGGACGCAACGATGACGACCGTGAGCAGGACGACGAGCGCGCCCTGGCGCTGGAGGAGTTCGGCGACGCGTTGCCCGGCGGCTGAGCTCGATGTGGCGCCGCCGGCCGCTGCGGGGGTCTTGCGCGGGACCGGGGCCTGGACCACGGGGGCGGGTGAGGTTTCGTTCATCGGGACCGACGCTCCCGGGCGACGTAGACGGCGGCGATGATGATGGCCGCCTGGGCGATCTGTGCGGTGGAGTCGGGCAGGTCGTGCTTGACGAGGGTGGCGCGCAACAGCTGCATCAGCAGGGCGCCGGCGACCGTGCCGAGGACCCGGATGGAGCCTCCGTTGAGCGGGGTGCCCCCGACGACGACCGCGGTGATGGCGGACAGTTCCATGAGGGTGCCGAGCGAGGAGGGGTCGCTGGCGGTGAGCCTGGCCGTGGCGAGGATGCCGGCCAGGGCGGCCAGGACCCCGCAGAGCACGTACACACCGATGAGAACGCGGCGCACGGGCAGTCCGGCGAGCGCGGCTGCGGACCGGTTGCCGCCGATGGCCACGACCTGACGGCCGAACGTGGTGCGCTGGACCAGGAAGGCGACGGCGGCCGCGAGGACCGCGGCGATGAGGACGACCAGCGGAATACCGAGGAAGGAACCGGTGCCGAGCGACAGCAGGTCGGGGTTGACGATCTGCTTGAGCTGACCGTCCGCCATGACCAGGGCCAGGCCCCGGCCGCCGACGAACAGGGCGAGGGTGGCGACGATCGGCTGCAGTCCGACGAGCGAGACCAGCGAGCCGTTGATCGCTCCGACGACGGCGCCGGCCAGCAGCGCCATGACGAGGGCGGGCACCAGTCCGTACCCGAGGTAGAGCGGCAGCAGCGCGGTGGCCAGCGCCATGGTCGAGCCGACGGAGAGGTCGACGCCCTCGGTGCCGATCACGAGCGCCATGCCGAGGGCGACGATGACGATGGGGGCGACCTGGACGAGCTGGGTGCGGAGGTTGTCCGCGGTCATGAAGTGCTCGGTGAACAGGGCGTTGAAGAGGAGGACGACCGCGACGGCGAGGTAGACGCCGTACTCCTGGTACCAGGCGGGGTCGCGCAGCCGGGCCCACGGCCGGGCTGCGGGGGTGGAGATTGCGGCCTGGGTCATCGGGGGTCCTCCTTGGCGGCCGGGGCGTTGCCCGCGGGGGCCGGTGAGTGGTCGGCGAGCACTTCGAGCAGATGGCTCTCGGCCACCTCGTCGCCCGACAGTTCGCCCGCGACCGCGCCACCGCGCAGGACGACGATGCGGTCGGCGCCCTCGATGAGTTCCTCGATGTCGGAGGAGATGAGCAGGACGGCGAGGCCCTCGCGGGCGAGGTCGTCGATGAGGCTCTGGACCTCGGCCTTGGCACCGACGTCGATGCCGCGGGTGGGTTCGTCGAGCAGCAGGACCTTGGGCTCCAGGCAGAGCCAGCGGGCCAGCAGGACCTTCTGCTGGTTGCCTCCGGAGAGCTCGCCGACCTTCTGCTCGGGGCTCGCGGCCTTGATCCGCAGCCGCTTCATGAAGATGTCGACGATGCGGTCCTGCTTGGCGCGCGAGACGATGCCGGCGCGGGACAGGCGGGGCATCGCGGCCAGCACGATGTTCTCGCGGACCGAGAGGCCGGGCACGATGCCTTCGGCCTTGCGGTCCTCGGGCAGCAGACTGATGCCCGCCCGGATGGCGCCGGCGGAGGTGAGGCGGCGCAGGGTGCGGCCGCCGATGCTCAGTTCGCCGGAGTCCAGGCTCAGCGCGCCGGCCAGGGCCTTCGCGGTCTCGCTGCGGCCGGAGCCGAGGAGCCCGCCGAGGCCCAGCACCTCACCCGCGTACAACGACAGGGATATGTCGTGGAGCTGGTGGTCGCGGGAGAGGCCGGTCGCGGTGAGTACGGGGGTACGGGAGGCGTCGTGGCCCTCGGAACCGAAACTGGTGACGCCGTCGCGGCGGACCTCGGCCATGTCGCGGCCGAGCATCATCGAGACGAGCTGCATGCGGTCGAGGTCGGCGAGGTCCCCGGTGTGGATGTGCCGGCCGTCGCGGAGCACGGTGACGCGGTCGCAGATCCGGTAGAGCTCGTCCATGCGGTGGCTGACGTAGAGGACGGCGATGCCACGTGCGCGCAGGTCCTCGATGACCCGGAAGAGGGTCTCGACCTCGCGCGGCTCCAGCGAGGAGGTGGGCTCGTCCATGATGACGACCTGGGCGTTGACCGAGACGGCGCGGGCCAGCGCGACCATCTGCTGGGTGCCGATTCCCAGGGTGTGCAGGGGCCTCTTCGGGTCGACGCGTACGCCGAAGCCGTCGAGGAGTTCGGTGGTCTCGCGGTGCATCCGGGAGAAGTCGATCAGGCCGAACCGGTTCTTGGGCTCACGGCCGAGGAAGATGTTGCGCGCCACGCTCATCAGCGGGACGAGGTTCACCTCCTGGTAGATCGTGGAGATGCCGGCCTGCTGCGCCTCGAACGGCCGGGCGAAGGCGATCTGTTCGCCGGCCAGCCGCAGTTCGCCCTCGTCGGGCCGGTAGACGCCGGTCAGCACCTTGATCAGGGTGGACTTGCCGGCTCCGTTCTCCCCCACGAGTGCGTGGGTCTCCCCGGCACGCAGGGTGAACGAGACGTCGTCGAGGGCGACGACGCCCGGGAAACGCTTGCTCACCGAGCGGGCTTCGAGGACGGACGCGGCCGGTGCGGAGTCCGGTGACACGTCGGCGGCCGGCGCGGGCGCCTTCTTCACGCCGGCGGCCGGTGCGGACGCTTCCGTCACCTCGGCCGGCGCGGACGTCTCCGTCACCTCGGCCGGCGCGGACGTCTCCGTCACCTCGGCCGGCGCGGATGCCTCCTTCGCGTCGGCGGCCGGCTGCGGCGGCTGCGGTACTGCTTCGGGTGGTGCCATGGCTGTTCTTGGCCTTCCGCTCTTCCAAGGGTGTGGGCCCGGGGCCGCCGTGACGGGTGGCGGCGTCACGGCGGCGAGTGGTCCGGCGGGTCCGGTACGGGCCGGGGGCCGCGTACGGATCGGTACGCGGCCGGGCCGGCCGGCGGGCCCCGCCGGCGCTACGGGCGAGTGGGGCGAGCCCCGGTCAGAACGCGCCGCCGAGCGAGGCCTTGGCGTTGGACTCGTCGTAGGCGCGGTCGGTGATGATGACGTTTTCCGGGATGCTCTCGCCGGCGTAGAACTTCTGCGCGGTCGCGAAGGCCAGCGGGCCGAAGCGCGGGTTCGACTCGATGACGGCGTTGTACTCGCCGTTCACCAGGGCCTGTACGGCGTTGCGGGTGCCGTCGACGGAGACGATCTTGACGTCCTTGCCGGGCTTCTTGCCCGCGGCCTTCAGCGCGGTGACCGCGCCGAGGCCCATCTCGTCGTTCTCCGCGTAGACGGCCGTGATGTCGGGCTTGGACTGGATCAGCTGCTCCATGACCTGCTGGCCCTTGTCGCGGGCGAACTCACCGGTCTGCTGGGCGACGATCTCCAGGCCGGGGGCCTCGGCCTTCAGCTGGTCGACGAAGCCCTTGGTGCGGTCGGTGGTGACGTTGTTGCCCGAGGCGCCGAGGAGGATGGCGACCTTGCCCTTGCCACCGGTCGTCTTGATCATCGCGTCCGCGGCGCGCTTGCCCTGCTCCACGAAGTCGGAGCCGAGGAACGCCACGTAGTCCTTGCATGCGGTGGCGTTGACCTTGCGGTCGATGGTGAGGACCGGGACCTTCTTGGCGGCGGCGGCCTTCAGCGCCGGCTCCAGGCCGTCGGAGTTCAGCGGGGCGACGATGAGGAACTGGGCGCCCTGCGACAGCATGTCCTGGATGTCGCTGATCTGCTTGGACAACTGCGACTGGGCGTTGGTGGTGAGCAGCTTCTTGACGCCGACCTTCTTCGCCTCGTCCTTGATGGACTGGGTCTCGGCGATACGGAACGGGTTGGCTTCCTTCTCCGACTGGGAGAAGCCGACCACCGCGTTCTTCAGGTCCAGCTTCGGCGCGCCGTAGGTCTGCAGCGAGCAGCCCGAACCGGAGGAGGACTCCGAGGTCTTGGCCGCCTGCGCGCCCTGGCTGCTGTCGGTGGTCGCGGTGTCCGAGGTCTCCGACTTGGAGCAGCCGGAGGCGGCCAGCGTGGCGGTGGCGGCGAGGAGGCAGGCCACGGCGAGGGTACGGGTTCGACGCTGGATCATCATGCGCGGGAGCTCCTTGGCGGGATGACGGCACGCCGATGGGCGTGCGGTCGGGCATGGCTGGACGATGCATCGGCTGCCGCTCGGCGGCTGATGTCACTGCACCCCTCACGACCCCGCCGGTGCCGTGGCACCAGCTGGACGAACTGCGGTCGTGAGAGTCTGCGCGGCCTCTCGGCGGCTCGGTTTACAACGTTATATAGGCGCCGCGGCACGGGCGGCAAGAGCGTTGTCGATGCGTTTCCAAAATGTGTCGAAGCCACCCGGCACCGGTGGACGACTCCCACCGCACCGGTTGCCGCCGCACCCCTGGACACCAGCCCGTCACCGTGCTGTCATACCGCCGGTACCCAATTTTCCAACGTTGCAAGCACGTTGCCGCGTCACCCCTCCGGTCGCGACGGCGTGCCTTGCCGTGCGCGCGTCCGGGATCCGCACCCGGGCCCGGTGGGCGGCCTGGCGAGGCCCGCAGCGTCCGGCAAGTCCCGCAGTGTCATGTGCCGTTTCCGAGCCGGTGCCCCACACGGCCGGCCGAGAGCAGGAGCCCTCCATGCCCCTGAACCGCAGACAACTCGTGGCCGGCGCGCTGGCCACCGCCGCCGCCACCACGGCCGCGTCCGGCCGCTGGGCCACCACCGCTACCGCGGCCGGGCACCGGGTGAAGCCCGCCCACGGCGGCCACTACTTCCCCAACGCCGCACCGCTGCACCCGACCGCGTTCCTGAAGCTCCCGCCCGGCCGGGTCACCGCTCGTGGCTGGCTGGCCGGACAGCTGAAGCTCCAGCTGGACGGATTGTGCGGCCGCTACGAGGAGTTCTCGCACTTCCTCGACTTCACCGCCACCGGCTGGGTCCGCCCCGAACTCGGCGGCTGGGAGGAGGTCCCGTACTGGCTGCGCGGATACACCGACCTCGCGATCGTGACCGGCGACGCCAAGGCCCTGGCTGCCGTGCGGCGCTGGTTCGACGCGATTCTCACCACCCAGCAGTCCGACGGCTTCTTCGGCCCGAAGGCGCTGCGTACGTCCCTGAACGGCGGCCCGGACTTCTGGCCCTTCCTGCCACTGATCCAGGCCCTGCGCTCCTGGCAGGAGTACACGGGCGACACCCGGGTCATCCCCTTCCTCAGCCGGTTCTTCCGCTACATGAACGCCCAGGGGCCCGGCGCCTTCAACACCAGCTGGATCGCCCTGCGCTGGGGCGACGGCCTGGACAGCGTCTTCTGGCTCTTCAACCGCACCGGCGACACCTTCCTCCTCGACCTCGCCGACAAGATCCACGCGAACGGCGCCGACTGGGGCGACAACCTGGTCAACCCGCACAACGTGAACATCGCGCAGGGCTTCCGCGAGCCCGCCCAGTACGCGCTGCGCAGCGGCTCGGCCGACGACACCCGGAACACGTACGGAACGTACGGCAAGGCCATGGACCAGTACGGGCAGTTCCCCGGCGGCGGCTTCGCCGGGGACGAGAACGCGCGGCCCGGGCACGGCGACCCCCGGCAGGGCTTCGAGACGTGCGGGATCGTCGAGTTCATGGCCAGCCACCAGCTGCTCACCCGCATCACCGGAGACCCGCTGTGGGCCGACCGCTGCGAGGAGCTGGCGTTCAACTCGCTGCCCGCCTCGCTCGACCCGTCCGGCAAGGCGGTCCACTACATCACCAGTGCCAACAGCGTGGACCTGGACAACGTGCCGAAGAACGGCCGGCAGTTCCAGAACGGCTTCGCCATGCAGGCTTTCCTGCCCGGCGTCGACCAGTACCGCTGCTGCCCGCACAACTACGGCATGGGCTGGCCGTACTTCGTCGAGGAGCTGTGGCTCGCCACACCGGACGGGGGTCTCGCCGCCGCGATGTACGCGAGCTGCGAGGTCACCGCGAAGGTAGCGGACGGCACCGAGGTCACCTTCACCGAGGAGACCGGCTACCCCTTCACGGACACGGTCACCCTGACGCTGAAGGCGCCGAAGAGGCTGTCGTTCCCGTTGGTGCTGCGCGTACCCGCCTGGTGCGACCGCCCGGAGATCGAGGTCAACGGGCGTCCGGTCGACGCCCCCGCGGGACCGGCGTTCACCCGCGTCGACCGCACGTGGGCCGACGGCGACCGGGTGACCCTCCGCTTCCCGCAGAAGACCGTGGTGCGCACCTGGGAACACAACCACGGTGCCGTGAGCGTGGACCGCGGTCCGCTCACGTACTCCTTGCGTATCGACGAGGAGTACGAGCGCATCGGCGGCACCGAACAGTTCCCGGAGTACGCGGTGCACGCCACGAGTCCGTGGAACTACGGGCTCGTCCTCGACGAACGGAAGCCGACCGCCTCGCTGCGCCACCACACCGCCCGCCACGTCAAGGACACCAACCCCTTCACGCTCGACGGCACCCCGCTGACCATGACGGCGAAGGCCCGGCGGATCCCGGAGTGGACGGCGGACGGCGAGCACGTCGTCGCCCCGCTCCAGGACGGTCCGGCCGGCAGCTCCGAGCCGGTGGAGGAGATCACGCTCGTCCCGATGGGGGCGGCGCGGCTGCGCATCACCTCGTTCCCCACGACCGACCCGGGCGCTGAGCCCTGGCTCTCCGACGACCACCTCTGGCAGCTCGTCCCCGACAGCGACGGCTGGTACCGGATCCGCAACCGCCACTCCGGCAAGGTCCTCGGCGTCGACAACATGTCCACGGCCGACAGCGCCCACGTCGTCCAGTTCGGTGACACGGGTACCGACGACCACCTCTGGCAGCTCGTCCGGCCCTCCTGACTGTTCCACGCCATCCCGCACCGCTCCCCGCGCCACCCGGCGCGGGGAGTTTCCCGTACCGGAACAGAACCTGACGAAGGAGACGAACCCATGAGTCCTTTACGTGTGCCAGGCCGGCGGCCGTGGTGGAGACGGGCGGTCGTCACGACCGGACTGCTGGCGCTGGTGTCCTCGGCACTGGTGGGAGTCGGACCGGCGCCCGCCGGTGCCGCCTCCTGGGCACCCAAGCCGTCCCCGATGACGACGCCGTGGACCGCCCAGGTCCCGGTCGACAAGCCGCTGCCGGAGTATCCGCGACCGCAGCTGACCCGGCCCGACTGGGCCAATCTCAACGGAATCTGGGACTTCGCGGTGACCGGTCGCGACGCCGGACAGCCGTCCTCGTTCCCTGATCAGATCCGTGTCCCGTTCGTCGCGGAGTCCGCTCTCTCGGGCATCCAGCGGAAGATCACCGAGAACGACAAGCTCTGGTACAAGCGCACCTTCACCGTGCCCTCCGACTGGAACGGCCGCCGCGTCGAGCTGAACTTCGGCGCGTCCGACTGGCAGACCACGGTCTGGGTCAACGGCACCCAGGTCGGTGCCCACAAGGGCGGCTACGACTCGTTCGCGTACGACATCACCCCCCAGCTCAACGGGGGTACGAACACGGTCGTGGTGTCCGTGTACGACCCGACGCAGACGGGCGGCCAGGCCGTCGGCAAGCAGCGCATCAACGACGTGCGGCCGCACAGCGGCGGCGGGATCTTCTACACCGCCGCGTCCGGTATCTGGCAGACCGTCTGGCTGGAGCCGGTCGCTGCCGCCCACATCACGCGTCTGGACATGACGCCGAACCTGGGCAACAGCACTCTGCGGGTGAAGGTGCAGAGCGCGTCCGCTTCCGGCCGCAGCGCCCGGGTCACCGTCTCCAGCGGCGGGAACGTCGTCGGCACAGCTACCGGAACCGTCGGCTCCGAGATCTCCGTACCGGTGCCGAACCCTCATCTGTGGACTCCGGAGGACCCGTTCCTGTACGACGTGAAGGCGGAGCTGCTCGACGGCTCGGCCGTCACCGACTCGGCCGGAAGCTACACGGGCATGCGGTCGATCGCCGTGGCGAAGGTCGACGGCGTGCTGCGACCGGTCCTCAACGGGAAGTTCGTCTTCCAGACCGGCACCCTGGACCAGGGCTACTGGCCGGACGGCATCTACACCGCGCCGACCGACGCCGCCCTGAAGTCGGACCTCCAGGCGCACAAGGACCTCGGCTTCAACATGGTCCGCAAGCACATCAAGGTCGAACCGCAGCGCTGGTTCTACTGGGCGGACAGGCTGGGCCTGCTCGTCTGGCAGGACATGCCGGCCATGGACACCGGCAAGAGCCCCGACCCGGCGGCCCGCACCCAGTGGGAGGCCGAGTTCCACGCCGTCATCGACCAGCACCGCAGCTCGCCCTCCCTGGTGATGTGGGTCGACCAGAACGAGGGCT
The DNA here is from genome assembly GCF_019399235.1 of Streptomyces poriferorum. Classification (GTDB taxonomy): domain Bacteria; phylum Actinomycetota; class Actinomycetes; order Streptomycetales; family Streptomycetaceae; genus Streptomyces; species Streptomyces poriferorum. The sequence continues at coordinate 7,805 of NZ_JAELVH010000112.1, read as the reverse complement.
GGGGGCAGTACGACCAGGCCAGGATCGCCAACGAGGTGAAGACGTACGACCCGTCCCGGCTGGTCAACAACATGAGCGGGGTCAACTGCTGCGGTTCGGTGGACGGCGGCAACGGGGACGTGGTCGACAACCACATCTATGTCGGCCCCGGCAACACCGCGCCGAGCGCGACGCGCGCCGCGGTCCTCGGTGAGTTCGGCGGCCTCGGCTACAAGGTCCCGGGGCACGAGTGGTTCCCCGGCGGCGGATTCAGCTACGAGGACCAGGCGAGCGTCTCCGCGCTGAACAACCGGTTCGTCGGGCTGCTCGACAGCATCCGCGTCGGCCAGCTGCCCGCGGGCCTCTCCGCCTCCGTGTACACGGAGATCACCGATGTGGAGAACGAGGCGAACGGGCTGCTCACCTACGACCGCCAGGTCGTCAAGGTGGACACCGCTCGGGTGAAGGCCGCCAACCAGGCCCTGATCAACGCGTCGCGCAACCCGGCACCGCCGGTGACCCTGCCCACCGGGCAGTACAAGTCGCTCCGGGTCACGACCCCTGGATACACCGACAAGTACCTGCGCCATCAGGACGCGCTCGCCTTCACCGCGGTCGTCGACGGGGCGAGCGGCACGCTGCTGAAGAACGACGCCACCTGGAAGATCGTCACCGGGCTCGCCAACAGCAACTGCTACTCGCTGGAGTCCCGCAACTATCCCGGCGAGTACCTCCGGCACCGCGACTTCCGGGTGCGCAGGGACGCCGACGACGGCTCGGCGCTGTTCAAGGCCGACGCCACCTGGTGTGCGGTAGCCGGCACGGGAGGCGTGCGGCTGTCCAGCGCCAATCTGCCCGGCAGCTATCTGCGGCACATCGACTCGGAGGTGTGGCTGGCCACACCGGGCGGCGGGCACGCCTGGGACAACCCGGCCACGTTCACGGAGGACACCACCTGGGCGGTGGAGGCGCCCTGGGCGCCGTGATCTGAATCCGCCCGCCCCTTCCTGTACGGGCCACGGCCCGGATGCGACGCCGACCGCGTCGGGTCCGGGCCGTCGGCCGTCTACCGCGTCCCCGCGCCCGGGGCGACGTACGTGTGCAACAGCGCCGTCCGGCCGTCGGCCGTCGTCCAGTCACCGGAGCGGCTGCCCGCATGACGCCACCCGGCACGTTCGTAGAGGGCCACGGCGGCCTCGCCACCGTCCTCCACCTCCAGGACCGCCCGCAGTCCGCCGTCTGCCGCAGCCGCCGTCACGGTGGCGAGCAGGGCGCCCGCCACGCCGCGCCGGCGCGCCGAAGCCGTCGTGAACAGCCGGGCCACCGAGGCCAGTTCCTCCGGCGGCAGTCCCACGTCCGCTGCCAGCACGTCGTCGGTACGGGTCAGCGTCACATGGCCCAGGACGTCCGGGCCGTCCACCGCCACCCAGGCGCCGAGCATGCCGTCCGGTGTCAGCCAGCCTCCCGGATCGGCCGGCCACTTCGCCGGGTAGCGGTCCGCGTCGTGCACGGTGGCCAGCGCCTCGGCACACGCCTTCAGGTCGTCGTCGCCGCGGCGGCGGATCTCCGGCTGTCCCATCCCCTGATCCTCACACGGCGGCGCCCCGACTGGTTCGCCGGGGCGCCGCGCACTCCGCTGCCTGCCACCGCACGGATGCGGCGGCAGGCAGCGTTCAGTGGTTCACTAACAGCCCGGGGCTACGGCTGCACGGTGTCGTGCAGCGCGCTCACCTCGTCCGCGGTCAGGGCCTTGTCGAACACCGCGACCTGGTCGACGGAACCGTTCCAGAAGTCGGTGTTGCCACCCGACCACTTGGCGCGGCCCACGGACAGGGCGCCGGTGCTGACATCGGCGCCCCCGGCTGCCGAGGTCGCGGCGAGCTTGCCGTCGACGTACAGCTTGATCTCGTCACCGCTGCGGACACCGACCACGTGGTACCACCGGCCGATCTCGGGCGTCATCTCCACCCGGGCACGGTGGGCGCCCGGGGTGGAGAAGGCGAAGCCGCCCTGACCGTACTGGAGGTAGAACGGGTTCTCCTGGCGCCGGCCGTCCTGGCTGACGATGGTGGCGTAGTTGCCGGGAAGGGCGTCCAGCGACGCCCAGGCCGACACGGTGTAGTCACCGGTGGTGTCGACGACCGGGCCGTCGGTCTGTGCGTACTGTCCCTCGCCGTTGAACTTCAGCGCGGAGCCCTGCACGCCGGGCGCCCAGGACGTGCCCGCGGCCAGGGTGAGGTCCTTGTGGTTCGGCCCGCTGTCGGCGGCCTCGGAGCCCTTGTTCTCGTCGAGGGACCAGGCGCCGCCGCCCTTGACCTCGTCCCGCTCACCTGCGGCGGCGCCGGCGGCGATGACCTCCTGGTTGATCTTGCGCACCGGGGCCGGGTCGACCTTGATCTCACGGCGGTCGTACGTCCAGAGGCCGTTGAGCTCGTTCTCCAGGTCGGTCACCTGGGTGTAGATGGAGCCGGAGAGTTCGGCGCCGGCCGCTTCCAGGTAGTACTTACGGGTGTTCTCGACGTACTTGGCGGTCAGCGCGGCCTTGTCGGCGACACCGCTGTAGATCGCGGTGGGCGCACCGGGCCACATGTGTCCGGGCGACCGCAGGGTGAAGCCGCCGTGCTCACCGTCCATCGCCGCCCGGTTCTCGTCCGGGAAGGCCGGGTCGGTGTTGTTGTAGTCGTGGTGGTCGATGATGTCGCCCTTGCCCGAGTCACCCTTGGAGTTGCAGCAGTTGACACCGCTGTGGGCGTTCACGACGCGGGAGGGGTCGGCGGCCTGGACCTTCTCCGTGATCTTCCCGGTCTCGGTGCGGTCCCACTCGCCCCAGCCTTCGTTGAAGACGATCCAGGCACCGATCGACGGGTAGTTGTGCAGCTGCTTCATCATCTCGGCACCCTGGTCGAGGAAGGCCTTCTGGCCCTTCTCGCCGGTGATGTTGCCGGAGACGAAGTCCTGCCAGACCAGCAGTCCGAGCTGGTCCGCGTGGTAGTACCAGCGGGCCGGCTCGACCTTGATGTGCTTGCGCACCGAGTTGAAGCCGAGGTCCTTCTGCGCCTTCAGGTCGAAGAGCAGGGCGGAGTCACTGGGGGCCGTGTTCAGGCCGTCCGGGTAGAAGCCCTGGTCGAGCTGGGCGAGGGAGAAGAACGGCTTCCCGTTGAGGACCAGCTTCTGGTAGCCGCCGACCTTCGCGACGCCGAAGAACCGCATGCCGAAGTAGCTGTCGACGGTGTCCTTGGAGCGGCCGTCGTCGAGCGTGACCTTCAGGTCGTAGAGGTACGGGTCGTCGGGCGTCCACAGGTGCTGCTTCGCGACCGGCAGGCTCAGCTCGCGGTTGGCCGGGCCGGTGACACTGCCGACGACCTTGCCCTTCTTGTCGCGGGCGACGGCGGTGATCCGGGCGGACTTCGAGGCGTCCTCGGAGTTGACCGTCAGCGAGAGCCGGCCCTTGTCGATGTCCGGGGTGGTCGTCAGGGAGTCGACCGCGGCCGGGGCGACGGGCTCCATCCAGACGGTCTGCCAGATGCCGGACGAGGCGGTGTAGAAGATTCCGCCGGGGTTGGCCGACTGCTTGCCCGTGGGCTGGTCGGCACCGGTGGTGTCGGTGACCGCGACGACGATCTCCTGCGGTCCGCTGCCCTTGACCGCGTCGGTGATGTCGGCGCTGAAGGCGGTGTAGCCGCCGGTGTGCTCGGCGACCTGCTTGCCGTTGACCCAGACGCGGGCCTCGTAGTCGACGGCGCCGAAGTTGAGCTTCAGCCGGTTGGCCTTGCCGCCCTTGTCGCCCTTCACCGACCAGTTCTTCGGGACGGTGACGAGCTTGCGGTAGAACATGTGGTCTTCGTGGCGCTCAAGACCGGAGAGCTGCGACTCGACGGGGTACGGGACGGTGATCCGCTCCCCCAGCTTCTTCCCGAAGACGGGCTGCTCGCCCGCGACGGCTCCGGCGAACTCCCAGGACCCGTTGAGGTTCTTCCAGTCGTCGCGGACCTGCTGCGGCCGGGGGTACTCCGGCAGCGGGTGGTCGCGGTCGACCTTGTCGCCGAAGGCCGTGGTCAGCCGGTGTGTCGACAGGTTCCCGGCGCTGCGGCTGATCTGCGGAACACTCTCGCCGCCCACCCGGAGGCCTGCTTCGCCGTCGTAGGCGACCCGGACCTGCTGGCCCTTCAGGACGGGAGCGGTCAGGGTGACGGTCAGCGCGTGGGGGTTGCCGGGGGTTCGGGCCACGGACTTCACCGGCATCGGCGAGGTGTCCGCCTCGATCGTGAGGTGATCCTTCAGCGTGGCGAAGTCGCTGACCTCGTCCTCGAACACCGCCTGGAGCTTCAGGCCGTCGTCGGCGACGCTCAGGCCGACCGGGTAGACCTCGAAGTCCGCAGGCGGCGTGAAAGCGGACTCGGGCACGATCTGCCGGGCCAGCGTCGCGCTGGACCAGCGCAGGAACATGTTCGCGCCACCCGTGTCCTGGAACATCTCCAGCTTGAACGTGTGGGGCTCACCGGCCTTCAGCGCAACCGGCTTGCTGGTCTGCTCGTTGTCCCAGTCCGGCTCCCAGTGGTCGATCACCACCTCGCCGTCGATGAAGAGCCGGAAGCCGTTGTCGCCGCTCGCGGCGAAGGTGTAGTCGCCGTCCTCGGGAGCCGTGATGTTGCCGGTCCAGCGAGCGGTGGTGTTCTCGGTCCGGCCGGTGGTGGACTCGAACGTGCCGGTGAGGCCCGGGAAGTTGATCTGCGGCTCCAGGGCGACACCGCCGAGCGTGTCGAAGTCCCGCGCACCGGGCGCGGACATGCTGTAGTACTCGCCCTTCAGCCCGTGCACGGCCGTCGCCGGGTCGCCGGCCGCGAACGTGGCCGGCGTGGCGGAGGCGGCCGTGGCCGGGGTGGCCGCCGCGGCCGGAACCAGCGTGGCACCGACGGGTATCAGGAGTGCGGCGGCGCAGGCCACCGTTCTCAACACAGTGCGGGATCGGGGCATTTGTCGTCTCAAGGCGTCGTCCTGTCGAGAGGGCTGAAGTGCCTCGAACCTGTGAGGCACAGCACATAATCGAACATTGAGCCACAGCATCAAACGCAAAACAACAGTCGTGCACGGAGAATTTTCAACGATATAAATCGAGCGGGTCCGACGGGCAGATGCCTGTGCCGGATCCCCGCGTCCGGGACGCGGGGATCCGGCACGGAGTCACGCCTCGACTACCGCGGCAGCCCCGAAGGGTCCGTGGCCCAGGATGTGTTGGCCTGCCCGGACAGCCGGTAGGCCAGCTTCCCTCCCCTGGTCAGCAGGCTCGCATCCGTCCACGACCGGTCGTGGGCACGCCCGTCGACCGTCACCGCGTCGACGTACGGATGAGCCGCGTCCGCCGCCGGCGCGGTGATCGTGATGTCCCTGCCGTGCGGCCGGTCGATCACCGCCTTCGGGAACAGCGGGGCACCCAGCAGCAGCTCGCCGCCACCCGGCGTCTGCGGGTACAGACCCAGCGCGGAGAAGACGTACCAGGCGGACATGGTGCCCAGGTCGTCGTTTCCGGGCAGGCCTCGCGGCCCCGTCCCGTAGACCGTGTTCAGGATCTCGCGCACCGTCTCCTGGGTCTTCCACGGCTGCCCGAGGGCGTTGTAGAGCCAGGGGGCGTGGATGCCGGGTTCGTTGGTCGGGTCGTAGCGGACCGCGTCACCGCCCCTGACCGACCAGGAGCCGTCCGCCTTGTGGAAGAACCCGTCCAGGCGTCGCGCCGCGACGTCCCGGCCGCCCATCGCCTCGGCGAGGCCCTGGACGTCCTGCGGAACCATCCAGGTGTACGTGGCGCTGGTGCCCTGCGCGAAGCCGCGGTCGCTGCCCGGGCTGAACGGCGTGACCCAGGAGCCGTCGACGTTGCGCGCCTGGATGTAACCGGTGGTGCCGGCGCCGTCGGTGGCGTCGGGGTTGTACACGTTGCGCCACCAGCCGCCGCGCTCCTTGAACGCCTCGGCCTCCTCGTCACGCCCGAGCAGTTGCGCCCAGCGTCCGAGCGCGGCGTCGGCGACCGCGTCCTCCAGCGTCTCGGCGGCGCCGCCCCAGCAGTGGCAGACGTCCTGCGGCGCGTAGTGGGATTCCAGGTACTGGGCCAGATTTGGCCGCTGACCGGTGCACTGGCCCGGGCAGCCGGCGTCCGAGAGCCCGTCGTCGACCGGCACGGTCGCCTGGCGCGCCAGCGACTCGTACGCGCCCTCGTAGTCGAAGTTCCGCACCCCCATGGCGTAGAACGTGGCGAGGGTGGCCGCGGTGGGGTCGCCGGTCATGACGTGGGTGGCACCGTTGATGTGCACCCAGCGGTCCCACACCCCGCCGTTCTGCCGGGCGAAGTTGTACAGCGACTGGGCGAAGTCCCCGGCGATCTCCGGCTTGAGGAGGGCCAGCAGTTGTATCTGGGCCCGGTACTGGTCCCAGCCGGAGAAGTTGCTGTACTGCGCCCCCTGCCCGCGCTCGATCCGGTGGGCCTCCCCGTCCATGCCGGGGTAGCGGCCGTCGGTGTCGCTGATGACGTTGGGCTGCATCAGGGAGTGGTAGAGCGCGGTGTAGAACGTGGTCCGCTGAGCCTCGGTCCCGCCGCCCGTGCGTACGGAGTCCAGCTCCCGGTCCCACGTCCGGCTCGCGGCGGCCGCGACGTCGTCCACTGCCGCGTGCGGGGCGATCTCCTTACGCAGGTTGGCCTCGGCGCCCGCCTGGCTGACGTAGGAGATGCCGATCCGCATGTGGACATCGTTGTCGGAACTGGTGTCGAAGCCGACCCAGCCGCCCGACCCGCGGCCCGCCCGGTCCGCACCCGTGGCGTACCCCTCACCGCCTCTGCCCTCGGTGGAGCCGGGGGCGAGCGTGCCGTCCTTCCAGGTGCCGGTGGAGGAGAAGGCGCGGTCGAAGGAGGCGGTGAAGTAGAGGCGGTAGTAGCTCTTGCGGTTGTTGGTGCCGCCGTTGGCGCGCCGCCCGCAGAAGGCGCCGGTGAGCACGGAGCCCGTGACCTTGCGGTGCGCGGTGTCGATCCGGACCTGGGCGTCCTCGCTGCCGTTCAGCGAGTTGGAGACCCGGAAGAGGAGGTTGGCCGGCTTGCCGGCCGGGAACGCGAAGTCGGCCACGCCGGCGCGGCGGCTCACCGCGAGGTCGGCCGTGGCTCCGGAGTCGAGGCCGAGGGTGTAGCGGCCGGGGACCGCGCGCTCGTTTTCGTGCGAGAAGTCCGCGGCGTAGACGGCGTCCTTGGTGTCAGCGGACGGTGACGACGTGACGTCCCCGACGAACGGCATGATCGGGATGTCACCGGCGGCTCCGGGGTTGCATCCGGCGCCGTTGACGTGGGTGAGGCTCAGTCCGCGCAGCCGGGTGGCACCGTACTCGTAGCCGTTCGCGGCGCCGGTGCCGGTCTGGTCGCCCGTGGTGCTCGTCGGCGACCAGGCGATCATGCCGTACGGGAGGGTGGCACCGGGAAAGGTGTTGCCGCCGTTGGCGCTGCCGATCAGCGGATCCACGTAGGCGGTCGGGCGGGTGACGGGCGCGGCGGCCTCTGCGGCGGCGGGCAGCACGGCGGCGGCCAGTGCGCCGGTGACGACCAGGGCGGCTGTTCGCGCGGCGAGGCGCCGGGGCGCGGTCAGCGGTCTGGGGGGCATGTCGCGTACCTTCCGGGGAGTTCGGACAACGTTGTCAGAAGCCGGCTTGCGGCCCGTGACCACGTGATCGATGCACGGCCGAGCGTAGATCCCCGGAGCGCGGGAGGGAATGCCCCAGCCGTCATCCCGGATGAATGCGCGGTGAACGGATGCCGCGATCCGGACGGCTGGTACGCAATCGCCCTCTTCGCGCCC
>NZ_JAELVH010000111.1 GCF_019399235.1 Streptomyces poriferorum | reverse complement strand
CGGCCCCGGCCCCGGCCCCCTGCACACGCACCGCCACCCGTCCGCCCCTGGCGCGGACCGAGTCATCAGGAGCATCGCATGACGTTCCGTCAGAAGTATCTGTACGGCAAGGGCCCCATCGAGCTCAACGCGGGCCGCCGCACGGTGAAGCTCACCGTGAGCAACACCGGTGACCGCGCCGTTCAGGTCGGTTCCCACTACCACTTCTTCGAGGTCAACTCGGCCTTGTCGTTCGACCGCCAGAAGGCGCTCGGCATGCACCTCAACATCGCCGCCGGCACCTCCGTGCGGATCGAGGCGGGCGGCTCGCGCGAGGTGGAGCTCTGCGCGTACGGCGGCACCGGGCGTCTGGTCGGCTTCAGCGGACTGCTCAACGGCAGCCTCTCCTCCCACCCCGCCCGCGTCGAGGCCGTCCGCAGGGCCATCGAGCAGGGGTTCGAGGGAGCGCAGGGCGCCCCTGACGCCAAGCCCAAGCGCGCCACCAAGGAATCCAAGGGCTCCAAGGCCACCAACGAAAAGAAGAAGGGTTCGCGCTGATGCCCATCCTGCCCCGCAAGCAGTACACCGACATGTTCGGGCCGACGGTCGGCGACCGGTTCCACCTCGCCGACACCAACCTCATCGTCGAGGTCGAGAAGGACTACAGCGAGGGCCAGTACGGCGACGAGGTCCTCTACGGCGGCGGCAAGACCATGCGCGACGGCATGGCCTCGGACCCGCAGGCCACCGCTGCCCAGGGCGCACTGGACACCGTCATCACCAACGTGGTCGTCATCGACCCGATGGTCGGCGTCGTCAAGTGCGACATCGGCATCAAGGACGGCTTCATCGTCGGCATCGGCAAGTCCGGCAACCCGCAGACGCAGAACAGCGTCGACCCGGACCTGGTCATCGGGCCGGGCACGGAAGCCATCGCGGGCGAGCACCTCATCGCCACCGCGGGTGCCATCGACACCCACGTCCACCTGATCGCCCCGCAACAGGCCGAGCAGGCGCTGACCAACGGCATCACCACGCTGATCGGCGGTGGCACCGGTCCTTCGGACGGTTCCAACGGCACCACCTGCACCCCGGGCCCGTACAACATCGGCAAGCTGCTCCAGGCCGCCGAGACCATGCCGGTCAACCTCGGCATCATGGGCAAGGGCAACGGCAGCCTGCCGGAGGCGCTCAACGAGCAGGTCGTCGCCGGTGCCTGCGGGCTCAAGGTGCACGAGGACTGGGGCGCGACCCCGGCCGTCATCGACAACGCGCTGAACGTCGCCGACCGGTACGACGTCCAGGTCTCCATCCACACGGACAGCCTGAACGAGGGCGGCTTCTTCGAGGACACCCGCTCCGCGATCGACGGCCGGGCCATCCACACCTTCCACAGCGAGGGCGCGGGCGGCGGTCACGCACCCGACATCCTGCGCATCGCCGGCGAGCCGAACGTCCTGCCGTCGTCCACCAACCCGACGCTGCCGTACACGGTGAACTCGGTGGACGAACTCCTCGACATGGTCATGGTCTGTCACCACCTCAGCCATGACATCCCCGAAGACGTGTCCTTCGCCGACAGCCGGGTCCGGGCCGAGACGATCGCCGCCGAGTCGGTGCTGCACGACCTCGGCGTGATCAGCATCTTCTCCTCCGACTCCCAGGCCATGGGCCGCATCGGTGAGTCCGTCACCCGCGCCTTCCAGACCGCGCACCACTGCAAGGACAAGCTGGGCACGCTGGAGGGCGACTCGGCCCGCAACGACAACCAGCGGGTGCTGCGCTACCTCGCCAAGGTCACCATCAACCCGGCCATCGCCTCCGGCATCTCCGACCATGTGGGATCGATCGAGAAGGGCAAGCTCGCCGACATCGTGCTCTGGCCGATCCACTCCTTCGGCGCCAAGCCGAAGATGGTGATCAAGGGCGGCATCATCTCCTGGGCGCAGATGGGCGACCCCAACGCCTCGCTGCCGACCCCGCAGCCCGTCATCTACCGGCCGATGTTCGGCCAGTACGGCAAGGCGATGCAGGCGACCCACGCCACCTTCATGTCCCAGGCGGGCATCGCCGCCGGGGTACCGGCCGAACTCGGCCTGGAACGCACGGTCCTGCCGGTGCGCCGCACCCGCACCATCGGCAAGCACAACATGGTCCGCAACGACGCCCTGCCCGACATCAAGGTCGACCCGGAGACGTTCAAGGTCACGCTCAACGGCAAGGTCGCCACCATCGACCCGGCCGAGAAGCTGCCCCTCAACCACCTCTACTTCCTGGTCTAGGGCCGATGTACCGCGATGAGGGCGACACCGTCAAGGACACCGTGGCCGCGGTGAACGGGTCCGGTACGGCTACGGGTCTGGGACCGCTGATGGTCAGCCTCCAGCTGACCGACTCCGCGTTCCCCAGCGGCTTCTACACGCTGTCGCACAGCCTTGAGGGCTTCGCGCAGGCCGGGGCCGTCGACTCCGGCAGTCTGCCGCTCCTGCTGGAGGACCTGCTGCTGCACGGTGTCGGTCCCGCCGATGCCACCGCGCTCGCCCTCGCCCACCGCGCGACGGCGGCCGGTGACCCGGCGGCCGTCGTCCGGATCGACGAGCATCTCCTGGCCACCAAACTGGGCCGGGAGATGCGCCAGGCCGCCACCCGGACCGGGCGCCAGCTGCTGGACCTGGGCCAGGAGGTCTTCGGCCGGCCGGAGATCGGCGACTACTTCGACCGGGTCGTACGGCGTGAGGCACCCGGAACGCAGGCGGTGGCCGCGGGAGTCATCTACGCGGCGACGGGCGTTCCGGTCCGGCAGGCCGTCGCCGCGGACCTGTTCGCCTTCTGCGTCAGCTTCGCGGGCGCCGCCCTGCGGCTGCGGCTGACCGACCACCGCACGACTCAGACCCTGATCCGGGGCGCCGCACCCGTCATCGAGAAGACCGTCGAGGCCGCGCTGCGGCGCGAGCTCGACGACGTCGGCGCCACCGTCTTCGCCTCGGACATCATGTCGGGCCGTCATGAACGCGCCGAGGCACGGCTCTTCGCCAGCTGAAATCCACCCCGAACCACACAGGGAGCAGCACCATGGACGACAACGTACTGCGGGTCGGCATCGGCGGACCGGTCGGATCCGGCAAGACCGCGCTCATCGAGGCGTTGGTTCCGATGCTGATCGAACGCGGTCACCGCCCCGCCGTCATCACCAACGACATCTACACGCAGGAGGACGCCCAGCACGTCCGCCGCACGCTGGCCGGCGTCCTCGAACCCGAGCGGGTCGTCGGTGTCGAGACGGGGGCCTGTCCGCACACCGCCGTGCGCGACGACCCCACGATGAACCTGGCGGCCGGCGCGGAGATGCTGGAGCGCTTCCCGGACACCGACACGCTGCTCTACGAGTCCGGCGGCGACAACCTGACGCTGACCTTCAGCCCGGCGCTCGTGGACCTCTTCATCTTCGTCCTGGACACGGCGGAGGGCGAGAAGATGCCTCGCAAGCGCGGACCCGGCATCACCGACTCCGACCTTCTCGTCATCAACAAGATCGACATCGCGAAGTACGTGCGCACGGACATCAACGTGATGGAGTCCGACGCACACCGGGTACGCGACAACCGCCCCGTCGTCCTCACCGACTGCCTCACCGGCCAAGGCATCGACGACATCGCGGTGTACCTCGAATCGCGCCGCAAGGTGCTGATCTGACATGCCGCTCGCCCCGTACCGGCCCCGTGCCGACCGGCTCGCCGAGAAGTACTACACCGCGGTCCGCGTCCCCCCGGAGGTGGCGGCCCTGGCCTCCGTGCCGGACACGCTCGCTCCGGGCTCCCCGGCCAAGGTCGGCATCCTCGACCTGGCCTTCGCCGTACGGGGCGAGCGCACCGAACTCGTCGAGCGCTACCAGAAGACCCCCCTGCAGATCATGCGGCCGCTGTGGATCGACCCCGAACTGCCCGGCATGAGCTACGTCTACATGATGGCGACCGGCGGCGGAATCGCCCAGGCCGACCGCTACCGGATGGACTTCCGCTGCGGCCCGGACACCCAGGTCCACCTGACCACCCAGGCCGCCACCAAGGTCTTCCGGATGGAACACGACTACGCGAGCCAGCGGGTCCATCTGACGGCGGAGGCCGGGAGCTATGTCGAGTACCTGCCCGACCCGCTGATCCCGTTCAAGGACGCCCGCTTCTACCAGCGGACCGAGGTCGTCGTGGCCCCGGGCGCCACCGTCGTCGTCGGTGACACGCTCACCGCGGGACGGCTCGCCCGCGGTGAACGGCACGCCTACCGGGTGCTCGCCACCGACCTGCACATCAGCCGCCCCGACGGCACGCTGCTCGCCGTGGACACCCTGCGCCTGGCTCCCGGACGAAGCGGCGGGGAAGTCCTGGGGCCGGGCGTGTTCGCCGGTCACGACCACGTCGCCTCACTGTTCGCCGTGACCGACCGTGTCCCCGCCACCGAACTCGCCGACGCCCTGCACGGCGCGCTCGCGGAACTCGGGGTCCTGTACGGGGTGAGCGTCCTGCCCCGGGACTGCGGAGCGTGGGTGCGGGTGCTGGACGACAGCCCGATCCGGACCGCCGCCGCGCACGAGGCCGTCCGCCAGGCCGTCCGCCGCCTGCTCACCGGCCATCCGGCCCCCGACCTGCGCAAGCCCTGACCCCCCACCGACCCACACGAGGATCCGCCGATGAACACCGCTCCCGCGCCGATGCCGGCCGCGTACGACTCCGGGGACACCGCCTGGCTCCTCGCCGCCACCGCCATGGTGCTGTTGATGACGCCGGGGCTCGCCTTCTTCTACGGCGGCATGGTGCGCACCCGCCATGTGCTCATGATGATCAAGATGAGCTTCGCCGCGCTGGCGTTCGGCACCCTCGTCTGGTGGGTCATCGGATACACGCTGGCGTTCGGACCCGATGTCGGCGGCGCCGGACTCATCGGGAACCTCGACCACGTGTTCATGCACGACATCGAGCTGAACACGCTGACCGGGGCGATTCCCACCTACGTCTACAGCACCTTCCAGATGGGATTCGCCATCATCACGGTGGCGCTGGTCAGCGGATCGATCGCGGACCGCGCCACGATGAAGGGGTGGCTCGTCTTCGTCGTGCTGTGGCTGCTCATCGTCTACATCCCCATCGCGCACTGGGTGTTCGACACGGACGGCTGGATCGTCAAGCATCTCGGCGCACTCGACTTCGCCGGCGGTCTGCCGGTGGAACTCAACTCGGGCGTCGCCGGTCTGGCCGTCGCCCTCGTGCTGCGCGCGCCGCGGGACTTCGCCCGCCGCGAGGAGCGCCCCAACAACATTCCGCTCGTGGTCATCGGAGTGGGCCTCCTCTGGTTCGGCTGGTTCGGCTTCAACTCCGGTTCCGCGCTGACCGACCAGGGCACCGCCGCCGCGGCCTTCATCAACACCCAGCTCGGGGCCGCCGGAGCCATGGTCACCTGGCCGCTGGTGGAGAAGTGGCGCACCGGCAACGTCACCACCATGGGCGTCGTCTCGTCCGCCGTCGCCGGCATGGTCGCCATCACCCCGGCCTGCGGTGAGATCGACACGCTCGGCGCGGTCATCACCGGTCTCGTCGTCGGCGCGGTCTGCGCCTTCGCGATCACGCTCAAGTTCCGCTTCAACGTGGACGACACGCTCGACGTGGTCGGCGTGCACGGCGTCGGTGGGCTGATCGGCCTGATCATGGTAGGCCTCTTCGCCACCGCGCGCATCAGCGGCAAGGAGGGTCTCTTCTACGGAGGAGGCTGGGGGCTGCTCGGCAAGCAGCTCGTCGCCATCGTCTCCGTGATCGCCTTCTCGTTCATCCTCACCTGGCTCATCGCCAAGGCCGTGGACCTGACCGTCGGATTCCGTGCCAGGGAGGAGTACGCCACCGTCCCCGGCGAGGAGGAGGAGCGCGCGTACGACTTCCAGACCGCCGAGCGCCTCGGCGCCCTGGTCTCCGGCAAGCCGGCCTCCGAGGACGACGAACTCGTCAAGCAGATCAGCTCGTTGCTGCGCTCCCGCGAGGGCGGCCGGTAGCCGGGCCCGGCGGGGTGGGGCGCAGGAACTCGCGCACGTAGGTGCGGTGCCACCAGCACCCGGTGGCCCGCAGTTCGCGCCAGGTCGTGTACCGGTAGCGGTACACCCTGGCGCGGACGTGCGCCGGCGGCTCACCCGGGAACGGGTTGTGCCGCAGCAGCCGCAGCGTGTCCCGGTCGTTCTCCAGCAGCCGCTCCACGAACGGCCCGAACCAGGGGCGGGCGTACGCGGGCGAGAGCGCCGCGAACCACATCATCCAGTCGAGCCGCAGATGGTACGGGGCGAACTGGCGCGGCAGCCGGTGCGGATCGCCGGGCTTGCCCCGGAAGCCGTACTCCCGCCAGACCGTGCCCGGGTGGATCACCGGCTCGTCGGTGCCCTCGACCACCACCTCCATCCGGACACGGCTGATGCTGCCGAAGGCGCCGTACGTGTTGACCAGGTGCAGCGGGTCGAAGGAGCGGTTCATGATCTGCTGGCGCGAGATGAGGTTGCGGGCCGGGCGGTAGCTGAGGACCACGACCAGGGCCGTGACGACGATGACCACCACCTCGTACCAGAGCGGCGCACCGGCCTGCGCGGGCGGCTCGGCGACCGGGGTCCAGTCCACGGCCGACAGGGCGAGGGCGATCGTCAGCCAGTTGAGCCAGGCGAAGTTGCCCGACAGCACCAGCCACAGCTGCGTGAGGATCATCAACCCCGCGGCCACGCCCGCCACGGGCTGCGGGGTGAAGAGCAGCACCGGCACGAGGAGTTGGGTCACATGGTTGGCCGCGACCTCGGCCCGGTGCAGGGGGCGGGGGAGGTGGTGGAAGAACCAGCTCAGCGGGCCCGGCATCGGCTGGGTCTCGTGGTGGAAGTACAGACACGTCAGCTTGCGCCAGCACGCGTCACCGCGGATCTTGATCAGCCCGGCGCCGAACTCCACCCGGAACAGCACCCAGCGCAGCAGCCACAGAACGAGCACCGGCGGCGCCGTGTGCGCGTTGCCGAGGAAGACGGCGAGGAACCCCGTCTCCAGGAGCAGCGACTCCCAGCCGAAGCCGTACCACGTACTGCCTACCTGCACGATCGACAGGTACAGCGCCCAGGGCAGGGCCCACAGGACCATCGCCCCCCACAGGGGTACGAAACGGTCCGCGCCCGCCAGCAGCGCGACGGCGAGCACGCAGCCGGACCAGGCGACCACGGCGAAGAACCGGTCGGAGTAGTGCAGGCGGAACAGGCCCGGGGCGGTTCGCCAGTCCGTACGGCGCAGGAGCTCGGGAGCGGGCAGCATGCCTCGCTCGCCGATCAGCGCCCGGAACTGGAGCGCGGCGGTGAGGAAGGCGGTCAGATAGATGACGGCCAGGGCCTTCTGGAAGAGGAGCCGGCCGAGCCAGTACCCGTCTGCGGTGAACCAGTCCATCGCTTCCAGTATCGGCCCGTCGCTTCTCGGCGTCCCGGTCCCTGCCTCCGTTCACGCGATCCGGCACGGCCCGGGTCCCGGGCGTCACCCGAACGGAGCACCGGGCTCGGTGCGGAAGCCCGGCGCACGCCCCACCGCCCCGGCTTGCGGGGGAGAGGGAACTGCGGCAGACATGAGGGGACCCATCCCGGGACCGGTGACCAGGCAGGAGACTCCTTCGTGCGCGCACCGATACGCATGCGCCGAGCCGTGCTCGCCGTACTGTCCGCCGGAATCCTCGTCACCGCGGGCTGCTCCCGGCAGGCCGGGGACAGCGGCGGGCAGGGCACCGAAGGAACGGCCGACGCCGATGAGCTGCTCCTCCAGCAGGCCGCCGCGCAGGGCCCCGACCCCTTCACCCGGTCCACGGTGGAACCGGCCGGCGCCGCGCCGGCCACACCCCGCACCGCCCCACCGCGTACGCCCGCGCCCGGCGACGAGGGCCCGCGCACTCTTCCCGGTTCGACCCCCGGCCTCTACGGCGGCACCCGCTCCGTCGCCGCCTGCGATGTCGGACAGCAGATCCGCTTCCTCGCCGCCGACCCGGCCAGGGAGAAGGCCTTCGCGCAGGCCGCGGGGGTGGACCGGGCCGGCGTCCCCGAGTTCCTGCGCGGCCTGACGCCCGTGGTCCTGCGTGCCGACACCCGGGTGGGCAGCCACGGCTTCCGCGCGGGCTCCGCCACCGCCTTCCAGTCCGTGCTGCAGGCCGGCACCGCCGTGCTGGTGGACGACCGTGGCCTCCCGCGCGTCCGCTGCGCCTGCGGCAACCCGCTGAGCCGGCCCGCCGGGGGAGGAGCGGCGCACGGCGGCCGGGGCGAGCCGTGGGCGGGCTACGACCCGGCGCGGACCGTCGTCGTCGCACCCGCCGCGAAGGCCGTCACGGACCTGGTCATCGTCGACGCGGACCACAACAGCTGGATGGAGCGTCCGGTCGGGGACGAGGGCGCCCGTGACCGCACCCCCGAGGTGCCGCCGCCCTACGCCCCCGGCACCGACATCACCGGCCCGCTGCCCGACGCGCCTCCGGCGAAGACGAAGGAACCGAAGGCGCCGAAGAAGCCGACGCCGTCGCACTCCACCCCCGGGCGAGGGGACTGCCCTACGCCCGGCGAGCCGACACCGCCCGGCGAGGCGGTCGCGGCGACGGAGGGGCCGACCGGTGCGCCGACGAACTGCCCGACGCCGACCGGTGCGCCCTCGGACGGTGCCACCGACGGGTACCCCGAACCGTTCCCCGGGCTCCCGACGGACGAGCCGACCGGGACTCCCGCCGACCCGGACGAGCCGCCGGGCCTGGTGCCGCCCATGACGGACGAACCGCAGACGGCCATCGAGTTGCCCTGGCAGGAGGGCGACTCCGTGGGCATCTCCGAGCCCGTAGAGGGGTAGCGGTCGTACCCGGAAGCCGGTGGAGCCCGTACCTCACTCCTGAGTCGGCAGCCAGTTGCCGTGCAGCCCCAACGGCACCCGCACCGGGATCCGCACCCGGGCGACCGGGCCGGACGCGGGGTCCTCGGCGGGGATCACGAGCAGCCAGCTGCTGTCGTCGGTACGGTCGGTGGCGTACGTCAACCAGTGGCCGCCCTCGCCCGGCGCGGTGCCCGGTGAGGGCGCGAACACCGGTTCGCCGACAGACAGATCCCCGGCCTGCCACACCGCACTCGTACCCGACGCGTCCCTTCCGTCGTACCAGCGCAGCGCGTCGAACTCGCCCGGGAGCAGATCCGGGTTGCCGGAGTCCGCGGCCACGGCCAGCTGTCGGTGCCGGCGGCCGATCAGACGGTCGTCCGTGCGGGGAAGCTCCATCCTGGCGTCGTCCAGCACCGTCCGGTGCATCGTGCCGGCCACGGGATCGATGACCGCGCGGACCAGACCGGCGGTGTTGGGCGCCTGTGCGGGGTCCGGCGCGCCCATGGAGAGGCGGGACCACTGCACGTAGTCCAGCACCACATCACCGCCCTCGGGTCCGGTGTCGTACGCGTTGACCGTGTGCCACAGCCAGAAGGCCTCGTCCGAAGCCCACCGCACCGGGCCGCCGTCGCGGGGGACGAGGGCCACGCGGGTGCCGCGCTCCGGCCGCCAGTCGATCATGGATCCACCACTCATCGCGGCGGCGATGTCGAAGAACACCGGCGCCAGCACGATCACCAGGAACCTGGCGGTGAGTGCCATGTCGTGGATCATCATCGGTTCGTCGAGTCCGTCGATCGTCGTGGGACCGCGGGCGACGGAGCCATCGGGGGCGATGGCCGACCAGGTGAGGTAGGGGGGCTCCAGGCCGTAGCAGAAGACCAGCATCTCGCCGGTGAGCGGGTCGATCTTCGGGTGTGCGGTGATGCCCGCCGGCAGTGCCCCGCCGAACGTCTCCTTGCCGGCCGTCTCCAGTTCCGGCGTGATCCGGAAGGGGCAGTCGGATTCGGCGAGTGCCAGTAGCCGTCCGGCGTGGCGGACCACGTTGATGTCCGGCAGGTCGCGGAACGTTCCGGCCAACTCCGGTTCCACATCCGGGACCTGAGGCATGATCATCGATTCGATACCGCCCCACAGTGCCCGTCCCGCACGCTCCTCGGCCAGTACGGCGGGTGTGCGGACGAAACGGTTGCGGTACCGGGCCCGGCCGCCGGAGATCCACACCCCGTGCAGCATTCCGTCCCCGTCGATCGGGTAGAGGAATGAACCGATGGGGCTGAAGCGGGGGTTGGGGCCATTGCGCAGGAAGAGTCCGTCGAGCTCGTCCGGCAGTTCGCCCGTCACCTGGAGTCGGGCCTCGTCGACCTCGTCGGTCACCGGGGCGAAACGGCCGGACAGATGGACGACGCGGGACGGGTCGAAGGCCTGCTGGGCATGTGTGGCCATCGTGGCCTCCCTTTGGCGGGCGTGTGCGCACCCGAATGCGTGCCGTGCCGATCCTTCATTGAATCTCCGGCCCGCAGCCGCGGCAACGCGGGCCCGGGGGTACGGAGATGCGGCTGCGGAGATGCGGAGGGAGGGTGCCGGCTTCACCATGGAGGAAGCGGCAGAGTGCCGCGGGACATGCTCCGGAGGTGTCCGGTGGCCCCAGCCAATTCCGGGCGGCGGACCGGGAATCTGTTCTTCGCGTTCGCCCCGTGGATCATCTTCGATGTCATCGCATCCCCCAGTACCTGGGAGTATGCGGCGCTGGCCGGTCTCGTCGCAGCTGTCGTACTCAACCTCCCCGACATGCGCCGGGGTTCGTTCAAGGTGCTGGAGGTCACCGGCATCGTCTTCTTCGCCGTACTCAGCGTCCTGGCGCTCTTCCTCGACCGCCAGGACCTCTTCTGGGTCGAGCGGTACGCGCAGGTGCTGTCCAGCTCGGTGGTCGCGGTGGTGGCACTCGGATCGCTGGCGTTCGTCCCGTTCACCGAGCAGTACGCGCGGGAGACCACGCCCCGTGAGGTGTGGGGCTCGCCCGTCTTCCGGCAGGTGAACCGGGTGCTGACGCTGGTCTGGGGCGGGGTCTTCGTCGCCACGGCGCTGCTGGGACTGGTCGCGGTGCACACGTCGTCCGGTGCCGACTGGTTCAACTGGATCATCCCCGTCGTCCTGCTGGTCCTGGCGGTCCGGTTCACGGAGCGCTATCCGGACCGGGTGCGCGAACGGTCCCGGGGCGTACCTGTCGGCCGGTGAACGGACAAGCCGACACCTTTGGTCCAGACCTATTGACGGAAGGTCTGGACCACTTTACGTTGAGCGCAGGCGTGGTCCCGTAGTGAATTGTCAGGGACATGCTAATCAGGGAAGGGAGTCCGTCATGTTCGGTCGCACCTCACGGCTGCTGGGAGCCGGCCTCGCGGCGGCGTGCATCGTACAGATGCTGGTCGCGGCCACACCGAGCTCCGCGCAGGAGGACACCTGCGCGGTCAAGTCGAAGCCGTCGGGCAAGGTGCTCCAGGGGTACTGGGAGAACTGGGATGGCGCGTCCAACGGTGTGCACCCGCCCCTGGGCTGGATCCCGGTCACCGACAGCCGTATCCCGCAGCACGGCTACAACGTGATCAACGCGGCCTTCCCGGTGATTCTTTCGGACGGCACCGTCCTGTGGGAGGACGGGATGGACTCGACCGTGAAGGTCCCGACGCCCGCCGAGATGTGTCAGGCGAAGGCCTCCGGACTCACCACCCTGATGTCCATCGGTGGCGCGGCCGCGGGCATCGACCTCAGCTCCGGCGCCGTCGCCGACCGCTTCGTCGAGACGGTGGTGCCGATCCTGAAGGAGTACAACTTCGACGGCATCGACATCGACATCGAGACCGGCCTGACGGGCAGCGGCAACATCAACCAGCTGTCCGCCTCGCAGGCCAACCTCATCCGCATCATCGACGGCGTGCTCGCGCAGATGCCGTCGAACTTCGGTCTGACCATGGCTCCGGAGACCGCCTACGTCACCGGCGGCAGCATCACGTACGGATCGATCTGGGGCGCCTACCTGCCCATCGTGAAGAAGTACGCGGACAATGGCCGGCTCTGGTGGCTGAACATGCAGTACTACAACGGCAGCATGTACGGCTGCGCGGGCGACTCGTACTCCGCCGGCACCGTCCAGGGGTTCACGGCTCAGACGGACTGTCTCGACAAGGGGCTCGTCATCCAGGGCACCACCATCAAGGTGCCCTACGACAAGCAGGTGCCGGGTCTGCCCGCCCAGCCGGGCGCCGGCGGCGGCCATATGGCGCCGAACCTCGTCGCGCAGGCCTGGAACCACTACAGCGGCAGCCTCAAGGGCCTGATGACCTGGTCGCTGAACTGGGACGGCTCCAAGGGCTGGACCTTCGGCGACAACGTCAAGGCGCTTCAGGGCCGCTGACACCGACGTAACGGCGAAGGCCCCGGGAACACCCGTACGGGTGTTCCCGGGGCCTTCATCGTGGTGTCAGTTGCCGGGCTCCGAGGCGTCCAGCATGGCGTCGCGCTCCACGACCTTGACCCGTTCGCGGCCCTGGGCCCCGCCCAGGGCGCGCTCGTGCGCATCCAGGCGGTACCAGCCCTCACGGGTGGTGTAGCGGACGCCGCGGGACTCCAGGAACTCGGTCACGGCCGCCGGCTCGGGCTGCGCCGGGGCGGGCAGCCGGCCGGTGGTGTGGTCCTCCAGCAGGCAGGCGACCGTCTCGTTGGCGTCACCCTTGGTGTGACCGATCAGGCCGATCGGGCCCCGCTTGATCCAGCCGGTGACGTACACCGACTCCATCGGCTCGCCGCCGGCCAGAACCCGCCCGGCGGCGTGCGGAACCGTGCCGGACGCGACGTCGAAGGGGAGCTTGGGCAGCTCCTGCGAGTAGTAGCCGACCGCGCGGTAGACGCTCTGCACGTCCCAGTCCTTGAACTGGCCGGTGCCCTTCACGTTGCCGGTGCCGTCCAGCTCGGTGCGCTCGGTCCGCAGGCCGACGACGCTGCCGTCCTCGCCGAGGATCTCCACGGGGGACTCGAAGAAGTGCAGGAAGAGCTTGTGCGGCCGGTCGCCGACGTCGCGGATCGCCCAGTTCTCCAGCGTGGAGGCGACCATGTTGGCCTGCTTGTTGCCTCGCCGGGTCTCGATCGAGCCCGCGTCGTAGTCGATGTCCTCGGGGTTGACGATGACCTCGATGTTCGGCGAGTGGTCCAGCTCCCGCAGCTCCATCGGGCTGAACTTGGCCTGGGCGGGACCGCGCCGCCCGAAGACGTGCACCTCCAGCGCCTTGTTGGCCTTCAGGCCGTCGTAGACGTTGGCGGGGATCTCGGTCGGCAGCAGCTCGTCGGCGGTCTTGGCGAGGATGCGGGCGACGTCCAGGGCCACGTTGCCGACGCCCAGGACGGCGACCTTCTCGGCCTCCAGCGGCCAGGTGCGCGCCACGTCCGGGTGACCGTCGTACCAGGAGACGAACTCGGCGGCACCGTGCGAGCCGTCCAGGCCGCTCCCCGGTATGTCGAGGGCGCGGTCGGCGTCGGCGCCGGTGGAGAAGATCACCGCGTCGTAGAAGGTCCGCAGCTCGTCCAGGCCGATGTCGTTCGGGTAGTCGACGTTCCCGAAGAGCCGGATCTGGGGCTTGTCCAGGACCTGGTGCAGCGCCTGCACGATGCCCTTGATCCGCGGATGGTCCGGGGCCACGCCGTACCGGATCAGGCCGAACGGGGCGGGCATCCGCTCGAACAGGTCGATGGAGACGCCCGGGTCGGCGGCGGCATCGGATTTGAGCAGCGCGTCCGCTGCGTAGATTCCGGCGGGGCCGGCTCCGACGATGGCTACGCGGACGGGGCGTGTCATGGCGAGCTGTTCCTTAGGACGAACGAGCAGGAGCGGGGCGGGCCGTGGTAAGGCTTGGCTTACTCCACCCCGACGCACACGTTAGCCGCTGCCTCTGCCCGCTTTCGGGGCGGGTCGGCGTTCTGCGGCGATATCCGGCACCCCGCACCTTTGCCGGACGGGGGAATCCCGCGGAATCTCCGGGAAATCGGCCCGTTCGAGCGGCTCGGAAATGTGTTCCATCGCACGTTCACCTGGTGGACGGCTCACTCGAAGAATCGGACAAATGGTGGCAGAGTGATCCGCATGGATGATCGGGTAGCGGGTGCCCTGTCACTCCCGGACGACTGGCCCGCCCACCCGGACCTCAGTCTCGCCCTGAACCGTATGGGCAGCTTCGACTGGGACCTGGACAGCGGTCTCATGCACATGGAACAGGCGGCCCTCGACGTGTTCGACCTGAGGGCCGACGAGTACGACAACAAGCCGACGACGCTCGGGACGCGGGTGCCGCCGGACGAGGGCGTACGCCTCGACGCCATGGTCACCCAGGCGCTCAAGTCCGGCCGGAAGAACTACGGCGCGTACTTCCGCATTCTGAGGCGCGACGGCACCCTCCAATGGACGCACACCCAGGGCTTCGTCCAGCGCGATGCCACCGGGCGGCCGCGCCGCATCATCGGGATCGTCCGCGACGCCACGCAGGAGCTGGCCGAAGCCACGGCCCGCCACGAGCTGGACGAGGAGCGGCGGCGGCGGACCAGCCTGGTGGAGGCCACCACGGCCGCGCTGGCCCATGCCCGTACCGTCAAGGATGTCATCGACGTGCTCAAGAACTCCCAGGGGCTGGCTCACCTGGGGGCGACCAGCCTGGTCATGGGGCTGATCGAGGCCGGCCGCATCCACCTGGTGGCCGACGGGCCCGAAGGCGCCTTCGTGCCGGGCACCCGGTACACGCGGACGGACGAGCAGTACCCGATGAGCGAGGTCGTGCGCACGCTCGGTCCCCGCTTCATCGAGTCCGCCGAGGACTTCGCGGACTCGTATCCGGTCCTGTGGCCCCACATCAGCCATCTGGGCATCACCTCGGCCGCCTATCTGCCGCTGATCGCCCAGGCCCGCCCCATCGGCGCCCTCGGCCTCCTGTACAGCGACAAGAACGGATTCACCGGCGACGAACGCAATCTGCTGGTCGCCCTCGGTAGCTCCATCGCCCAGAGCCTCCAGCGCGCCATGCTGTACGAACAGGAGCACGACCTCGCCGAGGGCCTCCAGCAGGCGATGCTGCCGCGCCGCATCCCCGATGTCCCGGGAGCGCAGATCGCCGTGCGCTACCGCTCGGCCCGGCTGGGCCGGGACATCGGCGGCGACTGGTACGACGTCATTCCGCTGCCCGGCGGCCGGGTCGGCGCCGTCATCGGGGACGTCCAGGGCCACGACACCCACGCCGCCGCCGTCATGGGCCAGCTGCGCATCGTGCTGCGCGCGTACGCGGCCGAGGGGCACAGCCCCGCCACGGTCATGGCGCGGGCCTCCGTCTTCCTGCACGAGCTGGACACCGACCGCTTCGCGACCTGCACCTACGCCGAGGCCGACCTGACCACCGGGGTGGTGCAGGTGGTCAGGGCCGGCCATGTCGACCCCCTGGTACGCGACGCAGACGGGAGCTGCCGCAAGGTGCTCGTCGAGGGCGGGCTCCCGCTGGGGCTCTCCGCCGAGTTCGGGAGGCTGGAGTACCCGGTCAGCACGGTCGAGCTGGATCCCGGGCAGACCATGGTGCTGTTCACGGACGGCCTGGTCGAGCTGCCGGGCGCCGACCTCGACGAGGGCATGCAACTGCTCACCGCCATGATCAGGAACGGCCCCGAGGACCTCCAGCGGCTGGCCGACCGGCTCTGTGAATCGGTCGACGAACGCGGCGGCGAGGACGATGTGGCGGTGCTGCTGCTGCGCCGCAAGGCCGCCCACGCCCCGCAGCCGGGCGGCCGGCTCCAGCAGCACGTGGGGCAGAACGACCCGGAGGCGCTCAGCTCGGCGCGGCACATGATCCGTGCGGCGGTGCGGGCGTGGGGTGCGAAGGAGCGGGCCGACGAGGTGGAGCTGGCCGCCGACGAGCTGACGACCAACGCCCTGATGCACACCGACGGCGGAGCGATCGTCACCATCCGGGTCCTCACCGGGCCCGAACGGCGTCTGCGCGTCGATGTCGAGGACCGGTCCAGCGCGCTGCCGCGCCGCCGCGACGCGGGTGATGCGGGTGTCTCGGGCCGCGGGCTGATGCTCGTCGACCGGCTGGCGGACGCCTGGGGCGTCGAATCCCGGGGCACCGGCAAATGCGTCTGGTGCGAATTCGTCATCCCGCCACGAGGCTGATTCGCCGAGGGCGCCGCCGTTCCCCGGGAATTGAACACTACTGAAAAGTAACAGAACGTAACATGTCTGTACTTGACCGTAACCGACCGCGCGAGATTGACTGCGGTTTTGTCAGTCTTCGTCATCCATGACATGAGGACCCGTTGGGCACTGAGCTACTGGCACCTCTCGATCTGGCCTTCTGGCACCTCGAGTCCGATGCGCACCCCATGCACCTCGGCGCGCTCGCCGTCTTCGCACCGGACGGCGACCGCCTTCCGGGCCCCGACGCCCTCCTCGAACTGCTCGGCACCCGGGCCGCCGCCATTCCCCGGCTGCGGATGCGGGTGCGTGACGTGCTGCTGCCCGTCGGAGGCGCGGCCTGGTCGGTGGACAAGGACTTCGACGTCCACCGGCACGTCAAGCGGGTGCGGCTGCCCGAGGCGGCGACCGCCGGTGAGGGCGAGGCCGGGTTCATGGCGGCGGCCACCCTGCTCGCGGGCGAACTGATGGAGCAGCCGCTGCGCCGAGGGCTGCCGCCCTGGCAGATGTACCTCATCGAAGGCGCCCCGGACGGCCCCTTCGCCGTGCTCGTCAAGCTCCACCACGCGCTCGCCGACGGAATGCGCGCGGTCGCCATCGGGGCCGGGATCTTCGACGAGATCGCCTCGGCCGCGGGCCGGGGCGGCCCGGGACCCGCGCCCGGCCGGGTCCGCCCCGTGCCGCCGCGCTCCTGGATGCCCGGCCCCCGTCAGGTCGCCGGGCTCGCCCTCGGCCGGATCGAGGACCTCGGCCGCGCCTTCGGTGTCGGGGCCTCGCTCGTACGGGCCAGCCGCCTCGATCTGCGCGGCGCGCCGGCCCTCAGCGCAAGCTCCTCCGGCACCCGGCGCCTCGCCACGGCCGATCTCGACCTCGAAGCCGTGCGGCGGATCCGCCGGGCGGCGGGCGGCACCGGCAACGACGTGCTGCTCGCGGTCGTGGCGGGTGCGCTGCGCCGCTGGATGCTGGAGCGCGGCGAACCGCTGCCCGGCTCCGACCCGCGCGCTCTGGTCCCCGTCTCCCGTCGCCGCCCGGGCGGCACGGCCGCAGCCCACGGCAACCGGCTCTCCGCGTACCTGCTGGGCCTTCCCGTCTCCGAGCCCGACCCCTGGGAGCGGCTGCGGGCCGTCCGCGGTGCCATGGACCGCAACAAGTCCGCCGGGCCGCTGCGCGGGGCCGGAGCGGTCGCCGTCCTCGCCGACCAACTGCCTTCGCTGGCCCACCGCTTCGGTGCGCCGCTGGCCGGGAACGCTGCCCGGATGCTCTTCGACGTGCTCGTCACCAGCGTGCCGCTGCCGCGCTCGGCCCTGTCGCTGGGCGGCTGCCCGCTGCGGGCGCTCTACCCGATGGCGCCGCTGGCCCGCGGTCAGTCGCTGGCCGTCGCACTGACCACGTACGGCGGCACGGTGCAGATCGGCCTGGTGGCCGACGGCAAGGCACTGCCCGACCTGGAGCGGCTGGGGCGCTGCGCCGAGGAGGAGGTGGCCGAACTGCTGACACTGCTGCCCGTGAGCGCCGCCCCATAGATCGGACAGATCGGCGAGCAATTGCCGCCACGGATGTCCTCCGGGGTGTTGACGCGCCCAAGTGATCCGATGAATATTCGCTGTGTGCAGGAAGCGATCTTCGGGGAGGGCGGCGGAAACATGCGGCGCAACAGACTGGGAAACAGCGCGGTCGAGATCACCGAGCTGTCCTTCGGAGCAGCCGCCATCGGCAATCTGTTCAGCGCCGTGGAGCCCGCGCAGGCCGCGGCAGCCGTCGACGCGGCCTGGGACGAGGGCGTGCGCTACTTCGACACAGCGCCGCACTACGGGCTCGGCCTTTCGGAGCGACGGCTCGGCGAGGCGCTGCGCGGCCGGCCCCGCGACGCGTACGTGCTGTCCACCAAAGTGGGGCGGGTGCTCGACCCGCTGCCCGACGGCGGGGCCGCCGCGTCCGAAGCGCTCTCCGAGGGCTTCGCCGTCCGTGCGACGCACCGCAGGCGCTGGGACTTCAGCGCCGCCGGCGTCCGCCGGAGCATCGAGGACAGCCTGGAACGCCTCGGCCTCGACCGCATCGACATCGCCTACCTCCACGACCCCGACGACCACGCGGAAGCCGCCTTCGGCGAGGCCTACCCGGAACTGGAGAAGCTGCGGGCCGAAGGGCTGATCGGGGCCATCGGGGCCGGAATGAACCAGACCGCGATGCTCACCCGCTTCGTCGTCGAGACCGACGTGGACGTGGTGCTCTGCGCCGGCCGCTACACCCTCCTCGACCAGTCCGCCCTGAGTGAACTCCTGCCCGCGGCCGCCGCCCGCGGCCGCGGTGTCGTCGTCGGCGGCGTCTTCAACTCCGGCCTCCTCGCCGACCCGCGGCCCGGCGCGACGTACGACTACGCCGCCGCACCGCTGAACCTCCTGGACCGGGCCCTGCGCCTGAAGGCCGTCACCGAGGGCCACGGCGTGCCGCTGCGCGCCGCCGCCCTGCACTACCCGCTCAGCCACCCGGCGGTCGCCGGTGTGCTCGTCGGCACCCGGTCACCCGACGAGGTGCGCGACGCCGCCGTCCTCCTCCGCCAGGAGATACCCGACGCCCTCTGGGACGACCTTCGCGCCGAGGGCCTGCTGACCGAGAACGGACACTGACATGCGGATCGCCCTGCACACCAAGGTCCGTGCGGACCGGACAGCCGAGTACGACGCCGCGCACCGCGAGGTCCCGGCCGAACTGACCCGGGCGATCCGGGCGGCGGGAGCAGCCTCCTGGACGATCTGGCGCAGCGGCACCGACCTGTTCCACGTCATCGAGTGCGACGACTACGCCCGGCTCCTCGCCGAACTGGAGCAGCTCCCCGTCAACGTCGCGTGGCAGGCCAGGATGGCCGAACTCCTCGACGTCGCGCACGACTACTCGTCGGACGGGGCCGAAGCGGGCCTCCCGGTCGTCTGGGAGCTGTGAGATGACCCGCCGCCCCCGCATCGTCGATGCCCACCACCATGTCTGGGACCTCTCGGTACGCGACCAGGACTGGATCACCGGCGAGGAACTGGCCCCTCTGCGCCGCGACTTCACCCTCGCCGACCTGGAGCCGGAAGCCCGGGCCAACGGCGTGTCCGCGACCGTGCTCGTCCAGACCGTCACACTCCCGGAGGAGACCCCCGAGTTCCTCGCGCTCGCCCACGGCAGCGACCTGGTCGCCGGCATCGTCGGCTGGAGCGATCTCACCGCGCTGGACATCGCCGACACCCTGGCCGCCCTGCGCGAGCTCCCCGGCGGCGACCGCCTCGTCTCGCTCCGCCACCAGGTGCAGGGCGAACCCGACCCCCGGTGGCTGCTGCGCCCTGACGTACAGCGCGGACTGGCCGCCGTGGCCGACGCAGGACTCGTGTACGACCTGGTGGTCCAGCCCCACCAGCTGCCCGCCGCCGTCCGCGCCGCCGAACTGCTGCCAGGGCTCACCTTCGTACTCGACCACGCCGGCAAGCCGCAGATCGCCACCGGGCAGCAGCACCCCTGGGCCGACGACGTGCGGGCGCTCGCCGCCCTCCCCAACACCGTGTGCAAACTCTCCGGCCTGGTCACCGAGGCGGACCCGCACGACTGGACCCTCGAGGACCTGCGCCCGTACGCCGGCACGGTCCTCGACGCCTTCGGGCCCGGCCGGCTGATGTTCGGCTCGGACTGGCCGGTGTGCCGGCTCGCGGCGACGTACACCGAGGTCGTCGAGACCGCGCTCGCACTCCTCGACGGCCTCGCGGACGACGAGCGGGACGCCGTCCTCGCGACCACGGCCGAGCGCGTGTACGGCCTCCGGTAGGCGCCGGGGCGCGGGCTGCGGCAGGCTTGGAACCATGCCCGAACTGCCGGAAGTCGAAGCCCTGCGGGTCTTCCTCGACGACCACCTGGTCGGCAGGGAGATCGACCGTGTCCTGCCGCTCGCCATCAGCGTCCTCAAGACGTACGACCCACCCCTTGCCGCCCTGCACGGCGGTACGGTCACCGGCGTCCGGCGGCACGGCAAGTTCCTCGACATCGCCGTCGGACCTCTGCACCTGGTCACCCACCTCGCCCGGGCCGGCTGGCTGCACTGGAAGGACGGATTTCCCGCCACCCCGCCGCGCCCGGGGAAGGGCCCCCTGGCGTTGCGTACCGTCCTCACCGGCGGCGACGGCTTCGACCTGACCGAGGCCGGGACCACCAAACGCCTCGCCGTGTACCTGGTGAACGATCCGGCCGCCATCCCCGGGGTCGCCCGCCTCGGCCCCGACCCGCTCGACGCGGCCTTCGACCGGGACGCGTTCGCCGCGCTGCTCGAAGGCGAACGCCGCCAGATCAAGGGCGCCCTGCGCGACCAGTCCCTCATCGCCGGTATCGGCAACGCCTACAGCGACGAGATCCTGCACGTCGCCAGGATGTCGCCGTTCAAACTCACCGCGCACCTCACCGACGAGGAGATCACCCGGCTCCATACGGCTCTGCGCACCACCCTGAACGACGCCGTCGCCCGCTCCAGCGGACTGGCGGCCGGGCGCCTCAAGGCCGAGAAGAAGAGCGGCATGCGCGTCCACGGGCGTACCGGTCGGGCCTGCCCGGTCTGTGGGGACACCATCCGTGAGGTGTCCTTCAGCGACTCCTCGCTCCAGTACTGCCCGACCTGTCAGACCGGTGGCAAGCCGCTGGCCGACCGGCGGCTCTCCAAGCTGCTCAAGTAGCGCGCCTCAACGGGTGAGCCGCAGCAGCGGCCGGCCCGCCGCCGTACGCACCTCGAAGCGGGCGATGTCCCGGGGCCGCAGGGCCGCGC
>NZ_JAELVH010000110.1 GCF_019399235.1 Streptomyces poriferorum | reverse complement strand
AGGACATAGAGACACCCCCCGGCCACGGCGGTTGGGTCCGTGGCGGCTACTTCACTCTCGGTCCATGCAGCGTTTGAGGACATCACGCTCCATGCCGAGCTCCTTGTTGGCCTTCTCTTCAACTGCGCGTCTTCGGCCTGCAGCAGGCCCAGCTCCTCGGCCTCGTACTCTCCCCTGCCGACAGTGGCCCGCTTGGCCGGCGAGACCCAACTCGCCAACGTCGTCTAGTAGATCCCGAAGTCCTGCGCGACCTCCGGAACGCTCATTTGACGCTCTGGGCGTTTGCATACGGACAGTGAACCCAAAGTTTTGGCTCTGACCTGGGCTTTTCCGAGACTCGATCAGACCGACATCGTTCCGATGACTCATCACGTGAAGAGCGCGGTGCACTGAAGCCGTCGCTCCAGGTTCAAAGTCCCAGAGAAGTCCCAGAGACTCCGTCACGCCCCTCCTCGCCTCACATTTGTGCAGGTCAGAAGGGGTGTGACGGTGCTTCTTCTGCAGGCTTTCAGATGTCCCGGAAGAGACCAACGAGTGCCGTGACCTGCTGTGATGGGAGTGTGGAGGCTGCTGACCTGCACGAATGGCCTTTCGGCTCTTTCATGCTCGTGCCGGTTGATGGGGCTGAAAGTCCCAGAAAAGTCCCAGGGGACTCCCACGGCTGACGGGCGCCTTTCGGCTCTATACGACAGTGCGGGCTCGTCGGCCGCCTCGTTCTCGACGAGAGTGCTGCAACCTCGATGTCGAGCGCCTGGCGCTCAGCCGATGCCTTGCGGGATCGTGAGGTTCTGATGACCGACGACGACTCTTCGGCCGCCGACGGCAGTGAGCCGACGGGGCCGGTCAGCCCTCGCACACCCTGTGGTGAGCGGACTGTCGCGCGAGCCCGGCGGGAGCCCAGTTGCTGTCGGCC
This sequence comes from Streptomyces poriferorum, assembly GCF_019399235.1. Taxonomy (GTDB): domain Bacteria; phylum Actinomycetota; class Actinomycetes; order Streptomycetales; family Streptomycetaceae; genus Streptomyces; species Streptomyces poriferorum. Next base: position 18,759 of record NZ_JAELVH010000110.1, on the reverse strand, counting down.
CGGCCCGGGCGGTGGCGGGGGTGTGTCTGCGACAGCTCTCCGGTTGGATGGCGCTGGGCGCGCCGGTGCTGTTCGTGTCGAACCTGTTCGCCCTGGTTTTCGGGGGCATGGTGGTCTTCGCCTCACTCGGCTACGGCGTGGAGGCCGACAAGGCGGCCGGACGGCCTGCCCGCAGCACATAAGACGCCACGGTCCTGCTGTTCGTCGGCATGTTCGTTCCGCTCACAGCCACACGGAGCTCCCGTTCCGGCTCAGCGCATGGACCGGCATCCCCAAGCAAACAGTGGGCCAGTGGCTCGCCGACGAGCCGGGCGCGTCCATCACGGGCGTCGACGCGACCTCCCGGACCATGTACATCCGCGTACGTACCCCGGAGGTATACCGCCGGTGCAGTCCCTGGTCGACCGGTTCGGGGGGCGGATTCCGGATGGCGTTCCTGCCGTGGTGGACAGGTCACGTGGTTGGTGCATCGACGTCGGGGTGGTCGGGGAGTGAGCGTCGGACCGGCTCGGTCCAGCCGCGCCCGACCCCGCGGATCGTGCGCTCGCGGGTGCCGGACACACGTGGCAGTGTCCTTCGGCGGGCAGGTGTGACGGCCGATGGACACTGAGTGGGGTTCAGGCCAACTGGCCGCCATCTCTTCGTTGTCGACGGTGCGTCAGTCCTGCAGTGTTCGCAGGGTGGCGTCCAGGTCGGTGGTGCGGGGCTGGTTGTGGGGGAGTTTGGCGAGGGCGGCGGCCATGCCGCAGGTGTTGGTGGCGGCGGAGAAGACGAGGCCGGTGCCGATGGCGGCGGAGAGCCAGCGGGCGGGGTGCCAGCGGATGCCCGCGGCGAGGCCGAGGACGGTAAGGGATCCGGCGGCGAAGCGGACCTGGCGCTCCATGGGCCAGGGGGCCTGTGCGTTTTCGGGGCGGTGGAGGGCGTGGCCCTCGGCGGCCCAGGCGGTGGTGCCGCCGGTGAGGGTGGTGGCGGGGATGCCGCCGGCGGCGAGTTCGGTGCAGGCGATTGCGGAACGGTTGCCGGAGGCGCAGACCATGAGGAGGTTGCCGCGGGTGGCTGCTGCCTTGAGGGCGGGCAGGGCGGTGTGGAGGTGGTCGAGGGGGATGTTGTGGGCGCCGGGGAGGTGGCCTGCGGTGTATTCGCCAGGGGTGCGCACGTCGATGATGGTGTAGTCGTCGAGGCGTGCGGCGGCCTGGGCGGGGATAAGGGCCGTGGGGGTGGTGCTCATGTGCGAAGTGGTCCTTCCGTGGTGTTCCCGGGGGTGGATGTCCGCACCCGGGTATGATACCCCTAGGGGTATTTCTTGGAGGTGAATGGTGGAGCTTGAGATGGCAGCCGACGAGCTGAAGTCGGTGCTGAACCGGCTGCGGCGGGCTCAGGGACAGATCGCGGGGATCATCAAGATGATCGAGGAAGGCCGGGACTGCGAGGATGTGATCACGCAGCTCGCGGCGGTCTCCCGCGCGTTGGACCGGGCCGGGTTCGCGATCATCGCGACTGGCCTGCAGCACTGCATGGCTGAGGGCGGGCAGGCGGCCGGCGACCGGGACGAGATGCGGGCCCGGCTGGAGAAGCTGTTTCTGTCTCTGGCCTGAGTGCGGCGGTGGCTGGTGTGTTCATGCGATCACGTCGATCAGCATGAACACGGCCACTGCCAGGAGTACGCCGGCGAAGACTCTTTGAAGGCTGTTGCCGGAGACCTTGGCGCTGAGGCGTTTGCCGTCCCAGGCGCCGAGGATCGCCGCTCCGGTGAAGGGGCCGATCAGCGCCCAGTCGAGGCCGCCGCCGCTTCCCGCGCGGGCGGTCAGAGCAGCCAGCGAATTGACGGTGATGACGAGCAGGCTGGTGCCTACCGCCCGGCGCATGGTCAGGCCGAGCACGCTCACCAGGGCCGGGACGGCGAGGAATCCACCGCCGACGCCGAGGAATCCGGTCACCGCGCCGAGTCCTGCACCTGCCCCGGCTGACTTGCCGGCCCGTGTCCGGCCCGCCGGCTCTGACGCGGAGGGGCGGAACATACGCACCGCCGCCAGTGCGGCAATCACCGCGAAGGCTGAGGTCAGGACCGCTTCGGGCACGTGGCCGGATGCTGCTCCGGTGAGGTAGGCGGGGATGATGCCCGCGGCGGCGAAGAGTGATCCGGCTTTCCAGGCGACGTGGCCGTCGCGTGCGTGGGCGTACAGGGCGGTGGCGGAGGTCGCGGCCACGATGATCAGGCTGGCGGTGGTGGCCGCAGCGGGGGTGAAGCCGAGCAGGTAGATCAGGGCGGGCACGGCCAGGACGCTGCCGCCGCCGCCCAGGGCTCCGAGGGCGAGGCCGATGACGGCTCCGGCGATGAGGGCGAGAACGAGGGCGCTCACGCTATCCGGCCGCTGTTCCCGCGTTCGTCGCTGACCGGGTATCCGCAGGCGGCCCACGCGTTCATGCCGCCCTTGACGTCCACTGCTTGCTCTCCGCGCCGGGTGAGGAGTTCGGCCGCCTGCTGCGAGCGGTGTCCGCTGCGGCAGATGACCACGAGCGGCCGGCCCGCTGTTCCGGGCGGCAGGTCGCTCCCGGCGACGAGCTTCGACAGCGGGGTGTGCACCGCGCCGGGGGCATGGCCGACGGTCCATTCCGGCTTTTCGCGGACGTCGAGCAGGACCGCGTCCGGGGCCTGGCCACTGGTACGGCTACGGGCCTGTTCCACGCTGACGCGGGACTGGTTGCGGCAGAAGAGGAACATCGAGTTCTCCCCTCTCGTTCTTGGATCTCGTGCGGTGGATGGGGGTCAGCCGGTGGTCAGGGGCAGGCCGGCGTCGGTGGCGGCGTCGAAGCCGTCGTCGACGGCGACGACAGCCCGGCCTGCCGCGTCCAGCAAGGATGCGGCGATCGCGGCGCGCATTCCGCCGGCGCAGTGCACCCACACCGTCCCCTGCGGCACCTCGGCAAGGCGGCCGTGGAGCTCGTGGACGGGGATGTGCACCGATCCCTCGATCCAGCCGTTCGCCCGCTCGGAGTCGCGGCGCACGTCCAGGACCACCACCCCGTCGCTGTCCTGTGCGGCGAGCCCGGCGAAGGTGGAGCGCGGGAAGGAGACGGGTGTCTGTCCGGCGGGCAGCCATGCGGCGGGGCCACCGGTGGCAGCGGCAGCCGGCCGGTCGATGCCCACCCGCACCAGTTCGCGCTGGGCGTGGGCGAGCTGCTCGGCCGATTCGGCGAGCAGGGTGACCGGCTTGCCCCAGGGGATCATCCAGGCGAGGTAGGTGGCGATCTTGCCGTCGGCCTCGAAGTTGAACGACCCCGCCACGTGCCCCTCGGCGAAGGCCACCCGGTTGCGCAGGTCGACCACCCACTCCCCGGCCGCAAGCCGCGCAGCGATCTCGGCGGGGTCCGCGAGCGCGGGCGGGGTCAGATCTACCGGCGCCGGACCTGCGGTATTGGCCGGGCCCATGTACGCGTAGTAGGCGGGCACGTCCTCCAGCCCTGCCAGCAGGTCGGCGACGAAGGTGTCCACATCGACGGCGAGCGCCGCATTGGTGCTCTTCTCCTTGCCGATGGTGCTCTCCTCTCCCTCGGACTGGGCTGAGGAGCAGAAGCTGCCGAAGCCGTGTGTGGGCAGCACCGCCGTCTCGTCCGGAAGGCCGGAGGTCAGACGGTGGGCGGAGGCGTGCTGGGCGCGGGCGAGCTGTTCGGTCAGCCGCGGCTCGACCAGGTCCGGCCGGCCCACCGTGCCGATCAGCAGCGACCCGCCGGTGAAGACGACCACGGGACGCCCTGCCTCGCGCAGCGCGTACGAGGTGTGGTGTGGGGTGTGGCCGGGGGTCGCGATTGCCACCAGCGCCACCTGGCTGCCCGTGTCAATCTCCACGGTGTCGCCGTCGGCGACAGCCACCCGCGTGAACGGGACGTTCGCACCGGTCGGCACGAGGTACCGAGCGCCGGTGATCCGGGCGAGTTCCAGGCCGCCGCTGACGTAGTCGTTGTGGATGTGGGTCTCTACCACGTGTGAGATCCGCACACCGCGCCGGGCGGCTGTCGTCAGGACCTGGTCGATGTCACGCGGCGGGTCCACCACCACCGCCGTGCGCTCACCGCCGGCCAGATAGCTGCGGTTGCCGAGACCTTCCAGCTCAATGGTGTCAACGAAGAACACGCGGATACTCCTTTCGCATGGAAATTACCCCAGGGGGTATCTACCCTCACCGTAACACCTGTACCCCGGGGGGTATATTTCGTGAGGGGGTAGTCGTAACCGGGCGGGTACCCGGAGACCTCCGCGTGAAGTGGGACCAGCGGACGAGGAAGAGGCGATGACTATGACCTACAGCCGCACCGTGTACGTGTACAGCGACTTCGAGGAGACCGTGAGGGCCGTAAGGGAGGCCCTGGCCGAGCAGGGCTTCGGCATTCTGACCGAGATCGACGTGCGGGCCACGCTCAAGGAGAAGCTCGGCCACGACATGGAGAACTACCTGATCCTCGGCGCCTGCAACCCGCCGCTCGCCCACCAGGCGATCGAGGTGGACCGCTCCATCGGCCTGCTGCTGCCCTGCAACGTCGTCGTCCGTAGCGACGGTGCGCGCATCGCGGTCCAGGCCCTCGACCCCGCCACGATGGTCACTCTGACCGGCCAGGACGCCCTCGAGCCCATTGCTGAAGATGCCACCCGCCGACTGGACGCAGCCCTGTCCGCCCTCACCGAGCGGCAGGCATAGCACCGCCAGCACCCTGGGTGGTGCAGGCTCGACGGGGGCGCCCTCGACCGTTGCCCTGGCAGTGTCGAGCGAAACTGTGGAAGCCGCACCGAGCTCCGGAGGCATGGAAAGCGAGATCCACGGTCTTGGCCTCGCCGTCGGCCCGCAAGATCATGGCCTGCTGCGGCCCGGGGCCTCCAGTGCTGATCGGGGATACGTAGGTTGCGGCCGTCGTCGGCGGCGAAGTGCCGCAGGCGTTCCTCGCTGGCCTGGCGGCGGATGAGGGCGTCTTCGGCGTGGCCGAGCATGTGGTCGAGGGCGGTGCCGAGCCGGCCGACCTCGGTGTGTGGGGCGGTGTCGGGGAGGGGTCAGGCATGGCGATCTCGCCGCTGGCGAGGGGCAGTCCGGCGATCGCGCGCCCGACGGTGTGGACGCTGACGTGAGCTTGCCCATGGGGACTTCGCGTCGAACGGCTTTCCGCCGATCGTGGTGCCGGTGGCCTTCAGGTCCGCGGGATCAGAAGCGCCGCAGCCCTCTCCGTCGCCGGAGGGCTGCGGCGCCGAGCCGAGGCCGTCTGCCTCTTCGGGAGGGTTCCCGCCACGCCGCCTTCCGAGCAGCAGCCGTTGGGGGCGACGGGCACGCCCGAGTTGGCGATGCGCCGACAGGCGATGACCGGGTTCAGGCGGTCGGAGTGCCCAGCGCGTCGAGAGCCGCGATGACGTCGGCGGGCTCGGCGCGGGTGGTGTAGTCCGTGTCCACGAAGGTCCAACGGATAACGCCGTCCTGGTCGATGACGTACGTCGCGGGGACCGGCAGGGTCTGCGCGTGACCGCCGTTGACGCGGTGGAGGTCCATGCCGAAGCCTTCGTACACGGCGACGAGTTCGTCCGTCAGGTCGAAGGCGAGGCCGTACTGCTTGGCGGTACCTGAACCGACGTCGCTGAGCACGTCGAAGGTGAGGGCGTGCTTCTGCGCGACGGACAGGGCCTCGTCGGCGATCTGGGGTGAGACTGCGACGAGGCGGGCTCCGCGCTCGGTCATGGCGTCGAGGTGCTGCTGGAGGGAGCGTAGGGCGAGGTTGCAGTACGGGCACCAGGCGCCACGGTAGAAGGTCAGTACCACGGGCCCGGCTTCCAGGAGGTCGGCAAGGCGAACCGTCCCCCCGTCCGCCGATGGCAGGGTGAAGTCGGGCGCCCTGTGCCCCACGGGCAGTGCCTGGTCGGCCTGTCCGGATTCGGCGAGGTCGCGGCCGGCCCGTTCCATGATCGCTCGGATGTGATCGGGTATGTCTGCCTGACGGCTGGTGTAGAAGGCGCGGAGTTCTGTGTTGAGGCCCATGGGAGCTTCCTTCCGGTACGCAAATCTCGGAACGATCGGTTCAAGATAGCGCCGTTCCGTGCGGGAGGCGAGTATCTTGGGCCTCTGTGGCTGGGAAGGGTGGGTGAGCATGCCTGATGTCAAGCACTTCGATGCGGACGCGGTCCTCGAAGCTGTGGTGAGGATCTTCTGGAGGCAGGGCGTCACCGGCACGGGAATCCAGGACGTGGTCGACGTGACCGGCTTGAGCCGGTCCAGCCTGTATGCCACCTTCGGCGGCAAGCGTCGGCTCTACCTGGCAGCGCTGGAGCGGTACACCGAGCAGCGGTCCGCCCCGAGCCTCGAACGGCTCGCCGAGGACGAGCGGGGACTGCCGGGTGTCACCGACTTCTTCCTCTCCCTTGTCGATGCCCGGTGCTCCGGTGAGCACGCGCGGTGGGGCTGCATGATCTCCAATGCCCACGTCGGCGCCGAGAACGCTGATGCGGACATCCGTGCCGTTCTGGAGCGCCAGAACGACAAGCTCCGGAAAGCCATGTACGCGTCACTCGCCGTGGCGCGGTCGAAGGGACAGCTGAACCCGGGCGTCGACCTTGAGGCTTCAGCCGAGTTCCTGGCACTCCTGGCACACGGGGTCAACCTGCGCTCCCGATGCGGGGCGGACGCCTCGGAACTGCGCCAGGGCGTCACCGCGGCTGTCGCCGCGATCACTGCTCCGCACGGTGGAGCAGGGTGCTTGCGCGGGACATGAAAGCGACACGGTCGGGGGCCGTCGGCCTGGCCCAGAGGCCGGACGGCCAGTTCACCTTTGCGTCATGCCCTCAGCCCGCTCCGCCGAGCGGAATGCTGAGCCTCCTGCTCCAGTGGAGCAGCCCGGTGACCCCACCTGACACTCGACCGAACTCCGCCCCGCACCGCCGTTTCGTCCGGCAGGCCGGAGGCAACGCGGTGGGCGGAGGTGAGCTCGGCGCGGGAGAGCTGTTCGGTCAGGCACGGTTGGACCAGGTCCAGGCGGCCCGCCGTGCCGATCAGCAGCGACCCTCCGTGGGGGGCGGCCACCGGGCGCCCAGCCTCGTGCAGGGCGTAGGAGGGCGTGGTGCGGGGTGTGGCCCGGGGTGCGATCGCAGCCGGCCTCACCCGGCCGGTTACCTCGATCGCCGCCCTGGCCATCCTCGTCCAGCAGCAGGGACAGCACTGCCCGCCCACGCCTATGCGGCGGCGGGGCTTGACGATCCCGCTCCGTCGCCTTCTGCGATCACTGCCCAGGGGCGATCAGACGTGCTTCCTGAGTGCGCCGTCCTGCCCGACCCGTCTGACACGATCTACCCATGAGCCAGTACTCGGTGACCTTGGACAAGATCGCTTTCGACGACTGGCAGGACGTCCACTCATGGGCCGGCCTCGCCGAGGCTTGTCGTTTCCAGCCCTGGGGGCCGAACACCGAGGATCAGACGCGCCACTTCGTGAAGGCCGCGGTCGCGGCGTGGTCGGACGAACCTCGGCGGCGGTTCGCCCATGTGGCCCGCTGCGGAGGTGCCGTCGTCGGTATGGGCGAGCTGCATGTGCGTAGTCACACACGGCGGCAGGGTGAGATCTCCTACCTCGTGCATCCGCGGGTATGGGGCCGAGGCATCGGCACAGAAGTCGGGCGGTTGCTTCTCTCGCTCGGGTTCGACCAGTTGGGGCTTCACCGGATCCACGCCACCTGCGACCCCCGAAACCTTGGATCCTCCCGCGTGCTGGCAAAGCTCGGTATGACGTACGAGGGGCACCATCGACACACGGCATGGATCCGGGACGGCTGGCGGGACTCCCTGGTGTTCGGCATCCTCGAAGAGGAGTGGCGTGCGGGAACTCGGAACGGTGTCGACGCAGCTGGTCCCTCACCGGACGGCGGGCCCGGCGGCCCGTCCACCGCGGTGGCCTTCGTGGACGAGGCGGCGCGCCGCAAGGGCGAAGGCTGACCAGGTCGGATGTGGTTCGTCCTGCCCGCGGGTCCGGACGCACCCCGGATACCCGTGCGTAGATGCTCGGGTCATGCAGGGCCTTCTCTCTCCGGCCTTGACTCCCGGTACGTGATCCGAACCCGTAGGCGATGCTTGCTCCACTCGATCGCCACGCTACGGCCGCCGACCCTGGCCAGGACGAGCCCTGTTGTCGTGGCGGTGCAGGCGGCCACGGCGCCGGCCGTCGCAAGGCCGACGCGAGGCCCGTACGTGTCGGTGATCCATCCGACGACCGGAGCGCCGACGGGGGCGCCTCCCAGAAGGACCATCATGTAGAGGGCCGTCACACGGCCCCGCATCGTGGAGTCGGTCGACGTCTGGATGGTGGTGTTCGTGCTGACGTTGACGACCATGGCGAACAGCCCCATGGGCAGCATGAGCAGAGCGAAGCTCCACAGGGACGGAGTGAGGGCGGCCACGATCTCCACGATGCCGAAAGCCAGCGCGGCCAGGAAGGGCAGTCTAAGTCCTGCAGTTCCGATCCTGGCGGCGAGCAGCGCACCGGCCAGGGAGCCGGCCGCCACCAGAGTGTTGAGGAGGCTGTAGGTACCGGCACCGGAGTGGAAGGCGTCGTCGGTGAAGGCGGAGAGATGGACTGGGAAGTTCAGGGCGAAGGTACCGACGAACCCGACCAGAACAATGGTCCACAGCAGCTCCGGGCGGTCGGCGACGTAGCGAAGTCCCTCGCGTAGTTGTCCCTTGCCTCGCGGGGCACGCTCGACGGCGCGCAGTTCAGCCGTGCGCATCAGCAGCATGCAGGTCAGGGGTGCGACGAAGGAGAGGCCGTTGAGCAGGAACGCCCATCCGGTGCCGATGCCCGTGATCAGCAGTCCCGCCACGGCGGGACCGATGAGGCGGGCGGACTGGAAGTTCGCCGAGTTGAGGCCGACGGCGTTCCGTAGCTGATCCGGGCCGACCAGTTCGGAGAGGAAGGACTGGCGGGCAGGGTTGTCGAGAACGGTCGCGAGGCCGACTGCGAACGCGGCGGCGTAGACGTGCCCTACCTGGACTTGATCTGTCAGCGTGAAGGCGGCCAGGGCGAGAGCGGTGAGCGCCATGACTGTCTGGGTGAGGGCGAGTACGGGGCGCTTGCGCATGCGGTCGACGAGGACGCCGCCGTACAGTCCGAAGAGCAGCAGGGGCAGGAACTGCAGGGCGGTGGTGATGCCCACGGCGGTTGCGGAGCCGGTGAGGCTGAGCACGAGCCAGTCCTGGGCGATGCGCTGCATCCAGGTGCCGTTGTTGGAGACGACCTGGCCGAGGAAGAAGAGTCGGTAGTTCCTGACCTTCAGCGAGGAGAACAGGGATCCTCCGGAGAGGGGGGCTTCGGCAACGTCGCCGACGGCGGCTGCGGAAGAGGATTCGGCTCCTCGTCCCGTACTCAACTGGATCGCCTCCAGGGCTCGGCAGGGATGGCAGGCGTGTCGTGAGGGCAGGTCCCCGGGATCGGCTCCGCTGTGGATGTCTGGTTGGCCCCGGCCGGTCAGTGCGCTGTGGCAGTGGACCGGCCACTGCCACAGTGGAGAGTGCTGTTCGCTACCAGCGATCCGTAGCCCAGGCGGCTCGGTTTCGGGCCCGTCGGGCGGTTCTCCGGGACTCCTGGTTCAGGGGTCCTCGTTCAACGTGTTCCGCCCTGGTGCGCGGGAGTCTTCACGGCGAGGGCAGCCGACGCCGCAGTCGAGTCACGGACGATGAGCCGGGGCCGGTGAAGCACGGAGTGCCCTGCCGAGTCAGCGGTGCTCTCCATGCCCTGTCTCAACTTGGTGAACGCGGTGGATGCCATCTCCTCCACCGGCTGCCGTACGGTGGTGAGCCCGGGCATCGCCATGCTCGCGAGCATGATGTCGTCGTAGCCCACGACCGAGATGTCACGGCCCACGGTCAGGCCAGCCTCCCTCACGCCCGCGATGACACCGAGCGCGCACATGTCGTTGATGGCGACGATCGCGGTCGGGGGATTGGCGGCCGCCAGGAGTTCGCGCGCTGCTGAGCGTCCCAGCTCAGCCGTGTCCCGGTCGTCGAAGTCCAGGGTGTCCGCTCCCGACCACACGATCCCGGCCTCCTGGGGCAGGCCGGCGGCTTCGATGGCCTGTTGGAACCCGCTGTAGCGTTCGGCCCGGTTGATGCTGCCGATCGACCCGGACACGAAGGCCAGCCTGCGGTGTCCGAGCCCCAGCAGATGCTCTGTGACCAGGCGCATTCCGAGCACGTTGTCCGTCCCGATGTTCACCACGCTGTGCGGGTCCCCGGGTTGGGCGGTGCGGTCGAAGGCCACCAGCCTGAGCCCCGCCTCGACAGTCGGCTTCACGTGGTCGAGCGACGGGAGTGAGGAGCACAGGACCACACCGCCGATGCCGTCGCCCCAGAGTTCCTCGACGTAGTGGCGCTCACGGTCTCGGTCACGCTCGCTGTTGCACAGGAGCATGTAAAAACCCTCCGCCAGGGCGGCGGCTTCGAGGTGACGTGCGAACGTGCCCCAGAACGGGTTGGCGACAGACGGCACGATGAGCCCGAGCATCTGGATCCGCCCGGTACGCAACTGCTGGGCGGCCCGGTTGGGTCGGTAGCCCAGACGCCGGATCGCCGTCTCGACCCGTGCCCTGGTCTCCGGGAGCATCTTGCCGGTGCGGCCGTTGAGCAAATTGGACACCGTGCTGGGTGAGACTCCCGCCTCCTGCGCCACCTGGTAAATCGTTGTTCCGGCCACAGCTGCCCCCGCTCTCCTTGAAAACCCATTGTTTCCACGATGTTGACATCAAGTATGGGTGTTCCTAGTCTCATGCATCGATGCACCAGTAAATCGGTGCACCGCGATCAACGCAAGTCTCACCCACCCAGTGCATGCTCTGCTGTCGGGAGTCAGTTATGCGTTCACATCCCTCTTCCCTGTCCAGACGAAGCCTGCTGGGTCTGGGCGCCGCGGCGGTTGCCGGCGCCGCGCTGACCGCGTGCGGCGGGGCTGCCCCCGGCAAGTCGGGCGGTGGCAGTGCGTCGCTGCGCCTGCTCACGCCGATCTTCGACCGCGCGGACGGACAGAAGCTCCTCACGTCCCTGCTTGCCGACTTCAAGAAGGACAACCCCGGCGTCAGCGTCCAGGTCGACTACACCGAGTACGGGAAGCTCAACGAGAAGCTGACCACCTCGATCGTGGGCGGTCAGCCCTACGACGTCATGCTCATGGGTGTCGGCTGGATACCGCCCTTCGCGGAGAAGGGGGTTCTGGCCGACCTGGAGACGACCGAGGACGAACTGGCCCGGCTGTACAACCCCCGTGTGACCCAGCCCGGTGTATACGACGGCAAGGTCTACGCCCGCCCGATCCTGCTCGACACCAGGATGGGCATCTACCGGAAGGACATCTTCGCCGAGGCGGGCATCGACGCACCGCCCAAGGACCTCACCGAGCTGAAGGAGATCGCGAAGGAGCTGACGGTCCGCAAGAACGGCAAGCTGACACGGGCCGGCGTCGACATCCTCAGCAACGACCTCCGACAGACCTACCTCCCTGTGATGTGGGCCCACGGAGCCGACCTGTTCGACGGCGGCAAGCCGGTCCTCGACTCCGACGAAGCCGTGGACGCCCTCCAGTGGATGGTGGACATCATTCGTACGGACAAGATCGAGGACTACGGGTTTACCCAGAAGGGGGCCGTCGTCGCTCCTCTCGTGCAGGGGCGGTCGGCCATGATGATCGGCCACAACGACATGTGGCGGCAGATCTCCGAGAGCGCGCCCGAGCTGATCGCCGAGGATAAGGTCGCCGGATTCATGCTGAACCAGCAGCGTCCCGCGCTCTTCCAGGGCGGCACGCTGGCCACCATGTCGGCGAAAACCAGCCACCCCGAGCAGGCCAAGAAGCTGGTGGAGTTCCTGTCCGGCGAGAAGGTGTCGCCCCAGGCGGCCGAGCAACGTGGGAACATCCCGGCTGTCCTCAGCGCGGCCGACTCCTCGTACGTGAAGAGCAACAAGCTCGTCTCCTTCGCCGTGGACAACCTCGACCACGCCTTCTCCGAGGGCGGGGTGCCGACCTGGCTCGAGATCCGTGAGGAGTTCAAGCCGGCGCTGGAAAGCGCCCTGCTCGGCAAGGCCACTCCCGCCGAGGCCCTCCACGGGCTTGCCGGGAAGGCCGAGGCGATCATCGCCAAGGGGGCCTGATGCCGACGTTCACAAGCTCGGCCGCCGATACCAGCAGGGACGGGCCGGTAGTGCATCGTTCCACCAAGCGTGCGGCGCCCTCCCGGAGCGGGCGCCCGCCCCGTGCGAAGAAGTTCGGTCACGACCGGCGCCGGGCGGCGGTGCTCATGCTCGCGCCTTCGGTCATTCACCTCGTCTGGTGGATCGGCATTCCCGTGGTCGCGACCTTCGCGCTGGCCTTCACCGACTACGACATCCTCGCCGGCACGGTCACGTTCAACGGCCTGGACAACTTCCAGGAGATCTTCAACGACGAGACGTGGAACGCCTCCATCTGGCACACGGTGGTGTTCACCTTCTTCACCGTGCCCGTCGCCATGGCCATCGCGGTGGTCCTGGCCATCCTGCTCAGCGTGAAGATGCGGGCCGCCGCTTGGTACCGCACCGCCGTCTTCATGCCGCATGTCACCGCTACGGTGGCGATCGCGCTCGTGTGGATGTGGATGTTCGAACCACGGCTCGGTGTGGTCAACACCATGCTCGGCTGGGCGGGCATCGACGGGCCGACCTGGCTCGCGGACCCGGACTGGGCGCTCACCGCAGTGATCATCGTCAGCATCTGGAAGGGCATCGGCATCAAGATGCTCATCTACTTGGCCGCCCTGCAGGCGATGCCGGAGGACGTGTACGAGGCGGCCCGGATCGACGGAGCCTCGCAGATCCGGCAGTTCTTCTCCATCACGCTGCCCTTGCTGAAGCCGGCGACGTTCTTCGTCCTGGTGGTGTCGATCATCGACTCCTTCCAGGCGTTCGACCAGCTGTACGTGCTGACGCCGGATGGCGGGCCCGGCAACTCGACCACGGTCATGACCTACGAGATCTACCGCACGGCGTTCAAGGAGTTCAACATGGGCGCGGCCTGCGCACAGAGCGTGGTGCTGTTCGCGTTCCTGCTGGTGCTGATGCTGATCAGCCGGCGTCTCACCGGAAAGGAAGACGATGTCCGCTGAGAAGCTCCTTCGGGGGGCCACGGCTCGCGGGACCCTGCTTGCGAACCGTCCTCTGCTCGCCCGCCGGTTGCGGAGGACGACCCTGCACCTGGTGCTCGTGGCAGTGTCGCTCGCGATGGTCGTCCCCTTCCTGTGGATGGTCATCACCTCGCTGAAGACCGATCCCGACCTGGCCTCTTATCCTCCCAACCTGCTTCCGCAGGTATGGGACTGGAGCAACTACTCCGAGGCGCTCGAATACGCCCCCTTCGGCACGTACTTCAGGAACAGCCTGCTCATCGCGCTCGGACACACGGCGCTCAACCTTGCCCTGGCGTCCATGGCGGGGTACGCCCTGGCCCGAGTGGCGTTCCGGGGCCGGACCGTGGTGTTCATGGGGGTGCTGGCCACCATGATGATTCCGACGTACACCAAGATCGTTCCGCAGTACCTGATAGCCAAGGGCATTCCGTTCTTCGGCGGGAACGACTATCTGGGGCGGGGCGGGCACGGCTGGCTCGACTCCTGGTGGGGTCTGATCGTCCCGGGTGCGCTGACGCCGTTCGCCATCTTCCTGTTCCGGCAGTTCTACCTCTCCCTGCCGCGTGAGCTGGAGGAGGCCGCCCGCATCGACGGCATGGGTGAGTTCGGTATCTACGCACGGGTGATGACGCCACTGGTCAAGCCGGCTATCGCCACCGTCGCACTGCTCACGTTCGAGAGCAGCTGGAACAACTTCCTCTGGCCGTTGATCATCACCAGCGACACCGACCTGCGCGTCATCCAGGTGGGTCTGTCCGCCTTCCAGCAGGCCGACCAGAACGCCTGGGCGTACCTGATGGCGGGCACGACGCTGGCCACCGTTCCGATGGTGGTGCTGTTCCTCTTCACCCAGCGCTACTTCGTCCAGGGGTTCGCCAACTCAGGCATCAAATAGCCCCGCCTCTTCCTTTGCGACATAACCATGGAGAATTCTCATGCCTTTTGATCTCACAGGTCGCCGAGCGCTCGTCACCGGTGCAGGCCACGGAATCGGCGCATCGGTCGCGCTCGGACTGGCAAGGGCCGGCGCGGACGTGATCGTTCATCACGGACACTCCGCCGATGCCGCCGAGAGGGTGGTGGCCGAGATCATCGCGATGGGCCGGAAGTCCGCATGTCTCGCCGCTGATGTCACCGACCCCGGCGAGGTCACGCGACTCGTCGACGAGAGCGTCGCTTTTCTCGGCGGACTCGACATCGTGGTGGCCAACGCGGGGCACCTCGTAGGCCGGGTTCCGGTCGCCGAGATGAGCGAAGAGCACTTCCACAGTGTGGTCGATGTCAATCTCTTCTCCGTCTTCCGCACGTGCCGGGCGGCACTGCCGTACCTGAAGGAGGCGGGCGCCTCGGGCCGCTTCGTGCTGATGGCCTCCCAGGCGGCCCACGACGGCGGCGGCCCCGGAGCCGCCGCCTACGCCGCGGCCAAGGCCGGAGTGATCGGCTTCGCCAAGGGGCTGGCCAAGGAGGTCGGAGGCACCGGCGTCACCGTCAACGCGCTCGCCCCCGGGTACATCGGCGGTACCACCTTCCACGACACGTTCACCTCGCCCGAGGTTCAGCAGGGCATCGTCGACAAGCTTCCCATCGGCCGTGGTGGCACGGTGGAGGACGTCGCCGGTGCGGCCGTCTACCTCGCCTCGGACGAGGCCGGGTACATCACCGGAGCCACCCTCGACATCGGCGGTGGTGTATGGCCGCGCTGACCATCACACGCGAGCGGGGCGGCTGGTGGCACGCCTATGTGTGCCCGTCACACGGTGTCGAGCTCGACCACGGCGATCTGCTCGGCGACCCCTTCCCGAGCACCGGGGCAGCGTGTCGGTACGGCTGCCGGGTGGACACGGAGGCGGTGCGCGGGGCGCGGACCGTACTGGCCCATCAAGCTGCCGCCCAGCGTCTGCGGCATCTCGCCTGTGGTGGGCCGGCCGAGCGCTCCGAGGCACTGTGGCTGCTCCTGGAGTACGCGGAGCTGTACGCAGGTCTTCCCAGCACGCACCCGGGTGCGGCCGACTGGATGCTGCACGGCCGGCTCTTCCACCAGGCCCTCACCGAAGCCATCTGGGCGGTGGCCGTCTCCCACGCCGTACGCACGCTCGCCGCACACGGGGGGATGCGCGCCGAGCTCGGCGCCCTGCTGCCCTTCCTCCGGTCACTCGGGGAGTCCGCCGGTCAGGCACGCGCGGAGTTGCGGCAGAAGGGGGAGAGCCGTTCCAACTACACGGCATGGCTCGCCGCCGCGGAGACCTGCTGCCGGTCGGCCGCACTCGCCATCGAGGGCGTCGAACCCGACACCGTGAAACTGGCAGATCACTACGGCCTGTTCAAGCACATGCGCACGGCGATGCACGAGGACGGCTGGGAGTGGGAGGGCAGCACCTACTACCACCTCTTCGTCCTGCACGCGTATCTCCTCGCCCTGCGGGGCAGCAACCCCGAGCGGCTGCCCGGCGACATCGCCGGAGTGCTGGGCGCGATGATCACGGCCCTGGCCGGCATCGCGACTCCTGCCGGTACCCTGCCGGCCCTGCACGACGGCCCGTACCGGCGTGAAGCGCAGTCCGCCGAGATCTGCGAAGTGGCGACACTGGCAGATCAGTTGTTCGCCGGTGCCCCCCTGGCGGCGGTGGCCGGAGCCGCAGCCCGGGACACTGCCACCGAGCTGCCCGCGGACCTCGCAGGCTGGTTCAGCGGACCCCCGCTGCCCGCCCGCACCCCGCGGAGGTCCTTCCCGGACACGGGATTCGCGGTGTTCCGTTCGGCCGGAATCCACGCGCTCCTGGATGCCGGACCGCACGGGGGAGGGCACGGGCACCTGGACAAGCTGTCCCTCTACCTCTACGCGGACGATGGCACCGCCTGGCAGCCGGATCCGGGACAGGTCCCCTACGCACACCGGAGCTATCGGACGTACTACGCCGGCACGAAGGCCCACCCGACCTTCCGCGTCGACGATTCGGAGCAGGCGCCCTGCGACGCAGTCCTCGACGGCGACACCGGCAGATGCACCGGGGCCTACGACGGCGTGTCCGCCATCCGGCGGATCGTCACCGACCCGCGGTACCTCCTCGACATCCTCGTCCTCGAAGCCGACGACGAGCGACTGCTCACAGCCCAGCTACGCCCGGGAACCGATTTCCACGTCGTGGCCCAGGGCCCCGATCGTGCACGCACCGTCTGGGGCGACAGTGAGAGCGCGGTCATGACCGGGCAGCACGTGTCACGTCCGCCGGCCGACTTCACCGTCGTCGCGCACCCGGGCCCCGCCGACGACCCGGCGCGAACATGCCGGGGAGTTGACTGGGCGACCACCGGCAGGCGCGCTGTGTTCGTCTCCGTCTACCAGTCCGCCGAAGCGACGCCACCCATCCGCCGGGTGAGCCTGTCCGAACGAACCGTCCACATCGATCTGGCCGACGGAACCGTCGCCACCCACTCCATCGGAAGGTGAGGCCGCATGCTGCTTCTCGAAGGGCGACTCGAACTGCTCCGCAGTGAGCTGAACGGCGCGCGCGCCGCCCAGTGGCGCCGACTGTACGAACAGTGCGACTGGTACCGCCGACAGTCGCCGCCCACGGAGCACCCCGAGGCGAGCATCACCTACTTCGGGCCCGCCGCCGCCAACCTGGCACTCGCCTACCGGCTCACCGGGCAGCGAGGATATCTGGAGGAGGCGTGGCGCTGGATCTCGACCTGCGTCGCCTTCCCCCACTGGGGCCGGGCCCATATGCCCGACCACGACCTGGACGCGGGCTGGCTGCTGCACGGTCTCTCGCTCGCCTACTCCTGGCTGGGTGAGGACCTGGAGCCGGAACGCCGGGAGATCCTGCGGGCCAAACTGGAACTCCAGGGGGAGCGGCTCCACTCCTACGCCGAGGAGACCACCGGCAGCTGGTGGTCGAGCGCCTACTGGCAGAACCACAACTGGATCTGCTGGACCGGTATCGCCACCGCGGGTTACGCACTGGGACGTCCCGAGTGGACCAAGGCGGCCCGGGCGAATCTGGAGACGGTCCTGGGGATGCTCCCCGAGGACGGTTCGGACTCCGAAGGCGTCGTCTACTGGCGGTACGGCGTGCCCTGGCTCGCCATCCACACCGACCTCGTGCAGCAGCAGGAGGGGGCAGATCTCTGGTCGACGGGCGGGTTCCTGCGCAACACCACGCACTGGCGCCTGCACCAGAGCGCGCCGGGCTTCGAGGAGAACATCGACCACGGCGACTGCCATGACCGGCGCAGCGGCCACAGCGTCGCCCTCTACTACCGTCTGGCTTCCGCCTACCAGGACGGTACAGCGCAGTGGCTGGGCGATCTGGTCGCGGAGCGTCACTTCTGGCGCGAGGCATACGAGTCGGGTGTGCGCCCCGGTGTCATGCCCGAAGCCTTCCTCGAACTGCTCTGGTACGACCCGGAGGTGGTGCCCGTCGCCCCCGACCGGGAGCCCCTCACCGCGTACTTCCCGGACCTCGGGCAGATCACGGCGCGCACGGGCTGGGACAACGCCGCCACCTGCGTCAGCTTCAAGGCCGCGCCCGGCGGCGGCCACCGTGCCTGGGACGAGGGACACCGGCTGAAGGCCGCGGGCGGCTGGGACGCGATGAGCGCCGGCCACCACCACCCCGATGCCGGCGCCTTCGTCCTGCACTCGCACGGCGCCTTCCTCGCGGTGGACGAGGGGTACAGCAACCAGAAGCGCGCCGGGCACCACAACCTGATCCTGGTCGACGGCCAGGGGTGGGCGGACGAGGGCCGCTACCACGTGTACGAAGGCATACCGTACGAGCGCCGGGCGCGCGTACGGGACGTGCTCGCGGAGGGCGGGTTCGCCCATGCCACGTCGGAGTCCGCGGCGATGTTCTCCGAGGGGTTGGGGGTGCGGCGCATCGACCGTACGCTGGTGGTGACTCCGCGCGGGCGTGTCGTCATCCTCGACGAGCTCGAGGCCGACTCACCGCGCGAGTGGGCCTACCTGCTGCACACCGACTGGCCCACCACCCAGCTGGACCCGGACGGCTGGCGGCTGGAGTCGGGGCCCGGCAGCGCACGGCTCACCCGGCTCCTGCCCACGGACGCCGCGGCCGCCCAGGAGCGCACCGAGGTGGAGGCGAACCCCACCTCCAGTACTCCGAGCCTCAAGGTCAGCAAGACGATGCACACCCTGCGTCTCACGACCCCGAGGACCAGTACGGCCACGTTCCTGACCGTCCTAGACAGTGCGGGGTCGCTCGACCCGCATCCGGTCCGGGCAGTGCTCCTGCCCTCGGACCAGGGACACGCGGTGTCCGTCGGCGAGGGCGCCGAGAGCGAGCTCGTCCTCCTCGCCCCGAGCACGGGGGTCATCGAGACGGAGCGCGTACGCGCCGACGCGGCGGCGGTTCTCCTCTCCGGTACGCACCTCGCGGCCGTACGGGCGCGCAGCATCGAGATCGACGGCAGTAGCAGGCTTCGGGCCGACCAGCCCTTCACGGGCCTTCTGAACATCTGACCGACCGAGAACCGGGAGCACGTCATGAAGGGCTGGGAACGCGGTGCACTGCGGGCGATGGAGTTCGTCGCACAGCCGGCGCTGGCAGGCGCCGCGTTCTGCCTGCTGGCCCTGGG